>NZ_FNQA01000001.1:796078-1221397 GCF_900107445.1 Bacillus sp. 166amftsu | reverse complement strand
TTTAAAAAAAGAATATGATATCGTCGCGGGGTGGAGCAGTCTGGTAGCTCGTCGGGCTCATAACCCGAAGGTCGCAGGTTCAAATCCTGTCCCCGCAACCAAATGGTCCCGTGGTGTAGTGGTTAACATGCCTGCCTGTCACGCAGGAGATCGCCGGTTCGACCCCGGTCGGGACCGCCATTTACATAAAGGCTCGGTAGCTCAGTCGGTAGAGCAGAGGACTGAAAATCCTCGTGTCGGCGGTTCGATTCCGTCCCGAGCCATCTTTTTTTTTTTTGGAAAGCCGGCTTAGCTCAATTGGTAGAGCAACTGACTTGTAATCAGTAGGTTGGGGGTTCAAGTCCTCTAGCCGGCACCACTTTCAAAATGAGCCATTAGCTCAGTTGGTAGAGCATCTGACTTTTAATCAGAGGGTCGAAGGTTCGAGTCCTTCATGGCTCACCATTTATTTTATAATTTTATGCGGGTGTAGTTTAGTGGTAAAACAAGAGCCTTCCAAGCTCTGGTCGAGAGTTCGATTCTCTTCACCCGCTTTTCTATTGGGGGCCTATAGCTCAGCTGGTTAGAGCGCACGCCTGATAAGCGTGAGGTCGATGGTTCGAGTCCATTTAGGCCCACCATTATTCCGCAGTAGCTCAGTGGTAGAGCTATCGGCTGTTAACCGATCGGTCGTAGGTTCGAGTCCTACCTGCGGAGCCATATAATATAGAGAAGTACCCAAGTGGCTCAAGGGGCTCCCCTGCTAAGGGAGTAGATCGCTAACGCGGTGCGAGGGTTCGAATCCCTTCTTCTCTGCCAGAAATTGGCCCGTTGGTCAAGTGGTTAAGACACCGCCCTTTCACGGCGGTAACACGGGTTCGAATCCCGTACGGGTCATACTTAAAGAGATAGCATAATCTGCTATCTCTTTTTTTATTTATCAATGATTTTGTTACGGTTCTGAAATACCATTAGCAACTAATAGTAAAAAAATAAAAATGGATAGTAGTATAAAAAATATGCCGTTAGATATAACACTGAAGATCATTATACTAGCGTTTTTTGTCTTAATTCCCAAAATCAAAGCGACTATAAATCCAATGTCTATGATAGAGAATAAAACAATGCTAATCTGTAAATTGGTATTTGGATATAATCGTGTGATTACAAAAACTAATAGTGTAGCGACAAGTAAAGAAATAGTCCAAAGAATGGGCGTAGCTATTTTTCTGCTTTCCCGCATGTTATCCTCCATAATATCACCTCTTTCCACTTTCCTAAATTATATAATATTTCTGTTTCATTACACGCTGAATTAAGAAGAGCGAAGCAAGTGAATTTGTTTTGCCATAATGAATAAGACAAATATGAACGCTAAAAAACAAGTTGTAATGCTTTTTCACTTGTTTTTAAACAAAATAGCATTAAAAAAGAGAATATTCAATCCTTCTAGAAATAGATGACCAGTGGTAGTGAAAGGCACTAAAATGATAAAATTACGGTAAAAGAAGTGAAAGATGAAAAAGATACGTCCGTTATTGATTTAAATCCTGAAAAGGGTAAGGGAAAAGATAAGAATCCGGTTATGTATATAGGGATTAACAAACTGCCATACAAGGTAAAGATTGTTGCTACAAGTGAAAATAACATATTTCATTCGGAACAAAATAACGGGAGTACCAAAAACTCGTAAAGAGAAAGCAAGCCTGCATGAAATTCAAATATTTTGTTTCATTCTTATTTAAGTGGATAGTTATTCAGGGAAAAAACAGACTTTGATACGTCTGTTTTTTAGTATACTTTTGTATGCTTTGAGCGTCTGACTAATAGAAAGGAGAGAGCGATGGAATATGAAAAAATGGAAGAGATAATTATACAAGCCTTCCGTAGCAGAAAAATAATCTTTTCATTATAACAAATCATATATTTTTATATTGAGACACGCTATAGAATGGAGTGATAATATGGGTTTTGAAACTTTGTATCGAACCTATCAACCTTTAGTATACTCTGTCGCATATCGAATGCTTGGCTCTGTTAGTGATGCGGAGGATGTTGCACAGGATATACTTATGAAAAGTCAATATGTGAACCAAGAGCCAGTTAGAAATATGAAAGCGTATTTAATTAAGATGACGACGAACCATTGTTTGAATATACTACAATCAGCACGGAAAAAAAGAGAAATATATACAGGAGAATGGCTTCCTGAGCCGGAAATAGATACAGCGAAATTAAATCCTATGGAAACTATAATTCAAAGCGAAAGAGTATCCTATGCATTCCTTGTATTGTTAGAGAATTTAACTCCTGTTGAAAGAGCCATATTCGTTTTAAGGAAAGCACTTGGGTACGATTATCGTGAAATAGCTGAGCTTTTAAATAAATCAGAAGTAAATTGCCGAAAGATTTACAGCCGTTGCAAAGAGAAGATACAGTACGAAGTGTCAGTACATCCGCAGCAATCGATTCATACAGAAAAAATGGTACATACCTTTATCCAAGGTTCAGAAACAGGGAATTTTGAGGCGTTTATTAATCTGTTGAGAGAGGACGTAGCTTTTGTCACTGATGGAGGAGGTAAAGTGCGTGCAGCCATATTTCCGATTTTGGGCAAACAGCGTATCCAGACATTTTTGGAGGCAATTGTTTCAAAGGGATTCTTTCAAGTCGAACTTCTTCCAACTATCATAAATGGTCAAATTGGTATCTTAGCAAGGAATAAGGGATGTGCAGAGAAAGCTATATGTTTTGAGTGGGATGAAAGCCGAGAATTAATTAGAAGAATCTACATTGTAGTCAATCCCGATAAATTAAAGCATATTTCAGTTCTATAGTATAAAAATGAAAAGAAATCTTTATTTTTTTAAGATTTCTTTTTATTTTGTCACAAATTGAAAAGCTAATTTGTCTTATAAGTGACAGGGTATGAAAGGGATGCTATATATGTTTTCTTTTAGAAGGTCTGTCATGAACTACAATCATGATATGAAAAGATTTATGAAAGACAGTATTCAATATCCTGACGCCAAAGTATAAATTAATTTTATTTTATGGAGGGACTATACAATGGAAACAAGGTTTTTAATGGGAAAGGTAAATCCAGAAGGTTATAAGGCAATGGCGGGATTAGAAAAATATTTGATGACTACAAGCATTGATGAGACATTGAAAGAGCTAATTAAAATCCGGGCTTCTCAAATCAATGGATGTGCGTATTGCATTGATCTCCATACGAAAGATGCACGAAAACTAGGGGAAACAGAGCAGCGTATTTATGCTCTTAATGCTTGGCGTGAGACACCGTTCTTTACAGAGGCAGAACGTGCTGTGCTTGCTTTGACAGAGGCGATTACACTAGTAGCGGAAACGCATATTCCTGATGAGGTATATGAAGAAGTAAGGAAATTCTTTGAAGAAGAACAAATTGCTGAAATTATTATGCAGATTGTTGCTATTAATGCATGGAATAGGATTGGAGTTGCCACTCGCTTAATGCCAGAAAAAAGATAAAACTTTGATCCAAGAGAAAGCTATTCTTTCTGGAAATGTTGTTGAAAGGATAGCTTTTTTATTAGGTGTTATTTTAATTTTTAATAGACAAAACGATAGCAACACAGTAAAGCAGCCTTTTCACAATCTAAAGAAAAGGCTTTCATTTTGATGGATTCCACGCCTGATATAATAACTTTCTACTGTGTGTGAAAAAGTTCACAAATAGGTCATAATTTGTGAATGAATTCACAATAACTTATGCTACAATATGAATGTAAGGAAGTTAAACAACATTAAATTAGTATTTTAATTAATTACTTAAACAATCATGATAAATGTGAACAATAGAGAGGGGAAATTACCATGAAAAAAGGTATCAATCGCGTAGTATTAGTAGGAACAGGTGCTGTAGGTTGTAGTTATGCTTACTCAATGATTAACCAAGGTGTAGCTGAAGAATTCGTACTTGTTGACGTAAATGAAGCGAAAGCAGAAGGAGAAGCAATGGACTTAAGCCATGCAGTACCATTCTCTCCATCACCAACAAAGGTTTGGAGCGGTAGTTATGCAGATTGTAAAGATGCAGATTTAGTTGTTATCACTGCTGGATTACCACAAAAGCCAGGTGAAACTCGCCTAGACTTAGTTGAGAAAAATACAAAAATCTTTAAGCAAATCGTTCGCGGTATTATGGATACTGGATTTGATGGTATTTTCTTAATCGCAACTAACCCAGTTGACATCTTAACTTATGTAACTTGGAAAGAATCTGGATTACCAAAAGAACGCATAATCGGTTCTGGTACAACTCTTGACTCTGCTCGTTTCCGTTATATGCTAGGTGATTACTTAGATGTAGATCCACGCAACGTTCATGCATACATCATTGGTGAACACGGTGATACTGAACTTCCAGTATGGAGTCATGCAACTATAGGTGTACAAAAATTAGAAACAATCTTAGCGAACAACGAACAGTATAGCCAAGATGATTTAGATAAAATCTTTGTAAATGTACGTGATGCTGCTTACCACATTATCGAACGTAAAGGTGCAACTTACTACGGAATCGGTATGTCACTACTTCGTGTAACAAAGGCAATCTTAAACAACGAGAACAGTGTACTAACTGTATCTGCATACCTTGAAGGTCAATATGGTGAGAAAGACGCTTATGTAGGTGTTCCAGCTGTTATTAACCGAGAAGGTGTACGTGAAATCGTTGAACTTGAGTTAAATGAAGAAGAAAAAGCGAAGTTCGCTCACTCAGTAAAAGTATTAAAAGAAACAATGGCACCAGTACTTTAAGATAATTGATAAATGATTTAGAAGCGGGAAACTGCTTCCTGCTTCTGAATTTTATATATAACCTCATACAAATTCCTTTTCCAGTTCCCTTGTATATCCCCATAGTATACCTCCTTTACTGGATAAGGGGCGTTTATAACAAAAAGCATTCTATTGCCCATGGAGTGCTTTTTGTTATTTTTTTAAAATTATTTTAAAATAAACCGCTTTCAATGAATATTCGTCAAAATTCGATATATTTAACGGAAAATTAAAATGTTCCCTTTAATTTCCGCGAAAAAACGTATATTTATTTAAAAATGCACAAGGATATTTCAGTATTTCAACGAATGTTTACAAGGTAATAAAAATTCTGTCATCTTAGTGAGGTGAACATATTGAGTGTAACAAATTGTATGGAAGAAAGTGTGTATGAATTTCACACAAAACAGTGTTATGAGAGCTATAACATATTTGGCGCGCATCCTGTAGTAGAGGATGAAATACAAGGCGTACGATTTACAGTATGGGCTCCTCATGCGAAAGCTTTGAGTGTAGTTGGCGATTTTAATGATTGGAATATTGACGAGCATAAGATGCGAAAAATGACAGAAGAGGGTATTTGGTCATTGTTTATACCACATTTGGAGGAAAAAGAGATATACAAGTATGCGATTGAAACCAAAGGTGGCGAAACAATTTTAAAAGCAGATCCTTATGCAACATATGCAGAAGTAAGACCAAACACGGCATCTGTTATTTTTGATATAAGGGGATATAAATGGAATGATAGAAATTGGTTCCGAAAGAAGAAACGAAAAGTAAGTTATAAGGAAGCAATGGCAATTTATGAGTTGCATTTTGGTTCATGGAAAAAGAAAGAAGATGGCTCTTTGTATTCATATAGAGAAATGGCAGATGAGCTCATTCCTTATGTAGCAGAACATCAATTTACACACATTGAAATTATGCCGCTTGTCGAACATCCATATGACCGTTCATGGGGATATCAGGGAACCGGATATTATGCAGTGACAAGTCGATTTGGTACGCCTCATGATTTCATGTATTTTGTCGATGAATGTCATAAATATGGAATCGGTGTCATTTTAGATTGGGTACCAGGTCATTTTTGTAAGGATGCTCACGGTTTGTATTTATTTGATGGGGCACCAACTTATGAATATAAAGATTTGGATGTAAGGGAAAATCGTATTTGGGGAACAGTGAATTTTGATTTAGGAAAACAGGAAGTGCGAAATTTTTTAATTTCAAATGCATTGTTTTGGATGAAATATTACCATATTGACGGCTTTCGCGTCGATGCAGTTGCAAATATGCTGTATTGGGAAAAAGAAGGAAGGCAGCAAAGTAATGAGTATGCGGTTTCCTTTTTACGAGAGTTAAACGAGGCAGTATTTGCAGAGGACGAAGAATTTCTGATGACTGCAGAAGATTCGACAGCTTGGCCACTTGTGACCGCTCCAACTTATGAAGGGGGATTAGGATTTAATTATAAGTGGAATATGGGCTGGATGAATGATGTGCTGAAATATATGGAGTGTGCACCGGAATATCGGAAATATATTCATGAGAAAATGACATTTTCTTTGCTCTATGCTTACTCCGAAAACTTTATATTACCGCTCTCTCATGATGAAGTCGTTCACGGGAAAAAATCATTGTTAAATAAAATGCCGGGAGACTACTGGGAAAAGTTTGCGCAGCTTCGCTTATTATACGGGTATTTCTTTGCACATCCAGGGAAGAAATTGCTCTTTATGGGCGGAGAATTTGGTCAATTTGATGAATGGAAAGATCTCGAGGATCTAGATTGGAATTTACATGATTTTGAAATGCATTGTTATATGCATGATTACTTTAAAGAGCTCATAGCATTGTATAAGCGATCAAAACCACTTTGGCAGCTTGATCACTCACAGGAAGGCTTTCAATGGATCGATGCTGACAATAATGAGCAAAGTATATTTTCGTTTATTCGTAAAGGAGATAAAGAGGAAGACGTTCTTGTTGTTGTATGCAATTTTACAAACATTGTGTACGAAAATTATAAAGTGGGCGTACCAGAATTCCAATATTATAACGAAATTTTAAATAGTGATGATGTAATATACGGCGGCTCAGGACAGGTGAATAAAAAACGGCTGAAGGCAATAGGCGAGCCGTATCATAACCAGTCTGCTCATGTAGAAATAACAATTCCACCATTTGGTGTATCTATTTTAAGACCAGTGAAAACGAGAAAGGGGAGCAAAAAACAAGATGGTACAAAAGCAGACGTGCGTAGCAATGTTACTAGCAGGAGGAAAGGGTAGTCGTTTAAGTGCTTTAACAAAGAATTTAGCCAAGCCAGCTGTTCCGTTTGGTGGTAAGTACCGAATTATCGATTTCACATTAAGTAATTGTGCAAATTCTGGTATTGAAACCGTTGGGATTTTAACCCAGTATCAGCCACTTGAGCTTCATAGCTATATTGGAATCGGTAATGCTTGGGATTTAGATCGTGTGAATGGCGGCGTGACTGTATTGCCCCCGTACTCGGAATCTTCAGGCGTGAAATGGTATACAGGAACAGCAAGTGCAATTTATCAAAATTTAAATTACTTACATCAGTATGATCCAGAATATGTTCTGATTTTATCAGGGGATCATATTTATAAAATGGATTACAGTAAAATGCTAGATTACCACATTGAAAAAGAAGCAGACGTTTCGATTTCTGTTATTGAAGTACCTTGGGATGAAGCAAGTCGATTTGGAATTATGAATACGAACGAAGACATGGAAATTGTTGAGTTTGAGGAAAAACCACAGTTTCCAAAAAGTAATCTTGCCTCGATGGGTATTTATATTTTTAATTGGGCCGTGTTAAAAGAATATTTAGAGATGGATGCAAGAAATCCAGAATCTAGTAATGATTTTGGAAAAGATGTCATCCCGCTTTTATTAGATGAAGAGAAAAAGCTCGTGGCTTACCCATTTGAAGGGTATTGGAAAGATGTTGGAACTGTAAAAAGCTTGTGGGAAGCAAATATGGACTTGCTTCGTGAAGAATCGTCTTTACATTTAAATGATCATAGTTGGCGTATTTATTCAGTTAATCCGAATGAACCACCACAGTATATTGCTGAAGGGGCGAAGGTGGAAGAATCATTAATTAATGAAGGATGCGTTATTGAAGGGGATGTAAAACACTCAGTTTTATTCCAAGGCGTGACGGTTGGAGAGGGAAGTATGGTGATCGATTCGGTCATTATGCCGGATGCATGCATTGGTAAAAATGTTATCGTCGAAAGAGCAATTGTTGGATCAGGTATGGTCATTGAAGATGGGGCAATTATTCGTCCAGAAAAAAATATCGATGATGTCGTACTAATAGCTGAGGGGAAATAGAAAAGGGGGATGAGATGAATGGGAGAATCAATGTTAGGAATTATTAATGCAACAGGGAGTTTTCCTTCCTTAAAGAAAGTAACAGGGCATCGTTCACTGGCAGCACTACCATTTGGAGGACGTTATCGTCTCATTGATTTTATGCTTTCGAATATGGTTAATTCTCATATTCATAGTGTAGCGATTTTTACAAGTCATAAAAATCGTTCCTTGATGGATCACCTCGGATCAGGAAAGCAATGGGATTTAGATAGAAAACGCGATGGCTTATTTTTATTTCCTCCGAATTGCCAATGTGATCAAGATGAGTTTGGTTCTTTTGCTCATTTTAGAAGACATATTGACTATTTTCTGCGCAGCAAACAAGAGTATGTTGTCATTACAAATAGTCATCTTGTTACAGCGATAAATTTTCAAGCAGTATTAGAGAGACATATACATACGGAAGCAGATGTTACGGAAGTGTGCCATGAAGGAGTTCCCCTGCAAACCTATGTGCTTAAGAAACAGCTATTATTAGATTTATTTGAAACATATAAAGATATGGAGCATTATAGTTTATTTGATGTTGTTAGAGAAAAACAGGGGAAATCATTGTACATTGGAACATATGAACATACAGGATACGTAGCTGTCATTGATTCGATTGAAAGCTATTATAAGCATAGTTTAGAAATTTTGCAGCCTTCTATTTGGAAGCAGTTATTTACGAAAGAAGCACCAATTTTTACAAAAGTAAAAGATGAGCCACCAACGCGTTATATAAAGGGAGCAAATGTACAAAATACAATGATCGCAAATGGCAGCGTCATTGCAGGGAAGGTTGAGAATAGCGTTGTCTTCCGTTCTGTAAAGGTTGGAGAAGGTTCAGTGATTCGCAATAGCATTATTATGCAAAAGAGCCAAATTGGAGATAATTGTATATTAGATGGTGTTATTATTGATAAAGATGTTAAGATTGAGGATGGTGTAGTTTTAACAGGAATGCCTGAACAACCACATGTTTTGGAAAAAGGTAGTGTCCGAAGTCAAAATATTACGAGTTATTCTTGAAATCTCAATATAAATGAAAACATTCTTTTTTTAGGTGAAGAGAGTGTCCTGTCTTGCATAGAAGTGGGCAGTACCTTTTTTGGCCCCATGCTAAGTTAAAACGAAAGAAGCAAGCAAATAGAGGGTATCTTTTGTTTTTTTATGGCGTGGATTATATGTTGAAAAATGAAAATGAATTTATATAGCCGGTGAAATCCTATCTAATAGGGATTCACTGGCTCATCATGATATGAATTTAAAATTCGAAGGGAGGAAGCTGTAAGAAGGGCGGCACAGAGTGTACACGCTTTTCAGGCAGTGGAACAACACGTGAATATTTTATTTGCAGTATCAGAATGCGTACCGTTTATTAAATCAGGAGGTCTAGCAGATGTAGCGGGTGCACTTCCAAAGGAACTCAAAAAATTAGGAGTGAACGTTCGCATTATACTTCCGAACTATAGTCTTATTCCTGCGCACTTGCGAGAAGCATGTACGCTTCACAAAGTAACCCATGTTCAGCTCGGTTGGCGAAATCAATATTGCGGGATTTTAAAAGGAGAGCAAGACGGGATTACGTATTATTTAATCGACAATGAATATTATTTTAAAAGGGATTCTCTTTATGGTCATTATGATGATGGAGAACGTTTTTCGTTCTTTTCTAAAGCAGTATTAGAGTGTATGCCGCACCTGGATTTTGAAGTGGATATCCTTCATAGTCATGATTGGCATACCGCGATGGCGAATTTTTTACTGCGTGAAAAGTATGGGGACAACCCGTTATATCAACATATTAAAACCGTTTATACGATTCATAATTTGCAGTTTCAAGGTGTATTTTCTCGTGAGGTTATGCATGATTTATTGGAGCTTGGTGACGAATATTTTCATAGTGAACAGCTTGAATTTTATGGGAACGTTAACTTTATGAAAGGGGGCATCATCGCTTCCGATCGTATTACAGCGGTTAGCCCTACGTATAAAGAAGAGATTCAATATGAATTTTTTGGCGAAAAGCTAGATGGTTTACTGCGTAAATATAATGATAAGCTGAGTGGGATTGTAAATGGTATTGATACGAGCGTATATAATCCGAAAACAGATGCATTTATAACTGCGCAGTATGATGCAGAGTCGCTATGTGATAAGCAAGAAAATAAACGTGCACTGCAGCGCTACTTTGGTTTGCCAGAAAAAGAAGATACGCCAATTATTTCGATGGTAACAAGGTTAACAAAGCAAAAAGGCCTTGACTTAGTACGTACGGTATTTCATGAAATGATGGAAGATGATGTACAATGCATCATTTTAGGATCAGGAGATTCTGAATATGAGCAGTTTTTCGAATGGATGGCATATGAGTATCCAGAAAAAGTGAAAGTGTATATCGGATTTAATGAGGAGTTAGCACATCAAGTATATGCAGGCAGCGATTTATTTTTAATGCCGTCATTATTTGAACCGTGTGGTCTTGGGCAGCTTATTGCACTGGCATACGGTGTAATCCCAATTGTAAGGGAAACAGGGGGATTGAATGATACAGTTCAGTCTTATAATGAGAAAACGGAGACCGGAAATGGTTTCAGCTTTAGAAATTTTAATGCTCATGACATGTTATATACGGTTCGTCGTGCGCTTACGTACTATCATAATAAACCGGTATGGGATCAGCTTGTCAAACAGGCGATGACAGAAGATTATAGCTGGAAAAATTCGGCTCTCGCATACAAGGAACTATATAAAAGTTTGCTGAAACACTCTTAGGTGGTGAAAAGATGTTTACTCATGTTGAAAGCTTTAAAGCAGCTTTTTTAGAAAAACTAGAAACGATGTATGGAAAAAGTTTCAAAGATTCTACAAGTCGTGATCAGTATAATACGCTTGGTCATATGGTACGTGAGTATATGAATCAGCACTGGATTGCAACAAATGAAAGGTACCGGGCCGGGAATCAAAAGCAAATGTATTACTTATCTATTGAATTCTTACTCGGTCGTTTGCTTGGTAGTAACTTGCTGAATCTAGGAATACGTGATATATGTGAAAAAGGTCTTTCAGAACTTGGGGTTTCATTGAAGGAATTGGAGGAAAGCGAAGCGGACGCAGGGCTTGGAAACGGAGGACTAGGCCGCTTAGCAGCCTGTTTTCTTGATTCACTTGCATCGTTAAATCTTCCAGGACACGGATGTGGTATTAGATATAAGCATGGCTTGTTTGATCAAAAAATTGTCGATGGATATCAAGTAGAATTGCCTGAACAGTGGCTTCTTCATGAAAATGTTTGGGAAGTAAGAAGGCATGATCAAGCAGTGGAAGTGAGTTATTTTGGACAAGTGGAAGCCGTACAAATTAATGGGCGCTTAGAGTTTCGACATACTGATGCAGAAGTTATTATGGCTGTTCCTTATGATGTTCCGGTTGTTGGATATGAAACAGATACTGTGAATACACTTCGGCTTTGGAACGCAGAGCCAGTTTCCTTCCCGCAAAACTGCAAGGATATTTTGAAATATAAACGTGAAACAGAAGTGGTATCAGAACTTTTATATCCTGATGATACGCATGATGAAGGGAAAATACTTCGGTTAAAACAACAATATTTTCTCGTATCAGCGAGCTTGCAAAATATCGTTCGTTTGCATCGTGAACGCAACGGAACGCTTCGCAATTTACATGAGAAAATTGCGATTCATATCAATGATACACATCCAGTTCTTGCGATTCCTGAACTGATGCGCATTTTATTAGATGAAGAAAAGCTTGCTTGGGAAGAGGCTTGGTATATTACAACTCATACGATTTCTTATACGAATCATACGACTTTATCAGAAGCGCTTGAGAAGTGGCCGATTCATATTTTTAAACCGTTATTACCACGGATTTATATGATTATTGAAGAGATTAATGAACGCTTTTGTCATGAATTGTGGGAGCGTTATCCGTATGATTGGAAGCGGATTGAAGATATGGCGATTATCGCGCATAATCTTGTCAAAATGGCACATTTAGCAATTGTCGGAAGCTATAGTGTAAATGGTGTTGCAAAAATTCATACGGAAATCCTAAAACAACGTGAAATGCGGTTGTTTTACGAGTTTTTCCCAGACAAATTTAATAATAAAACAAATGGAATTGCTCATAGACGATGGCTCATGAAAGCAAACCCACAGCTTACGAATCTCATTTCAGAAGCGATTGGAACGGAGTGGAAGAAGCAACCTGAAAAGTTACAATTGTTGCAAGATTATCGGTATGATACTGTTTTTCAAGACAAGTTACACTCTGTAAAGCAGCACCGTAAAAGTATTTTGGCTGAGAGAATTGCAAATAAGATGGGAATTGTTGTGGATCCAAATTCTATTTTTGATGTACAGGTAAAACGATTGCACGCTTATAAAAGACAATTATTAAACGTATTACATATTTTATATTTGTACAATCGTTTAAAAGACGACACAAGCTTTTCATTTTATCCGCGCACATTTATTTTCGGCGCGAAAGCATCACCAGGCTATTATTATGCGAAAAAAATTATTAAATTAATAAATGAACTTGCCAGAAAAGTAAATGAAGATCCGTATGTGAGTCAATATATGAAAGTTATCTTTCTAGAAAACTATCGTGTTTCACTTGCGGAAGATATATTCCCAGCAGCAGATGTAAGTGAGCAAATCTCAACAGCAAGTAAAGAAGCATCAGGAACAGGAAATATGAAGTTTATGATGAACGGTGCCATTACACTCGGAACGCTGGATGGTGCTAATATTGAAATAAGAGAAAGAGTTGGGGACGAAGCCTGTTTTATCTTCGGATTAACGGCGGAAGAAGTACTGCATTATTATCAAAATGGTGGATATCGTGCGAACGACTACTATCATCACAATATGCATATTAAAAAAGTAGTTGACCAATTAACAAATGGTTTCTTCACAAATGCTGGCGCTGAATTTGAAGCAATTTATGATTCTCTTGTCATCCAAAATGATGAGTATTTTGTTCTTCGTGATTTTAGTCCATATGCAGAGCGCCAAGAAGATGTAGGGAGAGCATACGAAAACAGAAGAAAGTGGTTAGAGATGTCGATCATCAATATTGCACAATCTGGGCACTTTGCGAGTGACCGTACGATTTTACAATATAGTAATGAGATTTGGGGTATTGGTGATATGGTTAAGCTTTCGTGAACTGAATGTGAATACTCCCCCACTCAACTTTGTTTGAAGTAGGGGTACTCTTTCGGTAAAATCTGATAGAAATAAGATAAGGTCCCTTGCGAAGATGCGGAGGGGCCTTTATTAAACGATTACATAGGTCTCTCGAAATGTTCGAAAAAATAAAGAAGCAACTGGTAGCTTATTAGCAAAGACGATGGAAACAACAAAGGAAGGTAAGTCTTTTGTTTGGTCCGTTATATTTCAGGAGAATCAAAAAGCTTGCTACTAAATATAACATATCAATTTCACTGTATTCCTCTGTAGCAAAGTATGAGACTACAAATAATAGAACGAGAAAAAGTAAGTTTTCAGTCAATTCTTTCTTATAATTATCTCGTAATGAAACAACTAGATATTAGTCTTTTGTGGTAAGTAATCATATCCAATTGAAGTAACTAAGTAATTTTCTTCATATGAAATGGATACACTTAGTATATTATTTTTATCGTCGTTTGGATGACCATTAATAAAAATAATTTGTATAGTAGGTTCTAATTGATAACTAGTTACAACCATTTCAACACCTAAGTCTTTTTTTATTGTAGCAATAGCTACTTCCTTTGATTTTTGTATCATTGCTTCTTTTTTTTGTTCTTGTTCTTTAGCTTCGTTTTTTTGCTTTTCTTTCATGATATATACTCCTCCTATAATAATAAGTAGTGTGATGAAAACAGAAAGGGGAATGTTCTTTTTTTTCAATATATTACCTTCTTTCTGAAAAAATAGTCTGCAATAAGGATATAATATTTTACATAGAAATTTTAGCTGTATATATCATATAAGTAGCGATAGAATGCAAAAAACTTTATTCTGGTCTTTAATTAGTTGCTGGACTTGTATAGTATTTATTTTTATATTTTCTTTGACTCCTTTTGGTTATTATTTCGAGAAGTTTACAGGGATACCTCCAGAGTATTTTGCGATTGGTGTGCTGTTTGGATCTTTTGTCATAAGTATGATAGGTTTACAAGGAGTACGGAGTGGTAAAACAGCTTTTATCGGTATTTTTAATTTACTAATTAATGTGGGACTTTTTGTTTGGCTGATATGTATCACATTATTGAATACGCTATTTGGATGGATTCATATTTAGAATAATAATGAACGGTGATTGATATTACCGTTTTACTAACTGCTAGTATAAATAAAATTCATACGATTTATAGAATTATAGGGTAACAGATCCGTTCGTATAAAGTACTTCTTTTCTTTTGCAGATTTAGTGATGTATCATTATTAAACTAGATAGTTAAACTGCTTGTAAAAACCTGATTGATGAGGGCCAATAATCAGTGGGGATGAAGAAAAAAACGCTGATTAAAGTGTCACTTTATGAAGGAGAATGAGTTGAATTCATAAAGTAAAGGTAGGTAAATCAAAAACGGCTTGGAAACTTCCAAGCCGTTTTTGATTATTTCACTATAGAGATATAAGGTGTCACCGAGTATAACATACCAGTCCCACCATATTCGCCTGTAGCAAAGTATGAGAATGTAAAGAAACCTGTAACTGCAAACAATAATACTAGAAAAAGTGCAAAGAAATATTTTAGCATGTTTGGTCCCCTCATCCAGAAGTAGTTACATAGATTATTATAGTATACCGGTATGTTGTTTCCAAATGTTTCCGTATCAAAAATGAGAAGTCAGACATGTTTTGTATGTTGTCATGGCGTGATTGTTGGCGATAGATTTTGTATTTTTCGTAAATGTCATGTTGTGATGAACATGTGTATACTCCCAGTCACGGTCATTAAAATGCACTTTGCGCGGGGGAAGAAGCGGGACGACATCGAATAAATTAACGAAGCGAAAGCTGCTTGCGACTTGCATGTTGTAATAGTTTCGAAAAGTAATATCACCGACTTTTGGAGAAGCGAAGGTATAGAGACCGTATTGTGCAAACGCAGTGTTCACTCGCGCGTCTAATATGTGTAGTGTGGCAAGTGCTCCGCCGAGACTATGTCCTGTGGCAAGCAGTTTTTTATGTGATGGTAAGGAGACAAGCATATCCATAATTGGATCACGGCAAGATTCATAAATAGAGAGAAATCCGTTATGAACATTTCCGCTATTTAAGGCGTATGGATAAGGTTTTTGGTTCACAAGTGAATCAATAATCCACTCTAAATCAGTTTGTGTTCCCCGAAAGGCAACGACGATGGTATCCTCAGATTCTAATATGAAGCCAAACCATTCTGTTGTTTGAATGACCTTTGCTTGAAAGCCTTGTACATATTCAAATCCATCCGGTATTTGAAAAACGCCATTTTGTTTATATTGATCATATGTTAATTCACAGCATGAAGCTAATAATATGGCAGTATCTTTATCAAAAGATAAAGGAGCACGTATCAAGGAAGCCCCTCCTTAAGAAATAGTAATAGTTCAATATATGAGTGAAAGGGAATAATCATTCTTTGAGGAAATTTGAAGCAATTTAATACTTGAACCTACAGTTACGTGAGGTAGTATGATTTGAGTAACCATATCGGTAAAACAATGTAGGGGGGAATAACGGATGAGTAACAATGAAAATTATTCAATTGGAGAGTTTTCTAAAAGAACAGGCACATCAATACGAACGCTACATTATTACGATGACATCGGATTACTTAAACCGGAAAAACATCCTAGGTCTGGGCATCGAATATATGTAAATAAAGATATCTTAACGTTGCAAAAGATAGTGAGTCTTAAATTTTTAGGATACAGTCTAGATGAAATATGTGTAATGATCAATATGTCTAGCTTTAATGAAAGCTTAAAAGAAACATTACAACGCCAAAAAACAGCCTTTGAAGAAAAAAAGGAACATATTGAAACTTCTTTGAAAGCCATTAATCGGACAATTACGTTATTAGAAGATGAAGGGCAAGTAGATAGTAATATTTTAATGAGTTTAATTCGTAATATACAAAAAGAAAGTGAACAACGCCTATGGCTTGAGGAATACATGGATAAGAAAGCCGTTGATCGATTATACGATAAATCTGAAGAAGAGATGGTCGCATTGGATAAAGAATTTATTCAGTTGTCGAAAGAAGTGAAAAGATTATTTGGGAAGCCAGTCCATAATCCAGAGGTGCAAAAGCTTGTTAATGAACATATGAAGGCAACGCTTCAATATGTAGGAAAGGATGCTTTACACACTTTGGGTAACTTAGAAAATATAGAAGATCAGTATGAGGATATGATTCCGTCCCCGTATACAAAGGAAGAAGAGACGTGGTTAAATGAAGCGATGGAGTATTATATGATTCAAAATGGGATGTACAGTCCCGCAAGAGAAGAAGATAAGTGAAAAAACAATCGCTACGCCTTATGACGTAGCGATTTGTTTTTTATTCTTTCCCATCTAGAAGTCGACCAAGTCCACCTAAAACGCTACCTTCCCCGCTGCTTTGAGCTGCAGGATTTGTAAGACGCGCTGCTAAACGGCTAAGTGTTAAGGATTGAAGCCAAACTGTTCCTGGTCCTTCTAACGTTGCGAAGAATAACCCTTCTCCGCCAAATAGAGCAGTTTTTACATTGCCTACAAATTGAATATCATAGTCAACATCTCTTGTCATTGCAACAAGACAACCTGTATCGATGCGCAGTTTTTCGCCAGGCTTTAGTTCACGTTTGTACACAGTGCCACCTGCATGCATGAAAGCGAGTCCATCACCTTCAAGTTTCTGCATGATGAAGCCTTCTCCGCCGAAGAAGCCGCTACCAATTTTTTTCGTGAATTCAATTCCGATAGAAACACCTTTTGCAGCGCAAAGGAATGCATCTTTTTGGCAAACTACTTTGCCTTGATACTCTCTTAAATCAACTGGAACGATTTTCCCAGGATACGGTGCAGCAAATGATACATGACGTTTGCCATGACCTGTATTTGTAAATACAGTCATAAACATACTTTCACCCGTAACAAGACGTTTTCCAGCTCCCATTAGTTTACCGAATAGGCCACTAGACTTTCCGCCACCGTCGCCGAAGATGGTTTCCATTTCAATATAGTCTTCCATCATCATCATTGCGCCAGCTTCTGCAATTACGCTTTCTTCTGGATCTAATTCAATTTCAACGAACTGCATATCATCGCCGTATAATTTATACTCAATTTCATGTGCTTTCATTATTTTCACCTCATATGTAGTGGATACTCATATTGTACAGAATTTAAAGAGATTAGAAAACAATCATTTTGCTAATTTTTAACAAAAAGCCATTTTAATTTTTCGACATGTAAGTTGCTGCTACGAAGAACAAAAGGTGACATTTACTTGCATTCTCCTTTTGTTTTTTACATGGCAGGGGGCTAAAAAGAGTCCGAACGTTTCTATGGAAGGCTGGATGCTCCCTCCCGCCTCAAAAAAGGTTTTCTACTAGTTTATATAGTTTACATATTTTGTGAAGTTTAAAAAAAAAATACTGAAATGAAAGTGTTCTCATTTGACGTTTTTGATAGAGCGTGATATAGTGAAATCACTATTGAGCTACATAATGTGGTACGGAAATAAAGCGTGTTTAATTCAAGGCGTTAGGTCTGAGATACATTCATGTCCTTTATATCCACCTTTTCATGTGGATTCATAGTTTCATTTTTATTTAGGAGGTACATGACATGCAAACAGGTAAAGTTAAATGGTTTAACAGCGAAAAAGGTTTCGGTTTCATCGAAGTTGAAGGTGGAGACGATGTATTCGTACATTTCTCAGCTATCCAAGGCGACGGCTTCAAAACTTTAGAAGAAGGTCAAGAAGTTTCTTTCGAAATCGTTGAAGGTAACCGTGGACCACAAGCTGCTAACGTTACAAAAAACTAATTAGCTAGCGAGAAAAAGCATTCCGAATTTCGGAATGCTTTTTTTATTCTTTTGAACTAGATTCATTCGGAGATAATTCCCCTTTAAAGGTGCGCTCTTCAAAATCATCAAGCATCTGCTCATATTCTTCATGTTCTTCTGTCGCATACACCTGTGGGTTCTTCCCATACATATCTGTTCCGATGAAGTTTTCAAAGTCTTCTACGTAACCGCGTGGTTCTTCAGCATCCACATACATCTCATCAAAATTCTTCGAGTCGCGGCGTTCTAAATCAGATGGCGTTTCTGATGTTCCATATAAAGCAACATCTTGCCAAGCATCCTCTGCATCATATCCAACGGCACTGTCCATATCGTATTTGCCAAACGGTGGCTCTACCAATTCTTCTTCAATGGGACGTGCACCTAGGTTTAATTTATTTGTCGTATGTTCAATACAAGTTGTAGCAGTCGGCATGGCTTCTAATCTTTCCAGCGGAATTTCTTCACCAGAAACTTCGCAAACCCCGTATGTGCCAGCTTCAATTTTTTGCAGGGCATCCTTTGTATCTTGCAGTTGCTTATGCCAAAATTCAATAAGTCCAAAGTCTTTTTCGCGTTCATATAATTCGGTAGCCATATCGCCAGGGTGATTATCATAAGCCGATAATTCCCCAACAGATTCCCGTTCAGAAGCACGGTCTGTCCCTTCATGATTTTGCAGCGTTTGTTCTAACTCTTGTTGTTGCTTTTCTAAAATAGACTTAAAATGATTGATTTGTTGTGGAGTTAACATAGTATCCACCTTCCTACAATTCGGTTTCTTTATGTAGTATGAGCTGGATTACAGGAAATATGAGGAGGAATTTAGGAAGGTAATGACATCGCCCATATATTGAAAAAGCACCGATATATTTTGAAATTGAAAAAAGGAGCTAACTAGCAGCTCCTCTTCTATAGAAAATATCCAAGCAATAGGCCGATTCCCATTAAAAATCCAAAGATTGTATTTGTTTTTGCAGTTGCAATCATTGCAGGTGCCATTTCCATTGGAATACTTTTTCCGATAAATCCTTTTGTTGCTTTAAATGCTTTCGGTGCACTTAGGAATACGATTAGCATCCATGGAGAGACGATTCCGACAATCATTAGGGCAATCGTCCAAATGTATGAAACGATAAACATAGATGCAAGGACACCAATTGCGTTTTCACGTCCAACGATAATTGCTAAGGTGTTACGACCGTTTTCTTTATCACCATCTAAATCACGAATGTTGTTAGAAAGTAAAATTGCACCAATTAAAATCGAATTTGGAATAGATACTAAAATAATTTCTGATGTTACAGTGCCAGTCTGAATGAAGAAAGAAATACCAATAATAATAACACCCATAAATAATCCTGCTGTTAATTCTCCAAATGGTGTATAGGCAATTGGAAGGGGGCCACCTGTATAAAGGTAGGCAACGGCCATACAAACAAGACCGATTGCAGCAAGCCACCAGCTAGAATTCATACAAATATAAACGCCCAATAGCATTGCGATACCGAAAAATCCAAATGCTAAGTTCAATACTGTTTTTGGCGGAATCCCGTCGCGGACAATTGCACCGCCGATACCAACTGAACCTTCATGATCTAATCCTCTTTTATAATCAAAGTATTCATTGAACATGTTTGTTGCTGCTTGAATGAGAAGACAGGCAAGAAGCATGATAAAGAAAAGAGGGAGATGTATTTGATTAATACCCCCTACTTGCATTGCATAAGCTGTTCCGATAAAAACAGGAACAAAAGCTGCTGTTAATGTATGAGGACGTAATAAACTCCACCAAATGCGCCAACCCGTTTGTTTACTTGGTTTTGGCGACATAGAAGGGGAATTCGTTTCGACTTTCATTTCCATGTTGAATCCTCCTTGTCACATAATATACACAATTAAGTGTAGGAAAAGCAGCATTTAGTGTCAACGTTTATTTTCTAGGAAGAGAAGGGGAATTTCTCAGAAATGCTAAACGTTGACAGGGCTTTCGTTTGAGGTGTATCTTAAAATCAAGCGTATTTATGACTATTTTTCGCCCATAGGGGGGAGATTCTGTGATTCAGACGAAACAAAAAGATTTACAAGAAGTACTAATTACAGCTATTACACGTGCGACGAATGAAAAAACATTGGTCAGTTTTGTAAAGCAAATAGATTGGATGGATCCACTTCTTTTTTATGCAGCAGGAAAAAGGATTGCATCCGAAAATAGATGTTATTTTGCAGATCCGGCTCAGCATGTGATATTTGCTGGAATTGGCTCTGTTTTCACTATAGCAAATTCTTCTGACAAACGCTTTCAAGATGCTCGCGAAGAGTGGAGTAAAGTGCAGAAGAATGCAATTGTTCAAAGAGAAGAGTATGAATTTGGGACAGGACCACTTTTATTTGGTGGCTTTTCATTTGATCCAGAAAAAGAACAAACGGATCTTTGGAAAGAATTTAAAGATACAACATTGTCGTTACCAGCTTTTCTTTTAACAGTCAAAAATGAAAAAGCATGGTTAACAATAAATACATTTATTTCAGCTGAAGATTCGGCACAGATAATTTATGAAGAAATTGTTTCTTTGGAAGAAAGAATTTTACAAGAATGCAAAGGCCAGCTTATAGAGGAAAAGTTAACAGTAACTTCTAAAATAGAAGTTGACCCAAAGGGCTGGATGAATGCAATTGTAAAAGTACAGGATGAAATGAAAAAAGGAAGCGTACAAAAGGTTGTATTAGCACGGGAATTAAAACTAACGATGAACCAAAATATTGATTCTGCTCGTGTTTTAGAAGCACTCCGCATTGGTCAGCCAGATTGTTACGTATTTTCCTTTGATTATAAAGGGGCATGCTTTTTAGGAGCAACGCCTGAGAGATTAATTCGAAAAGAAGGAAAGAAATTTACATCCATGTGTCTTGCTGGTTCGATTGGTCATGGTAATTCTATAGAAGAAAGTAAACAAAATGGTGCGATGCTTCTTCATGATGAAAAGAATTTGGCAGAGCATGGTTATGTAGTAAATATGATTCGAGGCGTATTAAATGAGCATTGCGAGTCTGTTAATATTCCGCAGCAACCAGGATTATTAACAACAAAAAATTTACTACATTTATATACACCAGTTGAAGCGAAAGGTGATGCATCACTTCTTTCGATGGTGGAAGAATTACATCCAACGCCAGCACTTGGCGGCACGCCTCGCCACGTAGCGATGAAACTGATTCGTGATGTAGAATTATTAGACCGCGGATTGTACGGAGCACCAATCGGCTGGATAGATGACAAAGGGAACGGTGAATTTGCGGTAGCCTTACGCTGCGGATTATTAAATGGTGATAAGGCATCCTTATTTGCTGGTTGCGGTATTGTGATTGATTCTGTGCCGCAACTTGAATATGAAGAAACAAGTTTGAAGTTTAGACCGATGCTTGGTGCTTTGGAGGAATTAATGAAATGAATAATCATATAGAAGCATTATCATATTATTTAGGCGCGTTTGTGGACGAAATGGCGCGTCTAAATGTATATGATGTTGTCATTAGTCCAGGTTCACGATCAACGCCGTTAGCCTTACTAATGGAGCAACATGAACAGATAAAAACGTATTTGCATGTCGATGAACGATCAGCTGCCTTTTTTGCGCTCGGTATTGCGAAAATGAAGAAGCGTCCTGTAGCGATTTTGTGCACATCAGGAACAGCGGCAGCAAACTATTATCCGGCAATTTGTGAAGCCTTTCATTCACGTGTACCATTGCTTGTTTTAACAGCAGACAGACCACATGAACTACGAGATGTTGGGGCACCGCAGGCAATGAATCAATTAAATTTATATGGTTCTTTTGTGAAACAGTTTATGGAGATGGCACTGCCAGAAGCTAGAGAGCCTATGTATCATTATGCTCGTATGACAGTTGGACGTGCTATTGCAAGTGCGTCCCTTGAGCCAAAGGGACCTGTCCATATTAACTTCCCACTTCGGGAACCACTCATTCCTGATTTCTCTTTAGCAGATTTATGGGAAAAAGGTCGTGGTGAATATACAGGGGCAGTTCACCAAGGAAACATGACGATGGCCAGTGAATATGTAAGTTCTCTTACAGAGCGCCTTTCAAGTATGGAAAAGGGGCTTATTGTTTGTGGAGACGATAGTCATCCAGGGATTGCTGAACCTATCATACAGTTTGCTGCTAAAACCGGATATCCAATTTTAGCAGATCCCCTTTCAGGTCTCAGAAGCGGTGAACATGATAAATCAATGGTAATGGATTGTTATGATACATTTTTACGAAATGAATTGTTAAAGGATACGTGGAAGCCGGAAGTTATCATTCGTTTCGGTGGTATGCCTGTATCGAAAGCTTTAATGCAATATATAAAGAAACAAAAGACAGCTGTTCATATCGTTGTAGATGAGTCAGGAAAATGGAGAGACCCGGCTCTTGCAGCGACGGAAGTTGTATGTGCAAGTGATATCTCATTTTGTAAAGAACTTACAGATAATATGCAAAAGAGAGAACAGAATGATTGGTACGGGATGTGGAAACATATAAACGATGCGACGAAGGAAAAGCTTCGTGAAATCGAAACATATGAAACAGCATTTGAAGGAAAAGTGATTACTGATATTGTTCATGTGTTACCAGAGGAAGCAACTTTATTTGCCAGCAACAGTATGCCAATTCGTGATACAGATACGTTCTTCTTTACAACAGATAAAAGAATCAATGTAGTGGCAAACCGTGGTGTGAATGGGATTGATGGAATTATTTCAACAGCTCTAGGTGCGAGTACTGTTTGTGAGCCCCTTGTATTAGTAATCGGTGATTTATCATTTTATCATGATTTAAACGGACTATTAGCAGCAAAATTATATGATTTAAACATAACAATTGTTATTGTAAATAATGATGGTGGTGGCATCTTCTCATTCTTACCGCAATATGAATCAAAAGAGCATTTTGAATCATTATTCGGAACGCCGCTTGGACTTGATTATGAACATATTGTAAAGATGTATGGTGGTTCATTTGCGCGTGTAAATGGTTGGGAAGCATTTCGTGAAGAAGTACAAAAAGGAACAACTGAACGAGGATTACACGTTGTAGAAATTTGTACGAATCGTGATGAGAACTTAAAGATGCACCGTGATTTATGGGCAAGTACATCGAAAATAGTTACCGAAATTTTGCAAGGTGAAGCGAAATGAAAGTCATGCTAGAAGGTGTAACGTACGAATATGAAGTGGTCGGAAGTGGAGAACCGCTCCTACTTCTTCATGGTTTTACGGGTAGCATGGAGACATGGCGTTCTTTTATTTCTTCATGGAGTAAGCAATTTCAAGTTATCTTAGTGGATCTTGTTGGACATGGAAAAACAGAGAGTCCCGAGGAAATTACGCATTATGATATTCAAAATGTATCACGACAAATGACGGCACTACTCGATCATTTGCATATTGAAAAAGCACATATACTTGGCTATTCAATGGGTGGAAGACTGGCGATTACGATAGGATGCTTATATCCAAACCGTGTGAAGTCTCTTTTATTAGAAAATTGCACAGCTGGACTTGAAATGGAATCGGACCGAAAAGAACGCCGCGCGAAAGATGAACAGCTTGCAGATCGAATTGAATTGGAAGGAATAGACGCCTTCGTAAGCAGGTGGGAAAATATACCGCTGTTTGCAACGCAAAAAAGGTTGTCACGAGATGTACAAGAGGCGGTAAGAACCGAGAGACTTGCTAATCACCCAAGAGGACTTGCAAATAGTCTTAGGGGTATGGGAACAGGTGCTCAGCCTTCATGGTGGAATCAGCTTGAAGAGCTCGCAATGCCTGTCTTGTTAATGAACGGAGAGAGCGATCCAAAATTCTTTCAGATCTTAAAAAACATAAAAAAATGCATCCCGCACGCGGAATTTGTCAAAATTGATGGAGCTGGCCATGCAATTCATGTGGAACAACCGAAAAAGTTTGATACAATAGTAAAGGGATTTCTAAAAACTATGCAGTGACACTTTTTTCTTTTGAAGAGAGTAGAACTTATAGATTAGCTAATGGACAAGTTAAATTGACTATTAGCACGATAAAAAAGGAGGTAATAGTAATGGCTATTGAATGGGTAAAAGAAGGCAATTACGAAGATATTATTTATTCCACATACAATGGTATCGCAAAAATTTCGATTAACCGCCCTGAAGTACATAACGCATTCCGCCCTAAAACGGTAATGGAGTTAATCGATGCTTTTGCATATGCACGTGATGATGCGAATGTTGGCGTTATCATTTTAACTGGTGAAGGTGGACGTGCATTCTGTTCTGGCGGCGACCAAAAAGTTCGCGGTCATGGCGGATATGTAGGTGAGGACCAAATCCCACGCTTAAACGTATTAGACTTACAACGTTTAATTCGCGCAATCCCGAAACCAGTTATCGCAATGGTAGCAGGTTATGCAATCGGTGGTGGACACGTACTTCATATCGTATGTGACTTAACAATTGCAGCAGACAACGCTGTATTTGGACAAACTGGTCCTAAAGTAGGTAGCTTTGATGGCGGTTACGGTGCTGGTTATTTAGCTCGTATGGTAGGTCATAAGAAAGCTCGTGAAATTTGGTACCTGTGCCGTCAATATAGTGCACAAGAAGCACTTGATATGGGCTTAGTAAATACAGTTGTACCATTAGAAGAGTTAGAAGCAGAAACAGTACAATGGGCACAAGAAATCTTAGCAAACAGCCCAATGGCACTTCGCTTCTTAAAAGCTGCATTCAATGCAGATACAGACGGATTAGC
The DNA here is from genome assembly GCF_900107445.1 of Bacillus sp. 166amftsu. NCBI lineage: Bacteria > Bacillati > Bacillota > Bacilli > Caryophanales > Bacillaceae > Bacillus > Bacillus sp. 166amftsu. The sequence goes on along the minus strand of NZ_FNQA01000001.1, from coordinate 1,196,341 downwards.
TGGTATCCAGCAACTAGCGGGAGACGCAACGTTATTGTACTACACAACTGACGAAGCAAAAGAGGGCCGTGACGCGTTCAAAGAAAAACGTCGTCCAGACTTCGGACAATTCCCTCGTTTTCCTTGATCAAAAGCGGAAGCGGCTCGTTTAGAGTGTGAGGGAGATGGAGCTTCTGACGTAGAGGCGCAGTTTGCCTCATGGGCAGAAGCGAAGCCACCGAATATTCTAGCCGCTGTAGCCGGATAGATTAAAAGCGGAAGCAAAAAAGAGACTTGATTCTACATCAAGTCTCTTTCTTTCATGGAAGGAGAATGTGTAATGAAGACGATGCCCAATTGGTTAATGCAGCGTGCTTTTTTAACGCCAAATCGTACTGCGATTGAGACAAAGGAAGAGAAAATAAGCTTTGCAGAATTACATGAAAAAGTATTATCTGTTTGTAAACACCTTTCCTACTTACAGATAGAAAAAGGTCAAAAAGTGGCTGTTCTGATGAAAAATGGTACGGAGATGATTACGGTAATTCATGCCTTGTCTTATATAGGGGCAGTAGCCGTACTTCTAAATACACGTCTTTCAAGAGAAGAGCTACTTTGGCAAATGGAAGATGCTGAAGTTGTTTGCTTACTAACAGACCAAGAATTTGAAACGGAGCAGGTACCGGTTTACAAATTTGAAGAAGTGGTGAATGGACCGAAGCAACCCGCAATGATTCAAGAAGAGTTTTCTTTAGAAGAAGCGATGACAATTATTTATACGTCAGGAACAACTGGAAAGCCGAAAGGAGTTATCTTAACATATGGTAATCACTGGGCGAGTGCCGTTGGATCATCGCTGAACTTAGGACTCCGTGATGATGATTGTTGGTTAGCGTGTATGCCGATGTTCCACGTAGGCGGTTTATCCCTTCTAATGAAAAATATTATGTACGGTATGCGAGTTTTGCTCGTTCCCAAATATGATCCTGATTTTATTCATGAAGCGATTAAAACAAGAGGAGTAACAATCATATCGGTCGTCTCTAAAATGCTGACGGACTTATTAGAAAGACTTGAAGGAGAAACATACCCAAACGCTTTACGCTGTATGCTATTAGGCGGAGGGCCTGCGCCAAAGCCTCTATTAGAAACATGTGTAACAAAAGGGATTCCTGTGTATCAAACATATGGAATGACGGAAACTTCTTCACAAATTTGTACACTATCAGCGGATTATATGTTAACGAAAGTCGGTTCAGCAGGAAAACCTCTTTTCCCATGTCAGCTTCGAATTGAGAAGGATGGTAGGGTTATGCCACCAAATGTTGAAGGTGAGATTGTTGTAAAAGGGCCGAATGTGACACATGGCTATTTTAAACGGGAAGATGCAACACGTGAAGCAATAAAGGATGGTTGGCTTCGTACTGGTGACCTTGGGTATTTGGACGAAGAAGGATTTTTATATGTACTAGATCGCCGTAGTGATTTAATTATTTCAGGAGGGGAAAATATTTATCCAGCGCAAATTGAAGAGGTGTTGCTTGCGCATCCGAAAGTTGTAGAAGCTGGCGTTGTTGGAAAAATGGATGCTAAGTGGGGACAAGTACCAGCTGCATTTATCGTAAAAACAGATCATGTAACTGAAGAAGAAATCATTCGTTTTTGTGAAGAAAAATTAGCGAAGTATAAAGTACCAAAAGAAGTGTATTTCTTATCAGAATTACCACGTAATGCTTCGAAAAAATTGTTAAGACGTGAATTAAGGCATTTGTTGGAGGAAATATAGATGAAGTTTAAAAAGGTGACGCTTTATATAACAGAAATGCCTCTTGTCGTGCCTTTTGCTGCAAGTTACGGAACGTATAAAAAGCGCGAAAGTATCGTCATTGAACTTGAGGATGCTGACGGATATATCGGTTTTGGAGAAGTCGTCGCTTTTTCTGAGCCATGGTACACAGAAGAAACTGTAATAACGGCGCTTCATATGCTTCAAGATTTTTTATTACCAGATTTACTGAAAGTGGAAATTACGCATCCGAGTGAAATTCCGGGCCTCTTTCAGCATATAAAACGAAATCACATGGCAAAAGCAGGGATAGAAGGCGCTGTATGGGATTTATATGCGAGACGTCAAAACAAGCCATTAGCGACTTTACTTGGAGGAACGCAGCCAAAAATTGGAGTCGGTGTTGTAGTTGGGATAGATACGATTCCCAATATGTTAAAGAGAATTGAGATGTATGCAGAAGAAGGTTATGAGCGCTTTAAAGTGAAAATTAAACCAAAACTTGATTATGAGCTGCTGAAAGAAATACGAAGAGCCTTCCCCAAGATTCCATTAATGGCCGATGCAAACTCAGCGTATACGTTAGCTGATGCTGAGCAGTTAAAAAGATTAGATGAATTCCAGTTAATGATGATTGAGCAGCCTTTAGCAGATAATGATTTTCTTGATCACGCTAAGCTCCAACAACAGATTGAGACACCTATTTGTTTGGACGAGAGTATTCATAGCTTAGAAGATACAAGAGTAGCGATTACACTTGGAAGCTGCCGCATCGTAAATATTAAACCGGGACGAGTTGGTGGATTAACTGAGTCGATTCAAATTCATGATTATTGTCAGGAGCGCGGCATTCCTGTTTGGTGCGGTGGTATGGTTGAAATGGGGATTTCGCGTGCGCAAAATATTGCGTTAGCATCACTTCCGAACTTTACAATTCCAGGTGATATTTCAGCTTCGAGTAGACATTGGAAGCGAGATATTATTTTACCAGAAGTAACATTGGAAGACGGAAAAGTATTTGTTCCGAATGAACCTGGGTTTGGATATGAAGTAAACCGGGAAAGATTAGAAGAGATTACGAAAAAACGGATTGTATGTGAGAGGTGAATGCATGAGGCAGCAAGAAGATATATTGCAAGCCATACAGGTATATTTATTAAAGGTGCCAATTGTAAAAGTTGCATATATTTTTGGGTCTCAAGTAAGGAAAGAAGTGTTCGATCAGTATAGTTATCATATTGCAATTGAAACGAAGAATGCCTCGTATAAACAATTTCAGTGGCTATGCTTTGAGTTGACAGAAGAGCTAGAGGGAAGCGAGAAATTTGATATGGTACATTTAAATATGCTCCCCAATCCACAATTAAAAAAGCGTATCCTTCAAGAAGGAAAGCTATTTGTACAGCGTATATAAGGGCCTACGATGATTCGATTATCGTAGGCCTTTTTGTGATGAATGAGCAGTTCGTACAGTTCGTACGCATTCACGGTTATCTATAAATTCATGGTTCAATTGCATCTTTTCGTAAAACAAGCCTGTTTTTGGGAAAAACAAGCTCCTGATTTCCCATGTAAACATAATATAAATGGAATCCGCTCATTTAGAACATGATAGGATCCCCTTGTTGTTACGAATGATACTAAAGGAGGAATAGAGTAATGAGTGAAAAGTGCGATCACAATCATGACCATCATCATCATCAGCATATAAGACACGGCTGCGGAGGCGGCTTTGCGCTTCTAATTGTACTGTTTATTTTATTGATCATCATCGGTGCTAGCTGCTTCGGTGGTGGATGCGGTTACGGTGGCTATGGCGGTTATGGTGGCTTTGGTGGTTACGGCGGCGGTTACTGCTAACAAAAACTATTGAAAATAGCCTTGTGCATACGCACAAGGCTATTTTATTCAAATTTTAAGACGTTGTGATAATTTATTAATGTAAAAGGAACGGATTAGGAAAAAGAAAATAATCTCGATGGTCCCAAATAGAGTTAATACGAATAGTAATTCTTTTAATAATGAAAATGAGTGTATAAATTGTAAAAATTGAATAGCGAATATCGTATGCACAGTAGCAACGATATAAGGTACAAAAAATAGGATTGCCAATTGAATGGTTGCAGAATGGAACATTTCCGTTTCTGTTAACCCAATTTTTGTAATGGTAATATATTTCTGTTCTTCCCTTGTTAAATCGTTATACATTCGAAAGTATAAAACGCTAGCTGCACCCATAAAGAAGATGACGCCGAGAAATGCACCGATAAAGAAACCGGAAACATTATTTTGTTTACTATAAGACAGTTCGTCACTAGCCGTAAAAATAGAGAATGGGATGGGCGTTTGTGTGTTATTATTTTGTTCTTTAGATTTAGAAATATTGTCTCTATCCTCGTTCGTTACTTTTAAAATATTTGTTGTTGGTAAAATGGCCTGTTCCCAGTTTTCCACTATATAATTATAAATTGTCATCGTTTCGATATGAGGAATCATCATTTCCACTACATAATCTTGCATAACCAGAATATAAGGAAGAGCAAACTTTGGCCCAATTGCTTGTTCAGAAAAGCCATTTATATGAAATGTTTTTTTGTTAGATGCGATCGTAATATTTTCTCGCTTTTCAAAAGGATGCATGGTTAAGCTTCTGACAGCTTTTGAGTAATCCGAAACAATATAGGTTTCGGATTTATCCAGCTGAATCGTCGGTCTGTTTAATAGTGTTGAAAGCTGGTTATAATCACTTTCTTTCATAATGGCAATATCGATATTAAAAGCTTGATCTTTTAACACGGTGAATTTGTTTTTTTTATACTGAAATTCGTAATTTGTTAACTCTCTTTCGATTATATCCGTATGCTTTTTTTCAAAAGGATTTTTCTCATCAGATATATAGGTGAAAGGAAACGGATAATCTGCTAAAATTGCCGCTTTTGTGTAATTATTCATTGCAAAAAGTGACGTGATAATCGTGAATGTAAGCGCAGATAGCATAGTAACGATAAACAGCATAGTAATATTACCACGTGTACGTGTTGCTAAATCCGAGATCCAAAGCATGTTAATTTTTTTCATATAAAAACGACGTCTCTTTTTTAATAACCAAATGAAAAGAAACAGTGTTTGTGAAAACAGTAAATAGGTTCCAATTGTTACAAGTGGAATGATTGATAATGGTGGAACAATAGCAAAGCCGCTTCGAATCGTTTTCTCTGATACATAACTTTCCGGAACACCAGCAATATAATAGCATCCTACTAAACAAGCCACTCCAAAAAGTGAAATGAGAATAGATGGGCGTCTCTCTTTTTTTTGTAGACCTTCATCTTTTATTAAACGCATTGTTTTGCGCGTGCGAATTAATATAGGTGTGAAAGTAGAAACAATCAAAAATAAAATGATAAATGTTATGGTTGTTATGATAATCGCTTTTGTTGGCCAATATAAATAAAGTCCTTTTACACCCGTTAATTTAGAAGTCACTAGTAGAAAAAAGTTAGAAAACACAAGGCCAATTTGAATGCCAACAAAAATTGCTAATATTCCAATCATCATATTTTCCATAAACACAAGTCGTTTTAATTGTTTCTTTGAAATGCCAAGAATGGTCAAAATACCGAATTGTTTTTTACGTACTTTTAAAAATGATCCGACAGAATAAAGGAGAAAAAAGAACGAAAACATAATGATGACAAATTGGGCCATCCCAATTAAATTCATCAGTGGTCCTCGCTCTTGTAAGCCTTGTAAATGCGGGTGATACGAATACACAGTAAATGAAAAGAAAACCGTAATTGAAAATACACTGCTTACAAAATAGGCAAAGTATGCTTTTGAATTACGAGAGACATTTTTAAATGCAAACTGCCAAAATGTCATCCGCGTCTTCCTCCGAGTAATGCCAGTACATCTAAGATTTCTTGATAAAACTTTTCACGATATAGACCGCGGTGTAACTCATTGTAAAGTTCCCCATCTTTAATAAAAATCACGCGATTGCAGTAACTAGCTGCAAATGGATCATGTGTCACCATTAAAATGGTAGCTTGCTCTTCTTTATTCAATTTTGTAAATAACTCCATTACATCAATTGCTGCTTTAGAGTCTAGATTTCCTGTTGGCTCATCAGCAAGCAAGAGCGATGGATGATGAATAACAGCACGAGCTACTGCGGTGCGCTGCGCTTGTCCACCAGAAACTTCAAAAATCCGCTTATTTAAAATATGATCAATTCCAAGTTTTTTTGAGATGTTATCAAGTTTTTCATCCATTTCTTTAAGAGGAACGTTATCTAAGGTTAATGGTAATACAATATTCTCACCGATTGTTAACGTATCTAATAAGTTAAAGTTTTGAAAAACAAAGCCTAATTCCTGACGGCGGAAAACGGCTAGTTTTTCTCTGCGGAATGTGTGAGGCTGTTTTCCATTAATAAAAACCTCTCCAGCAGTAGGAGAATCAATTGTTGAAATTACATTTAAGAAAGTAGATTTACCGCTCCCTGAAGGTCCCATAATTGCGACAAACTCACCTTTATCCACATGCAAATTAATATTTTTTAAAGCAGTATGAGGAACTTTCCCCTCATACACTTTTGAGACATTTTTAATGTGTAATACTTCTTCCATAAAACTCACCTTTCTATTTTTTAAAGCTTAATATGATGCGATAATTTTTGCATATATAAGGAACGGATTAACAAGAAAAAGATAATTTCAATCGTTCCAAAGATTGTAAGAACCACTGTAATCTCAGCAAATAACGACAGATTTATGATTTCTTGCAACATTTTTGTAGCAAAGATTGTATGAATGGAAGCTATAATATATGGAACAAAGAATAAAATCGCAAGCTGAATGGTTGCTGAGCGCTTCATCTCAGACTCCGTTAAACCAATCTTCGTAACGGTAATATATTTTTCTTGCTCGTTTGTTAAATCCGTATACATTCGGAAGTAAAGTACACTTCCAGCTCCAATGAAGAAAATAACACCAAGGAATGTGCCAATTAAAAAGAATGAAGCGGTACTTAATTTAATTTCGTATAGTGTATTACTTGCTTCCTCCATCATATATAAAGGCTCTGTAGATGAGATGTTGTGTCGCTCTTTTGTTAATTTTTTAAAATACTCTGCAGCGATTTCATGTGTCTTTTCCCAGTCTTTTACTTGAAAATTATAAAGCGTCATATGTCTCATGTTATTTGATAAAGCATTTACTGTATCATCAGATAAAATCAATATTTGTGATGTCCATCCAGTTGGTATCACGCTAATAAATTCGTAACCTTTTACATGTAATGTATGTCCACTTTGAGAAAGTTTGACGCTTTTTTGCATGTACTCCTCTTGCATGGGTACCAATACGTTTTGATACCCGTACCCAGGTAATATATATGTTTCATCCGTCTTTACAGAAAGTTGCTTACGATGTAAAGCAGTTGCAAGCTTATTATAGTCACTTTCCTTTAATACATATGCCTCTTGTTCATAAGTAGTCGTTTCATCCTTTTGTAATGAAATTGCATATAAGTCCGTTTCGAACTTTTTATATGAAAATTGCTCTTCGCTAAGTCGCTTTTCTAACCAGTCCATATGCTGCGTGACAAGTGGATTGTTGTCGTATGAAAGATAGGTAAATGGAAATGGACTATTGTTGGTAACATCGAGTTTTATAAACTTCCCAAATCCATATATAAATGTAATCATTGTAAATGCAAGGGTAGATAGCATTGCTACAATAAACAGCATATTAATATTTGTCCGAATGCGGTTTGCTAAATCTGAAATCCAAAGCATATTAATTCGTTTCATATAAAACTTCCGTCTTGCTTTTAAAATACGAATGAGCAGGAAGCTAATTTGTGAAAAGAAAAAATAGGTTCCCATTGCAACTAGTGATGGAATAACGAAAATACTAGAAACAATGTATATAGACCCTATTTCAGTACCAAGTGATACAAAGTATTTTGGATTTCCAGCTAGCACATAACCGGAGAATAAACATATAGCACCGAATAGAGAAATAAGTATAGATGGCTTTCGTTCTTTTTGTTTCACTTTCCCTTCCTTTAGAAGTCGCACCGCTTTTCTTGTTCGAATGAGTATAGGAGTGAATGCTGATACGACGATAAAGAGTCCAAGAAAGATTACAGCTGTTAAAATGATGGCTTCTGTTGGCCAATATAAATATAGTCCTGGGGCATATGTAATTTTCGCTGTTACTAATAAGAAAAACTGAGAAAATACAAGTCCGAATTGAATGCCAAAAAAGATAGATAATACTCCAATTAACATATTTTCTAAGAAAATAAGTCGTTTTAATTGCTTTCTGGATATTCCTAAAACAGTTAAAATACCAAATTGTTTTTTTCGAACCTTTAAGAATGTACCGATGGAGTAAAGTAAGAAAAAGAACGAGAAGAACACGATAACTACTTCCGAAAATATCATTAATCCTGAAATTCCATCAACCAAGTTAGACCCTTGTAATCGAGGATGAAATAAATACACCGCAAATGAAAAGAAAACGGCAATGGAAAATGCACTACTTATGAAATAGGCGAAATAAGCCCTTGAATTTCGGGTTACGTTTTTAAATGCAAACTGCCAAAATGTCATGCTGTATACCTCCGAATAGAAGATATAGTTTGAGTCGTGTTGCAAAAAATGTATGAGAGTGAATTCTCATACATTTTGCTGAAATGTGTTATGTTCATTGCTCTGTCACCTTCCTAGGTTCATCGGCTTGTGTATTCGCAGCGTTATGGAAGATGATTTTGATGCTTGTTCCTTTACCAACCTCAGAATCTAATTTCACAGAATGTCCTAAATAAGAGCAAATTTTACTTACAATATAAAGTCCCATACCAGTTGACTCTCCAAATGCACGACCATTTTTTCCAGTATAGAATGGTTCGAATACTCTTCGAATATCTTCTTGTGGGATACCAACACCTTCATCACGAATTTCTAGAATAATGTCTTTTCCGTTTCGATAAGCGGACAAGAAGACTTTCTTGCCACGCTCGCCAGAATAGCGAACTGCATTGGTCATTAACTGATAGATAATGAATTTAAGCCACTTTGCATCAGAAGCAACCGTAAGGTCAGAGTGGACTTCTAAAACGGGGAAAACCCCATTGCGAATAAAGAGTTCTTTTAAGCCATTAATATTTTTTGTTACGGCATCCTTCAGTGAAATCGTTTCTACATGGAAGTCTTCGTGGAAGTTATTAAGTCTTGCCATATATAAAGCCATATCAAGTCCTTGATTTAATCTTTCTAATTCTTTTTTAAATTTAGGAATGAGGTGTTCATCTTCCATTTCGAGTACCATAAGTTGCATAACAGAAACGGGTGTTTTCATTTGATGCACCCAGTGGTTAATAAACAATTGATGTTCTTGTTGTTTTACTTCATATGTTTGTAGCTCTTTTTGGAAGAGGCGATACTGCGTACGAACAAGTTCATTTACGCCGTGCGGCATCGGTGCAGTCGCTCTTTCAATAAACGCATCTTCCATTTTTTCTGGTGGCTCACTTAACCTATGATACATTCTGCGGTTGCGAACATAGCGATAAGCAAGGAAGCAAATAAATAAATATAAACTTAATACAATAAAGTAGAACTTGTTGCTTTGGAATCCATCTATTGCATCATAGAGAATGAAAATGATACCGAAGTTTAATGCATAAAGAAGAAAAAATGCAAAATGATCACGCAAAAATAACTTCATTCTTATTCACTCCAAGTTGCGTTAAAACGATACCCTAATCCGCGTACTGTTTCAATTGCATTCTCAATACCAAGTTCATTGAATTTCTTACGAAGGCGTGTAATGTTTACGTTTAATGTATTCTCTTCAACGAAGCTTTCATCATCCCAAAGTGCAGCTAATAAATCTTCGCGGCTTGCTGTACGTGGGTGTTTTGATAGTAGCATTTCCGCTAATATTGCTTCTTTTTTTGTTAGTAAAACTTGTTCCGTTTTAAAGTGAATCTCTGGACGTTCTGGATATAGTTTTAAACCTTCCACTTCCACAATACGTTCTGAAATGTTTGGTGCATAGTCACCGTAAATGCGGCGTAATTGTCCTTTAATTTTTGCCATGACAACATCGTAGTGGAATGGTTTTGTAATATAATCATCCGCACCATTTTCAATTGCCATAATTTGTTCCATCTCACCAGCACGTGCAGAAATGAAAATAATTGGGCAAGTTGATTCATGACGAATTTGACGGCACCAGTAGAAGCCATCGAACTTCGGTAAGTTTACATCTAGAAGCACTAGGTGTGGTTTCACTCTATTAAAAGAATCCATAATATCATCAAAGTTATCAGCAACAACCGCTTCATAACCATATTTTTGAATGTGAGACTGAAGTAAAGATGAGATATTTGGATCGTCTTCAACGATTAAAACTTTATACATATATATTCCTCCTCAAAAAACAATTGTAGCTATAGTGTAACATGTGTTTCTAGTCTTTTCATTATCTTGCAACAAGCGTTAGTAAACAGTATAGGGCAAAAGTGGAAAAAGTAAAAAGGGCTGTGGATATAATTGACAATTTATAGTTTTTATTTTAACATTTAGATAAATATCTAAATGTCTAATTAGTGAAAGGAAGAAAGACATTGAACCAAGCATTTAAAGCATTAGCAGACCCAACAAGGCGAAAGATTTTAGATTTATTAAAAGAAGGTGATTTAACGGCTGGTGAAATTGCCGAACACTTCAATATGACAAAGCCAAGCATTTCGCATCATTTAAGTGCACTTAAAAACGCTGAACTCATTCAAGATGAAAAAAGAGGGCAATTTGTTGTGTATTCTTTAAATACAACGGTATTTCAAGATTTATTAACATGGGTATTTACGTTTACGAATAAAGGGGGAGAAGGGAAATGAGAAAACATCTTTTTGCAATCATATTAATTCTTATAACTTGTGTAGCATGGACGATTGCTTGGCCATATCTGCCGGATACAATTGCAACGCATTGGAATGGTGGTAAGGTAGATGGTTATTCTTCTAAACTATACGGAATGATTTCTATGGTCGGGATTATGATTGGCTTATATATATTTCTAAATGTTTTACCCAAAATTGATCCAAAGAGAACAAATTACGAGAAATTCTCTAAAGGCTTTATGGTGATGAATAATGGGATACTTGTTTTGCTTTTTGTAGGGAATATAGATATTATCACCAGTGGATTAGGATATAACTTATTTATAAATCGAATCCCAGAATTATTAGTTGGTATTTTATTTTTAGTGATAGGGAATTATTTACCACAGTGTAAACCTAACTTCTTTGTGGGTATGCGTAATCCATGGACACTCAGTAATGAGGAAGTATGGCGTAAAACACATCGTTTTAGTGGAAAGGTATTTGTAGCTTTGGGACTCCTTATGATTGTAAGTATTGTTGTACCAGCTGAGTGGAGATCATATATCATGCTTGCAATGATATTAATTGCTGTGGTGCTAACGAATGGATATTCTTATATTTTATATAAAAAGGAACAACTATAAATAGTAGATACGACTTAATGATATGTGGTAAGGATGAAGGCTTATTGCGTGTCATTTTAGTTTTTGAAGTCTGAATATTCGCTCTTATTGGGCGCCAGTTTAAATCGATTGGAGGAGAGCCTATGTTAGAAATCATAAATTTTAGCAAAACATACAAAGGTGGTAAAAGAGCAGTAGATGATTTGAGTTTAACTGTTCAAGCGGGAGATATCTTTGGCTTTATCGGTCACAACGGTGCAGGGAAAAGTACAACGATTAAGTCGCTTGTAGGTGTTATAGACTTCGAAGAGGGAGAGATTTTTGTTGATGGAAAATCAGTAAAAAAAGATCCTATTGCGTGTAAAAAAGTAATGGCATATATTCCTGATAATCCAGATTTATATGAGCAATTAACAGGAATTCAATATTTGAACTTTGTCGCTGATGTTTTTGGGGTATCGGCAAAAGACAGAGAGGAACGGATACAAGAATATGGGGATGCTTTTGAGATTACGCCATATTTGGGAGATTTAATATCCTCTTATTCACACGGCATGAAACAAAAAGTAGCGATTATATCAGCAGTTGTGCATCATCCGAAATTATTGGTTTTAGATGAACCTTTTGTCGGTCTTGATCCAAAGGCGGCTCTTGTACTTAAGGGGGTTATGAAGGAACTTTGTGAATCAGGCAGTGCCATTTTCTTTTCTACTCATGTATTAGATGTAGCAGAAAAATTATGTAACAAGATAGCGATGATTAATAAAGGAAAACTAGCAATCTCGGGGGAAGTAAAGTCTTTGACAAGGGAACATTCATTAGAAGAGCTCTTTATGAAGGTGCTTGCCGATGAAGAATAATTCGCTAGCTCTTTTAAAAATCCGTCTGATAACGCAGCTTGGACTAAATACTTTTAAGTATGAAAAAGATAGGAAAAAGAAGCAAAATAAAATTTTAATTTCGGTATCAATTGCTTTCGTGGCTGTTATGTTGATGTTATATTGTGGAAGCGCGGCATATGGATTGGTAAAACTGGGGATAGGTGAAGTAATTCCAGTTTACGCATTTGTTATTAGTAGTGTATTAGTTTTGTTTTTCACGATGTTTAAAGCGAATGGTGAGATTTTTGCTTTTAAGGATTATGATTTTGTCATGTCTTTACCGATTCGTGTAGATACGATTATCGCTAGTAGATTTTTGTATTTGTATGTATTAAATACGTTGTTTTCAATGATAATCATGCTGCCGATGGGCATTGTTTATTGTATATACGAGAGGCCATTAGCTTCTTTTTACTTGATGTGGTTCATAACCCTGTTTACAGTATCTTTAATTCCGACAACAATTGCGGCAGTTTTTGGGGCAGGTATTACGGCAATTGCCTCCAAATTTAGATATGCAAATAGAGTCACTACCATTTTAAGCTTGGTAGCAATCATTATTTTTGGTTACTTTATGTTCAAACAAGGAAATACGAAATATAGTTTTGCAGATTTAGAGGGGATTGGAGCAACTGTTTCAGAGGGGTTAGTGAAGGTGTATCCATTAGCTAACATTTTTCAAAAAGCAATTGTCGATGCTAATATTGTAGCTTTTATCCTTTTTGTTGGTATATCAGTTATTTGGTATTATCTTTTTGTAAAAATACTAGCCTTTAAATATAAACAAATCAACACAGGTATCTCTACGTACCATATGCTTTCAAATTACAAGATTGATCGTATGAAGAAAGAAACAGTATTGATTGCATTATACAAAAAAGAACGGAAGCGTTTCTTTTCTTCTACCGTATATGTGATTAATATTGGTATGGGAGTTGTCATGGCAGCTATTTTCTCACTTGCGGTGGTTATAGTAGGGCCAAATCAATTCACCGGATATCCAGGCATCGAAACGATTTTACAAAAAGTAGCGCCATTTGCTGTCTCAGCAATGATTGCTATGACATGTACAACATGCGTATCATTGTCGTTAGAGGGAAAAAACGTATGGATTATTAAATCATTGCCCCTAACACCTAAAATGATTTATGACAGTAAGATTCTCATGAATCTTTCACTCAGCATCCCTACCTCGATTATTAGTGGCATCCTTATGATGATAGGTTTAAAGGCGGATATTTGGACTTCTATGTTAATCATAATAACTCCTATTGCATATTCATTTTTTTCAGCAGTATGGGGTGTTTTTATTAATAATCGATTTGTCAATTATGACTGGGTGTCAGAAACACAAGTGGTGAAACAGAGTATGGGATCTGTTCTTGGTATGTTTGGAGGTATGATTATGGCTGTCGTACCTGCTTTGCTAGTAGGTACAGCTGTGATATCAAACTATAGGTTGTTTACTTTTGTAGTTGTTGTAATGATCTCGATTATCACTGCAACATTGTATAACAATGAATCTAAAAGAAGTATAAAGTGAAACGTTAGTCTAAAAAGCGCCATCGATAAGATGAGCGCTTTTTTCCACCTTACAGAATTGTAATGTTTCTGTAAGGAGAATGAATAGATAGCTCTTTGTCCCAGTGTTATAGTAGCAAAGTAGTTATTTCACAAGGTTAAATTTTGTTTTCTTCTGCTAAGTGCCCTTACATAACTGTCATGTTTGTGTAAGAAACATCGATAGTGGCAAGAGTGGAAGTTAAGATATAGTGAAAATAGAGAATAGAAGAAGTGAGGGATATAGAGATGAAGACGGTATTAGAAGCGAAAAATATTAAAAAAGTATACGATACAGGCGGAAATACATTCGAAGCGCTAAAAGGTATTAACTTACAAGTACAAGAAGGGGAATTCGTTGGAATTATGGGACCTTCTGGATCTGGTAAAACGACTCTTTTGAATGTTCTTTCTACAATCGATAATGCAACGAGCGGTGAAATCTTAATTGATGGGAAAGACATTGTGAAAATGAATGATGATAAATTAGCATTGTTCCGCCGCGATCATTTAGGTTTCATTTTCCAAGATTATAACTTGTTAGATACGTTAACGGTGAAAGAAAACATTGCATTGCCACTTGCGTTATCAAAAGTGAAAGCAAGCGAAATTGATCGTCGCGTTCTGGAGATTGCGAAGAAATTTGGTATTGATCATATTTTAAGTCAATTCCCGTACCAAGTATCTGGTGGACAAAAGCAGCGCTGCGCGGCATCACGAGCAATCGTTACAAATCCAAGTATGATTTTTGGGGATGAGCCAACAGGGGCACTTGATTCCAAATCAGCAACAGATTTATTAGAAAGTATGAAGGCATTAAATGAATATGATAATTCAACAATTTTAATGGTAACGCATGATGCATTTGCCGCGAGTTATTGTAAACGTGTTATCTTCATTAAAGATGGTGAGCTATATAAAGAATTGCATCGCGGGGACTTAACACGTAAACAATTTTTCCAACAAGTAGTCGACGTAATGTCCGCAATTTCTGGGGGGATGACAGATGACATTATCTAGTATTGCCCTCCGCAACATACAGCGGAATTTTAAGGATTACTTTTTATATTTTGCATCTATGATCTTTAGCATCGTCATTTATTTTACATTTAAGGCGCTTGAGTATAACTCACAAATGGAAAAAGCAGCGGAAGGTTCTAAGAAAATTAGTGGAGCATTCCAAGTATCAAGTGTGATGCTGATTATTTTCGTAGCGGTATTTATTATATACTCTAATGGATTCTTTACACGTAAGCGTAAAAAAGAAGTTGGTTTATATTCTCTACTAGGAATTCGAAAAAGACAAATTGGTAAAATGTTATTTTATGAAAATATGCTGATGGGCTTGATGTCATTAGTAGTCGGAATCGCGATTGGTAGTGTACTTTCAAAGTTATTCCTTGAATTATTAGTAAGCATGATGGGATTAAATTTAAATGTACATTTTGAATTACCAATGGCTGCAATTATTGATACGGCAATTATCTTTTTTGTGATCATTCTTTATACATCACTGCAAGGGTATCGTTTAATCTATCGCTTTAAATTAATTGAACTTTTCCGTGCGGAGCGTGAAGGGGAAGATATGCCAAAAGGATCCGTGATTATAGCATTACTTTCAGTTTGTTTAATCGGTTCAGGTTATTTCTTATCACTGATGTATATTAAAGCAATTAAATATGCAGACTTTATGACAGTCGCGCTTTATATTTTACTTGCAACAGTACTTGGTACGTACTTACTATTTATGTTCTTTACAGTATTTGTATTAAAACGAGCAAGAAACAAGAAATCATCTTTCTATAACGGTATGAACATGGTAACGACGTCCCAACTACTGTACCGTATTAAAGGAAATGCAAAATCCCTCGCAACAATTGCGATATTAAGTGCGGTAACATTAACAGCGGTCGGTACGTCGGTTACGATGTATTACAACACATTTAAGCAAGCGAAGGAATTTGCACCGTATAGTTATTCGTATGAGAAAAAAGATGCAGCATTAGATAATAAAATAGAATCTATTTTTAATGAGGAAAAGAAAAACCATCCAGTTACAAATCAATTTGAAGTTGAGATGGTTCCTGTGAAAGGAAAGTTTGAAGGAAAACAAGCAGATATGCTTGGAAATACTCATTATCGAATTACTGAGCAATACCAACTTATCTCGAAATCATCTTTTAATACCCTTGCGAAAAAGATGAATATAGATACAGTGGATATAGGGGCTGATGAGGCCTTTGTATATGATGGTTCATATATTGAGGAATATGAGTTTAACGCTGACTATAAAGGACATAAAGCCGTATTTCCAATTGGAAAAGAAACAAAGACTCTAGCAATTAAAGGTACAGGAAGTAATAATGTCACAAACTTAGGTGAATTATTTGTAATTGTTCCAGATCAAGTATATGAACAAGCTAAAAAAGTAGTTGGAACACGCGTTGTGAAAAATATTGATGTTAAAGATGAAAGAAACAGTAAAGTTCTAACAGAAAAATTAGCGAAAGTCATGCCGGCTGGAAAATCTGAAATTGAAACACCATTCAGAGACTTCTATACTGGTTTCCAAGCAGGACTTGAAGCGACAGGGTTAATGATGTTTATTGGACTATTCTTAGGTTTAGTGTTCTTGCTTGCAACAGGTTCTATTATTTATTTCAAGCAGCTAACAGAAGCAAGTGCAGACCGCGATCGTTATGTTGTACTTCGTAAAGTTGGAGTTACAAAGCGAGAAATGAAAAAGGCGATTGCAAAACAAGTAGGTTTTATATTTGCAATTCCATTAGTAATTGGGATTTTACACAGCTTATTTGCGCTAAAAGGCTTATCAAACTTGTTACCATTTGAAATATTGATCCCATTATTAATGAGTATCGGTGTATATAGTGTTATTTATATTGGATATTACTTCTTAACAGTTCGTTCTTATTACAAGATTGTGAGTGCGAAGTAATGAAGAAAGCAGCTATCGCTATAGGCGGTAGCTGCTTTTATATTTTCTATCCTGTTCATTTCTTCATAAAATCTTAAGAAATTTCCATGCTATTTTTTAAAAAATGATAGTTATACTTGGAGCTATATTAGATAATACCGAATGAAAGGGAGAGGTTAGAAATGCAATTTATTACATTCTTAACCGAATTTGTGAAGCATCCAAAGAATACTGGGGCAATTGCACCTAGTTCGAATAGATTAACCAAAAAGATGGTAGGCGCAATTAATTTTGAAGAAGCAAAGTATATTCTAGAATTGGGGCCTGGAACAGGAGCATTTACACGAGAGATTATAAAAAGAAAAAAAGAACACACGATATTTATCTTAATTGAAATTAATGAAGTTTTTTTCAAAAAGTTACAGGAGCAGTTTAAGGATGATCCAAACGTTTTAGTCATACATGGATCAGCGGAGAATCTAAAGAAGTATATAAAGGAGTTTCAAATAGAGAAGGTTGATTACGTATTATCAGGATTACCCTTTACATCTTTACCAACGGAAGTATCTTCTCGTATTTTATCCAGCGTAATAGAATCATTAAGTGAGGACGGCGAGTTCATTACATTTCAATATTCGCTTGCAAAGAAAGCATTTATCCAAAACTTTTTTCAGGAAATTTCACTAAAAAAAGTTTGGTTGAACCTTCCTCCAGCTCATGTTTTTAGTTGTAGAAAGGCATGCACGTAATGGAATTACATGAATTGTTATCTTATATTGAGACGTATGGTTACGGGGCTTTATTTTTTTGTTTATGGCTTGGGATTGTAGGTATGCCAGTTCCAGATGAAATGATTGTGATGAGTGGTGGCTTTGTATCGTCGCTGGACATACTAAATATAATTCCGGCCTTTTTGTTAACCTATTTGGGCGTTGTGTCAGGCCTCTCTTTAGGTTATATACTTGGAAGGATATTTGGTGCTAAAGTACTTGATAAATTGTTGGAAAAGAAAAAAGCGAAGTACTTGCTGAAATCACAAGAAATGATTGGTAAATACGGACAGTATGCATTAGTAACAAGCTACTTTATACCTGTCGTTAGACATATCGTACCCTATTTAGTTGGGATGAGTAACATGAGATTTCAAACGTATGCTTTGTATTCCTATACGACAGGATTTGTTTGGACATTGCTTTATTTCGTACTTGGATCTTTGTTTGGAAAACATATCGAAATGATTGTAGAACTGGCAACGAAGTATGGTATCTATTTAGGGGGAGTAGTTGTCGTCATAGGTAGTATTTTTTATTTGTACCTACAAAAGAAGAAGCGAATAGTAAATACATAAATAAATAATCTAAAATGAAGTTGTCTTCGTACATGGCAATGGCTTTAAAGTTTCCCCTAGATGCATGGGGCTTTTTACGTACAGTGTAAATATTTCTTAGAAATGTTTTATAAAAAATAAAAGGTTGTTAATGTTTTAGGTAACAACCTTTAGTAACCGATATAAATAAACTTCCATCAGAAATCGATGGAAGTTATATTTGGTTTTATTTTTCTGTAACAACCGATGCGATATATGGTAAGTTACGATATTTTTCAGCACAGTCAATACCATAGCCGACGATAAACTCGTCTGGGATTTGGAAGCCAACGTATTCTGCTTTTAAGTCAACTTTACGACGTTCTGGTTTATCAAGTAATGTACAGAATTTCAATGCTTTTGGCTTATGCATAAGGAAGTGATCTTTTAAGAAGTGAAGTGTTAAGCCTGAATCAATGATGTCTTCTACAACAATTACATTTTTGCCTGTAATATTGACATCGATATCTTTTAATAACTTAACTTTTCCTGTTGTTTCCGTTTGGTTTCCGTAACTAGATGCAGAAATAAAATCGATAGTTACTTCATTTTTAATGTGACGAATTAAATCAGCAGCAAATACGAAAGAACCTTTTAATACAGCGATTACAACGATTTCTTCGCCTTCAAAGTCGCGTTCAATTTGTAGTGCTAGTTCTTTTACTTTTGCTTGTAACGATTCTGTAGAAATTAAAGTGTCTTTTATTTCAATGTTCATAATAATCCTCCTAGATTGTAAAACTGGTGAACATTTCGACTGTAAAGGATTGAGAGGAAAAAGTCAAAAATGAGAAGTACATATTTGATAAAGGTTTATTTCTTACAAAAATGTAAGGTGATTTGTAAGGAAAATCGATAGTTACATAGTTGTCTTTTGGATAAACTTATGAATGTAAGGTAAAAGGCAAGCACATTTTAGGTAAAGTAAGCTATAGGCACTCTATGTGAAGAAGGAGTAGAAGGGAATGAAGAAACGTTGGACAACCTTTGCTTTGTTATCAGCTAGTAACACAGTTGTATTAGCTGGAGATATGAGTTTTTCGTATTTGTTTGATCGAGAAAAAGATCATTCTTCTTCCATATTTACAATGAAATGGTGTAAACGGAGCGAAAGTTGTAAGTTTGAAGAAGAGACCCCTAATGAAGAGCGAAGAGTCATTTTCACAAACCCTATAAAGGCATGGGGTGTTCAACGTCGTAAGTGTAACGTCACTAATCACTTAAAGAAAACTGAGCCGAGACAATTAGTTATCACTTCAGACCCTTTTACTTTACATTCACGTGAAAGTAACAATTAGGCACTGAAATAATGAGACACATAAAAAAGCATTGTAGAGGGAATCTACAATGCTTTTTTTGTTCTTTTTGGATGCACTTTAAACGTTCAGATATGCGGGGGATTGTATTTCTGATATTGATTCAATCTTTAACAGAAATCCATTTTATCTGCATCTCATATTTACATAACGGATATATCCTATAAATACATCTGATGCGATGTGAAAAAGCATACAAGGAGAGAAATAAAATGAAAAAGAAACTTTTACCAATCTGTGCGATGGCACTTTTATCAGTAGGGTATTCGTCAGTGGCTAGTGCGTCTACTGGCACAATGACAAAAGAAGAAGTAACGCAAGTACAGCAAGATATGGCGAAAAAAGAAGCAGCGATTCAGGAACAACATAAAAATGAGGTAGCAAAGAAAGAGGCAGTAGCGCAAGTACAGCAAAAAAATGAGATAGCCAAGAAGGAAGAAGCAGTACAGACACAAGAAAAGCAAGATATGGCAAGAAAAGAAGCAGCAATTCAAGCACAGCAAAAGGATGGAGTTGCGAAAAAAGAAATAGAAAAGCAGGCAGTAAAAGGTGAAAAATTACCAAATACAGCATCAAATAGTGTAGCAATGATAGCATTAAGTGCATGCCTTATGGCGTTAGGGACATTGTTTGGATTGAATCGTCGTAAGGTTAAATCGTAAAACGAAATGTTCATTGGTCTATAAAACATGGGGTAATTTCATATATTAAAAATGGTAGGATATCCCTACCATTTTTTGCATGGAGGGATTAAAAGTGGCACTTCTTAATCGTATTGGATTCGCCCTTATAATAATTGGTATTCTTATTGGAGGTTATTATTCTTTTGAATGGTATAAGGGGAAAAGTTCTGCGCAAGATTTAACGACAGAAGAGATAAAGGATTTTGAAAAAATACAATCAAAAGAGCATTCTACTGAAGTACCTGTAAATTCTCAAGTGTCTTCTTCTCAGATGTCATATAAAGAAGGTGAGAAAGTAGCTCTATTAAATATCCCGAAAATAAAGAAGAAGTTTTCTGTATATTGGGGATCTAATGATACCACTTTGAAAAAAGGAGTAGGTATGTTTGTTAGTGATATTACAACAGTCCCTTCTGAACGAGGCCATACAGTGTTGAGCGGACATCGTGATACTGTTTTTACAGAGTTAGCAGAGCTGAAAGAAAAAGATAAACTTATTATAGGATATGATAATAAAATTTATAGTTATGAGATTCAAAAAACATGGATTACACATGCGGATGATCGCACAGTCATTGTGAAGAAAGAAGAGCCAACATTAACGCTAACGACCTGCTATCCATTCAATTATATAGGAGATGCACCGGATCGATATATTATTGAGGCAAAGTTGATTGCTACTGATTCAAGATGAGATTACAGTATTCTTATCTTTTGGTATTTAGTAACGAGAGAGGGAGAAGAATATGTCAAAAACAATTTTGATTGTTGAGGATGAAGATATTTTACGTGAAATTTTGAAAGATTATTTTTTAAATGAGCAATATCAAGTACTTGAGGCAAGAGATGGAAAAGAAGCTTTATTCTTGTTTGAAGAAGAGGAAGTTCATTTAGTTATTCTTGATATTATGTTACCAGAATTAGATGGTTGGTCTGTTTGTCGAAGGATCCGTAAGACGTCTCAAGTGCCAATTATTATGCTGACAGCACGTGTAGATGAGGATGATACATTACTTGGATTTGAGCTAGGGGCAGATGATTATGTAACAAAGCCATATAGTCCGCCTATTTTATTGGCAAGGGCGAAACGATTGCTGGAAAGTAGGGCAACTATAAGTAAGTCTTCGGACAATGAAAATGATACATTATCTATTCATGGAATTTATGTTCATTTTCCTTCTCGCGTTGTTATGATAGATGGAATGGATATTAATTTAACACATACAGAGTTTGAAATATTAACGTATTTTATGCAAAATCAGGGGATTGTTCTTACGAGAGAGCAGTTGATTTCAAGAATTTGGGGATATGAATTTGCTGGTGATGATCGGACTGTGAATAGCCATATTCGTAATGTACGAAATAAATTAGGTGATAAAGCAAAGCATATTACAACTGTTGTTCGGATGGGGTATAAATTTGAGGGGAATGTATGAGAAAAGGGATTGTACTCAAATTATTTATTCTTACAGCGGCTTTATGTATGCTAATTCTAGCAACAATATTTATTGGACAAACAATATTTTTCAAACAATATTATGCAAACCGAAAGGTGAACGATATTAAAACGAATATAAGCTCTTTTGAGAGAGATTATTTGAATAATAGTAACACTGAAGCTATTCAGAAACTGGAACAAGATTTTTATCGAGAAAATAATACATGGATTACGACGTTAGATAGTGATGGGAATTTAAAACATGCAGATGATTTTTATTTAGAGGTAAAGTTGGATCGGCTATCGCAGAAGGAACTTGGAAAAACAAACATTACAATCCCTCTCTATTATCTGATGGCGATAGAAGAGGTTGAAAATGAAAAACTCCCGTATTTTTCAGGGTTGCAAATTTCAATTTATGGGATAGATAAAGATTCTACATTTGTCCCTGCTGTATTAAATGTAAGCAAGGGAAGTATAAATTGGTCCAACAAGCCTTTAGATAAGAAAGCAAATGAAATGGCTCTTAAGCTGAAAGAGGAAAGAAAAAGTGCTGCACAATTTCCTAGTACTGTTTTTGGGGGAACCATTACAAAAGTGCAACTGCCTGATAGTAAAGGGGTAGTGAATCCAATTTATAAAAATACTTTGTTTTTGGAAAGTATAAAAGAATTTCAAGCAGAATTACTGTTAAATGAAAATGAAGATAATAATGATACCTTAAGAGTAAATGACTATGAAAAAAATGATATAAAATATAAATTATTAATTAAACCAATAAAAGAAAAAGATGGTTCGTTAACATATATATTCGCAATGGCTTCCTTGCAGCCAGTAGATGAAGCGGTGCAAATGGTGAAGGATTATTATATATATATCATTGCATTTGTATTAGTACTTATTTTTCTAGCTTCTTTCTATTATTCAAAACAAATTGCCAAACCATTATTACGAATAAACGACACAACGAAAAAAATCGCAAATTTAGATTTCACTGAAAGAATCCCCATTACTTCAAAAGATGAGATTGGTGATTTATCACAAAATATTAATATGTTGTCTAATACGCTCCATTCACATATTGAACAATTGGAACAAGACATCGAAAAAGAAAGAAGGTTAGAAAACACACGAAAAGAATTTATTTCGGGTGTCTCGCATGAATTGAAAACTCCGCTAAGCATTATGAAAAGTTGCATTTCTATTTTAAAAGATGGGGTGGCAGAGCATAAGAAAGAGTATTATTTTCAGGCAATGGAAAAAGAAGTCGATAAGATGGATATGTTAATTTTGGATATGCTGGAGTTAGCTAAATTTGAGTCTGGTACGTATAAAATGAAAATGGATATTTTTTATATTGATGGAGTTATTGAGCATATATGTGAACAACTATCATTAGAAATAGCGAAAAAAGAATTGAATGTTCATAAATGCCTTTTGCCAATCGAAGTTGTTGCAAATCAACATCGTATCGAACAAGTAATTATAAATTTTGTAACGAATGCAATCCGTTATACACCTGAAAAAAAGGATATTATTATTTCTATAAGAGATGAACTGAATCGAATAAAGATTTGTATAGAAAATAAAGGCGCTCATATTGAAGCGGAACAATTAGATAAGATTTGGGATCGGTTTTATCGGATCGATACAGCTCGTCAGCGCTCAAAAGGTGGAACAGGACTGGGGCTCGCCATTTCTAAAAATATTTTAGAACTTCATGGTGTGGAATATGGTGTAGATAATACAGTAGATGGTGTACTGTTTTACTTTTATTTACATAAAAAAGTGTAGAAACGAAATTCTACACTTTTTTATTATTTCTTAATTTTATTTTGATAGCATCTTTACTTTATCTTTATATTCTACACGTATAATTTATATAAAAAATAAGGTTTACAAGGAGTAGATTAGCCATGAATAGTAATTTACTAAGTGTAATGGTATTTATATTCTTATGTGTATTTATTGTTTTTATTATTGATATAACTCATTAAATAAAAAATAAGATTGCCATTTAGGCAACCGTATTTTTTGAATTCAAATTATGTGCACCAATACTTTTAAATAAGCGTGGAGCTGTTGTAAATAGAAGCATTAGTAAAGCTGTACATAAAGCGAAAGAACCAAGCATTGTACTACCGTTCACAATCAATGAATAAAGAACAGCCGATTGTCCAGGCGGTGCGTATTTCCCAAAAAAGATAACCCCGGCAATAAAATGACAGAAATAACGTGCTAAGCTACCAATGAGTGTAGCAATAACAATATAGACCATTGCTTTCTTACCTTGATTATTCGCCATTGATTGCTGAATAGGTTGATAAAATAATCCAGCAAAACCGATAAAAGCAAATGCAACGAAGTACTCAATAAACGCTTGAACTGGCGTTAAAATATAAGCATCTCCGAATACAATTTGCAATAGCCCCCAAATTAAGCCACCGAAGAAAGCCGTTTTAAATCCCCAGCGGTATGCGATAATAAAAATAGGAATCATAGCAAATGAAATGGACCCGCCTGTTGGAAGTTTAATCGAGATTGGTAAAATGTCGATGATTAAGGCGAAGGCTGCAAGGATTGCAGATTCAATCATCGCTTGTAAATTGGTGTTACGCATGTTCTTATTCCCCCTAAATCTTAGTTGCACAAAAAAAGAATAATTTACCATAGGGAGATATGAAATACGTAAGTAGAAAATGATGAGGTATATGTATTTCGACGCTTGCACAATTCCTACGTTAGCATTAACTAACAGGTTCTAAGGGTCGGAACGAATTGTTCCCTCTCAGCAACGAGGCTCCCCCTGTGATAACGAGATTCTTTATTTGTTAGGTTCAGTGTAATCGAAATGGATGAGAATGGCAAATGAATCTGTTATGACAATTATTTAAATATAATTGTGCAAAAATGTTAATAACTATGAAAGGAAAGCTATAGTACTTGATTCATAGAATATGATATAATTTTCATGAAAATAATTATCATTCTCTTCGAGGGGGAAGATTATGAGTTTAGTAGATATTAAAATAGGTGAAACAGTACTTGTAAAAAATATACAATCGTTAGATAAGTTATTAAAGCGTAGATTAGCTGCGTTTGGTCTTTCAGAAGGAAGTGAACTTCGTATGAAACAAAAAGCAATGTTTAAGGGACCGTGTACGCTAGAGTGCCGTGGACAATTAATTAGTATTCGTCATTGTGACGCGAAAATGATAAAGGTGGAATTAGCGTGAATAAAGTTGCATTGCTAGGGAATCCGAATACGGGGAAAACATCATTATTTAATGCGCTAACAGGTTCTTATGAATATGTAGGAAACTGGAGCGGGGTAACAGTAGAAAAGAAGGTCGGTAAGTTAAAAGATAAGCAAGGGACATTAATTGATTTACCAGGTATATATGATTTAAATCCGGTTTCTCGTGATGAAGGTGTTGTTACAAATTTTCTACTAACAGAAGAATTTCATCATATGTTAAATATTGTTGACTCTTCTCAATTTGAGCGCAATATGCATTTAACATTGCAACTATTAGAATTTGGTAAACCAGTTTCCATCGGTTTAAATATGATTGATGTAGCAAAGCAGCGTGGAATTATTATCGATGTGAACAGGTTATCAGAAATATTAGGAGTAACAGTTGTTCCTGTTGTTGCGAGAAGTGGAAAAGGCTGCAAAGAGTTACTTGCAACCCTACATGAGAGTGAGCAAAAAGAGCAAAAGCCCTTCAGTATTTCATATGGTAAACAAATAGATGCAGGAATTGCAGATATCATGGAGTTTTTAACTAAGGAAAATTATGAGAATCCAAGGTGGCTTGCACTTCAATTTTTAAGCAATAATGGAGTAGTAGAACAAGAAGTAAAGAAATTGCCGGTGTATGAAAAACTTATAGCGATTCGATCAGAATTAGAGGAAGAAATTGATGTAACGCTGGAACAACATATTTATCGTTCACGTGCAGCGTATATTGAAAAGTTAAAAACAAATGTGATTCAGCATGAGAAGGAAGGGAAAATTCCTTTTTCAGAAAAAATTGATCAGTTAATCACACATAAAGTTTTAGGACTTCCAATCTTTTTAGCTGTTATGTTTTTTATTTTTCAGGTTACGTTTACGTGGATTGGAACACCTTTATCGGATATGCTGGATGAATTTTTCAGCGGTCAACTCACCGATTGGGTAACAGCGGGTTTAACAACTATTGGGGCCTCTGATTTTATTCAAGCGCTCGTTACAGAAGGAATTATTGCCGGTGTTGGTGCTGTATTAGTATTCGTTCCACAAATCTTTGCATTATTTTTCTTTATTTCGTTATTAGAAGACTCAGGATATATGGCTCGTATTGCAGTTGTGATGGATCGTATTATGGAATTCTTTGGTTTAAACGGGAAAGCATTTATTCCAATGATTATCGGTTTTGGTTGTAACGTTCCAGGGATTATGGCGGCAAGAACGATTGAACAAGAGAAAGAGAGGCTACTTACAATTTTAGTAACGCCGTTTATGTCTTGTTCAGCACGTTTACCGGTATATGCATTATTTGCGGGAGTCTTTTTCCCTCATAACCAAGCGACTGTTGTATTTTCTTTATATATTGTTGGTATTGTTCTTGCTTTGCTTGTTACAAAGGTAATGTCTCTTACTGTTTTAAAAGAAGAAAAATCAATTTTTGTTATTGAACTGCCACCTTATCGTGTGCCCCAAGCAAAAACATTATGGCTTAGTACGTGGGAAAAAGGAAAAGGTTTCGTTCGTAAAGCGGGTACATTTATCTTTGGTGGTTCCGTTGTGATTTGGTTATTAAATTATGCAGGTCCATCAGGATTTGGCGTAGATATGGGAGATAGTTTCTTAGCGATGATTGGTGGTTTTGTGGCACCGATTTTAGCACCGCTCGGTTTTGGAACATGGCAAGCTGCGGCATCTTTATTAACAGGATTTTTAGCAAAAGAAGTTGTTGTTTCTACAATGGCCATTATTTATGCGGTGAAAGAAGATGTATTAGGAAATGTAATGGGAGCGCACTATACTGCGTTATCAGCATATGCATTCATGTTCTTCATTTTGTTATACGTTCCGTGCTTGGCAACAGTAGCTGTTATTCGCCGTGAAACAGGATCTATAAAGTGGACAATTTTCTCTGTTGTTTATCCACTTATTGTTGCTTATCTATTAACGCTCGTTATATACCAAGTTGGATCTTTACTCGGATTCTAGAAGGAGATGTATCATAATGATAATCAATATTGTCATTGGAGCTGTCATTTTTGGTTATGCAGGATATACATTATTCAATTTTGTGAAGAGAAGTAAAAAAGGGAAGTGCGCAGCATGTTCCTTAAATAAGTCATGTCAGTCGAATAGTTGTAGTCCTGATATGGAGCAAGTAGTTAATAAATAGAAAAAAGCTTTGCGAAATTCGCAAAGCTTTTTTTATGAATTACTTTTTGATTTTAACAAGTTGTACAGCTTCTGTTTCTTTCGTAGTATCTTGGATTTTATCTTTAGGGTCTTTAGCAAATTTCAGTACACCTACAGATTTTTCTTCACCATTTACTTTTCCGTATGCAGCGTCATCTACAATAGCAAACATATCCGCGTAAGAACGGGCGTCACCGATGATTGTATTACCTTCGTATTTTAATTTCGCTCCATCAATTGTTGCGTTTGCTACTTCTTCTTTCGCGAATAATACACCTTGGTCCGTTGTTACTGCTGGTAATTTATCAATTGCTTTTGTATTTTCTTTTTCAACTTTCTTAATCAATTCTTTTTTCACTAGTTCTTCACCAGTCTTTTTATCCATTACAAGTACTTTTTTACCTTCTAATGTCGCAAGTTTCATTTTGTACGTATTCTTTTCTTTGATATCAGATTTGTTTTTATCGATTACTTGATTAATTTGTTGTTCACTTCCGTAAGTAACCATACCATTTGCTTTTTCTCCTAATAAAGAACAGCCTGATAATGCTCCTAATGAAATTGCTGCTGCTAACCCAATACCTACTAATTTTTTCATTTTCTTGTCTCCTTTTTTATACGTTATAGTAAATACAAATGTAATGTTTTTTAAATTTAGAGAAGCAAAATTGTTTTTTGTTTAACCTCGGCTTCTGATTTCATTTTATAAGAATAACGTTTTTGTAACTATCGAGTTAGCTTACAGTAACATTACAATAATGTAATGCATTGAAAAGAGTTAAAAATGTGATAGGAAAAAGAAAATATAAAGATAAAATTTATAGTATGGGTACATATTGCAATAACAATGTCAGATTATAGATTGTATATTTGGTAAATAACATGTAAGGACATCTTAGTTTTGATATAATAAACACATAGGATTTAAAAATGAATATTCTTACTGTAAAGGAAAGTTTTTACGTGGAGTAAGTTTGAAATATGAGGTAATCCATAGGAGGAATTTAAATGTCTGTTTTTAAACGATTAAGAGATTTAACGATGTCAAATGTGTATGCGTTAATTGAGAAAGCAGAAGATCCAGTTAAGATGACGGATCAATATTTACGTGATATGCAGCAAGATGTACAAGAAGCTGAGAAGAGTGTAGCGGCTCAAATCGCGCTTGAGAAAAAGTTTAAATTATTGTTTGAAGAGCAAGAAGCACTTGTGAAGAAACGTGAAGAACAAGCACATATGGCAGTTCAAGCAAATAATATTGATCTTGCGCGCCGTGCGTTAGAAGAAAAGCAAAATGCAGAACAGAAGATGAATGAATACAAAGCAAGCTACGAGCAAAATAAAGCAGCAGCTGATAACCTTCGTGCAAAATTAGAAGAAATGCGCAAGCAATTAACAGAGCTAAAAAATAAACGTGAAACACTTGTAGCGCGTGTAAACGCAGCGAAGGCACAAAAGAGCATTAATCAAGCGATGTCCGGATTTGATGCCAATACTGCAAAAGCTGGTCTGAGCCGTATGGAAGAAAAGGCTCTTCAATTAGAAGCTGAAGCAGAGGCAAGCGGTGAAATTTATAAACAAGAAAAGTCGTTAGATGATGAATTTGCGGCTTTAAATAAAAACTCAGCTGTGGATGATGAACTAGCACGTATTATGAAGCAGTATGAGAAATAATATAGAATAGACACAGGAACCGACATGTCTGAAATAAACCATGTCGGTTTTCTATTATCTTTTAGAGGAGGTTTTGTAATGACATGGATGAATGTGTTAGCCATGCTCGTATGGACAGGAGCAAGTGCTGTTCTGTTATTTGCACTTATGTGGGTTGATTCTATTTTTACAAAGTACAATGATGTAGCAGAAATAAAACAAGGAAATATGGCAGTTACAACACGTTTTATTATGAAGTTGTTTGCACAAGGATATATTTTGTCACAATCGATTATGAAAGCAAACGACCTATGGCAAGCGCTTCTTGCATCCACTGTTTCTTTCGTTATTTTATTAGTTGTTGAAATGTTTATTGAGTTTATTTTGAAAAAGCTGGTAGATTTAGATTTAGAAGAGGGGACGAAGCAAGGTCATGTGACTCATGCTTTATTAGCCGGTTCATTACATATTGTTGGGGCCCTCATTTTAGCAGCTTGTCTATAAAGAGAAAAGGAGGGATAGATCATGAGTTTATTCAAACGAATTAAAAATATAATGAAAAGTCCGGAGCCTGTGAAACCAGAGAAATCCTTACTCACGTTAGCACCTGGCGATATGGTTGAAGTTTCATTAGTAATGTATGAAGTGACCGGAAAAACAAGCCTGCATTCTCGTAATGAAATTGTTTTAACATTACAGGACGGGAAAACAATTCGCTATTTAAAAATCGAAAACCGTGAAAGTACTTATTATAAGCTGTATACACCAATTGATGGTCGTTTAGATTCCGTAGAGGAGATCCCAACGACGATTGAAATGGATGATATCGAGTACCATATGGAAGAACGATATAACGGACGTGTTGTTGCGATGGGAAAAACACCGTTTGCTGTCTCTGATGAACAATATGTGTGGGAGTTTCAATCTGATAATAGAAAGTTACTTCGTATTGAATGGCAAGATGGACGTACAATGATGTATGAGGGAGAAGCGATTCTTTCTGCTGATGTACAAATTATAAGGGCAACGTAAGGGGGCT
Source organism: Bacillus sp. 166amftsu (assembly GCF_900107445.1). Classification (NCBI taxonomy): domain Bacteria; kingdom Bacillati; phylum Bacillota; class Bacilli; order Caryophanales; family Bacillaceae; genus Bacillus; species Bacillus sp. 166amftsu. The sequence continues at coordinate 1,166,756 of NZ_FNQA01000001.1, read as the reverse complement.
TAATCATGTCAAACCGATTGTTTACCATGATTAAATCGTTCTTCATCCCTATCCTTGCCATTGTTACGTTACTTGTAATTGCTGGGTTTACATTATCAGGGTGTCAAAATGAGAAATCGATTCAGGACCGTTACCCGTTAGAATCCGTCGCAAAAGATGGTAAGCAAGAATCATATGTATATAGGGCTGCCAATAAATCAGTTCCAGAGATTGCAAAAGAACTGATTGATGAAAATAAGCCCAAGCAAGCATCTAAAGAAGATGAAAACCAGATGTTTCTCGTTTATCCTGACAAAATGTATAATTTGCAAAAGGATAAAGAAAAACCATCAGATACCATTATTGAAATAAGTAATACAGAATATGTGCGCCAAAATTACCAGCCATCTTTCTTACAAGGTTATATTTTGGCAAGTATATTAGACGATATATTTGATTCACGTAAATCGTATCATGGTGATTACCGCGGATATACAGATCGGAAAAACCATAAACCGGTTATTCCAGAAAGACCGCCTACAAAAGAAGAGAAGAAGACACCGCCGCCTATTACAAAGCAAGGTAAAGGTTCTATTATTAAGAGAAGTGATAAAGTAGATCCAAAGACCTCTGTAGGAGATAAAGGAAGCATTATAGAAAAAGAAACTAAAACGGTTCCGCCGTCTACAGAGAATAAGGGAAAGATTATCAAATCACCAGGCGGTTCTACTGAATCTGATGTAAAACCGAAATCATCGATTAAAAGCCCGCCGAAGAATACGTCTCCCCCTAAAACAAGGGTTGGCGGTTCAGGGAAAATTACGAAGAGAAGATAAAGGAAATCCCGAGGAGCAGAGTAGATGCTTCTTGGGATTTTTTATGATTATTTACGCCTATTTTACAATTTCCTTACCTATAAACAGAATCTGTCCTCCGATAGCCAAAAGTAATATTCCACCTAATATATAAGGTAAATTGATAGGGTCTACGCCCTTCTCTAAAAATACTCCACTTGCCATTGTGCCTATTGAGCCAGCAAAATAATTGATCGAGCTCAGTAAGGCAATTGAAATGGTTGCATGTTCTGGGCTAATTTCTAAAAGTATTTTTTGTTGAGTGGCGAGTGTTGCCCATCCGGTACCACCCCAAAGGATTAAACAAAGGGCCAATAATACGGCACTTCCATGGAAAAGACTCATAAATATAAATGAGAAAAACATGATACACATTAAGTACATTAATACGATCTTTGGTTTCTTATACAAATCTATTATCAATCCAATTACAAAACTTCCTGCAATCCCGCCGATACCCCACATCCAAATAAAGAGGATCGACTTCTGAAATCCATATGAAACAACGATGGTATCTAAGTATGTATACAAGCCTAAACTGCAAAAACTTAATATCATGGTGATAAGCATGACAAGTGAAGTTTTTTTGTTTTTGAACATACTTAGCCGCTCTTTCAATGTCGGCAAAGGGCTAGATTCTATCATAGGGAATTTAGCAAAGAGAGCAAATATCCCGATTACCCCAACGGTAACGATAAACCACATTGCCATGCGCCAGTCATAAGCTGATGCAATATATATACTGAATGGAACACCAATTACAGTTCCGGCGCTCATTCCAAGTAAAATGGTACTTAAAGCTCTTCCTTTTTGTTTTTCAGAAACGAATGTAACAGCAGCAGCTGATGCTAATGGCGCGTATATACCGGCGCCTATGCCGGCTATTCCTCTAGAAATTAATAGAACAATAAATTGATGGGTAACAGCGGTGATAAAGTTCGAGAGTGTAAAAAGGAATAATGCTGCTAATAACGTATGTTTTGTATTCGCTTTTCTCATAAATGTAGCAAACAAAGGAGCTGCAATCGCATAACAAATTGTGAATATGCTTACGGTTTGCCCAGCTGTTCCAATTGAAACATGAAAATCATCAGCAATTTGGGGCAAAATGCCTGCCATTATATAAGCATCTACTCCTAATGCAAACATTCCAAAAGTTAATAATAATATTTTGCTCAAAGTGAATCCTCCCTTAGATGAATTGGTCTATTTTTATCGTAACGAGTATAATAAAATTAGTGAAATTCATATTTTGAATGGAGGGTATGAGTAAAACTCATGACTATAGCTAGATATGAAGTGTTTCAAAAAGTAGTAGAGTTAGGGAATTTTACTAGAGCGGCAGAGCAATTAAACATGACACAATCAGCTGTGAGTCATGCGATTGCTAGTTTAGAAAGAGAGTTTGGTCATCCTTTATTACACAGAAATAAGCAGGCTGAAATTAGAAGAACCGAGTTTGCAAATCGTATTTTTCCACATATTCAAAATGTATTGAAGAGCGAAGCGGCGATTAAACAAGAAGTATCTATACAAAATAAGAGATTGGAGGGTACGCTCAAAGTCGGGGCGTTTACAAGTGCAGCATCACAAATATTACCGCCTATGTTATTACATCTTAAACAGAGTTACTCGGGTATTAAAGTTTTATTATTTGAGGGTACATATGGAGAAGTAATCGAGTGGATTGATAATGGCACAGTGGACATAGGGTTTATTTTAGAATCAGATGTAAAAAAACAAATACAATCAATCCCAGTTAGCAAAGATGAAATCGTATTAGGATTACCGAAAAATCATCCGTTAACGAATCAAAAAGTAATTGATATTAGGCAAGTTGATGGAATGGACTTTATTATGCCAAAAGGGCCGTATCAGCCATTAGTAATAAAAAACTTATCTGATCACCAAGTATGTCCCAATATCATATTAGAGGTACTAAATTGTGAAACGATTGTTAATATGGTATCACAAAATATCGGGATTACAATGGGGCCAGAATTATTTTTTAAGTCACATAAAGATATTGAAATGAAAAAGTTAAAGCAAAAACAATATCGTTATATTCATTTAGCATTTAAAGAAAGATCGCCTATCATTGATGCTTTTTTTACATGTAATCAATTATCGATCCGTTCCTAAGGCTGTATGAAAACTAAAAAAGCCACCCTTTTTCGAAAGGATGGCTTTTCCGGTATAAATTAACTAAATAAAAAGCTCATGGCTGATAAAAAGACAGCGAACCCTAAAATAACTCCTACGACCTTCATATGACGCTTCCGACTCATTACAACGATTGCAATATATTCTCGAATCATCGCATTTGGCCAGTAATAGAAAGCAGTTTTGGAACCGATTCCTTGGCTATTTAATCCAGCTTGCTTTGCATATAAGCCAGCGCGGAATAGATGAAAGTTGTTCGTTGTAAAGATGCTCTTATACTTGTCTTTTAATGAATCCATAATTTGTTTTGAGAAGAGCATGTTTTGATACGTATTGACGGAACGATTTTCTTGTATGGTATGTTCAATCGGAATACCCTTTTCAACAGCATACTTTTGCATCGCTTCAGCTTCAGGAAGATTTTCATCTGGTCCTTGTCCACCAGAAAAAATGATTGTGGGCGGAGTAGTGACAGCAGCCTGTTTCCAGTAAAAATCAATTGCTTTATTAATTCGACTTGCTAAAAGTGGTGGTACTTTATCGTTAATTAATCCACTGCCAAGAACGATAATGAAATCTTGATTACGCCGTGGTCTGTTAAATTGATACAGAAAATAAGCTGTTAAGAAAGTTGATATATGGAAAAAGAAATAGACACTAATGAAAAATACTCCTGTAAAGATCGGCTGGAAATGAGGAGATAAAAATCGTGTTGGATCCAATAGTGAGAATAGCATAGTGCATAAAATACCTAACCCAGCAATCAAAGTTAAACAGTTAGAAAAACGTCGGCCTTCTTTTCTCATCAAGATTCTTGCATTAAGAAATAGTCCAATCATTAAAGCGAATATACCAAAGGATAACATAAAAAGAATAATTAAAAATGGTATGATTGCAACGAATCTAAGTATCCCATTATTCGAGCTGAGACCTAAATAAAGGAAAAGGATAAGGGATGAACAAAAGAATAAATTGAATAGAAATCCGATTAATAAGCTTCTGGGATCTTTTACATAAAAGAATAGAAAAATAAGGAATAAAATAAGCGTAATACTTCCAAAAAACATCAATTTTGTAAACACCTCAATTTTTTTATGAATAATGGCCTCATTTATTATATATTACATTTTGTAAATAACGTAGTTAAATGTTGTAGAATATCTTTTTTACTGTAAACATGCTATTTTTTTAGGCTCTTTTCATAAACTGAAAATAACATAATGAAAGTGAGTGATAGTATGCCTGCTGTTATCGATGGTGTAGTTATTGAAAACTGCAATGGGACCATTAATTTAGGTGATAAATATAATGTACATCCAATCGAACAAACGAAAGCATATAACGGTGCTGGATCGTCTAATGTAGGATTTTCTGTGAAAGCTTTTAATGGAATTAGTGCTACAGATGTGTATGATAATGATAAGGATGATCAAGTAATACTAACTACGCTTTAAACGTAATATGTAAAATTGTATAGAATTGTTGTATACGTTATATAATACAATTTCAATAAAAACTGTTGGTCATTCCTCTTTAGCAAGATTGTTAAATTAGAGGCTTAACATCTTAGTGAAAATCATACGTATAAGCAAAAAAAGACACTCATTTTGAGCGTCTTTTTTCATTTTAGTGATACCCTTTCGCAGAGTCTTTGTGAATTTTTTCTTTAAAGATTGTGTAGCTCCACAATTGATAGCCAATAACGATTGGTACCATTACCATTGCGACGAAGAACATAATTTTTAAGTTTAATTCACTTCCTGCTGCTTGGTATAACGTTGTACTGTATGCATCATTAATACGTGATGGTAACATTCTTGGGAACATACCTGCAAATCCAGTTGTCATAAACATTGCGATTGTTAGACAAACAAATGTGAATGCGAGACCAATTTTATGTTTGTAAACCATAATAATTGCCAGGACACTCATTAACATTGCAAGCGCTGGAAGAATGAATAGTACAGGATACTCCGTAAAGTTTTGGAACAAGTTTGTACGGTTTGCAGTTGCCACATAGAAGATGGCTAAAATGATGGCAGCTGCCATTGAAAATGGTTTTGCGATTTTATAAGCACGATCTGATACTTCACCAGTTGTCTTAATCATGACCCAAAGTGCACCGGATACGACAAAGATTGCTGTGAAGAAAAGACCACCTAAAATACCGTAATGATTTAATAAGCTAAGTAATGTTCCTTCATAACCATCTTTTCCGATTTGCAGTCCATAGTATAGGTTTGCAAATGTAACACCGAATAAGAATGCGATGAGGAAACTACCAATTGCAAATGCCCATTTACAAGTACTTTGCCAAATTGGTGAATCATCTTTATGCATAAATTCAAGCCCTGCTGCACGAGCAAAAAGAGCAAGTAATACTAAAAACAATGGTGTATATAAGTAGCTAAACATATTTGCATATGTGATTGGGAAGGCGGCAAATGTTGCACCGCCCGCTGTAATTAACCATACTTCGTTACCGCCCCAGAACGGTCCGATTGCTTCTTGCATTTGATTTCGTTCTTTCCGATCTTTCGTAACGAACGGGAAAATCATTCCGTTACCGAGTGCATAACCATCGAGAATGAAGTAAACTGTCCAAATCACGCCCCATAAATCGAACCAAATAACTGCAAGCATATCATGAGACATGAGCTACACCTCCCTTAGTAGGTTCTTCCAATGCTGCTGGTCCTTTTTTCGCGAACTTCAGCATGAGGTATACATCTGCGATTAAGAGCAATGTGTAGAACAATACTAAACTAATTAATGAGAACCAAATCTGCGGGACGGAAATTGGTGAGACAGCTTCAGCTGTGCGCATCAATTTGTATACCGTCCATGGCTGGCGACCTGCTTCAGCAACAATCCATCCAGCGTTAATCGCAACATATGGAAGTAAGACAGACCACATTGTAATTTTTAAGAAACGTTTTGAGTTTTCTAGTTTTCCTTTTCGGTTTAAATAGAAACCAAACCAAGTGAGTGCCATGAAGAATACGCCAAGTGCAACCATTAAACGGAAGCTATAGTAAACAAGGTTTACGTTCGGACGATCTTCTTTAGGGATATCTTTCAAACCGACAATTTCTCCATCAAATGAGTTTGTATAGAAGAAGCTGCCGAGTTTTGGGATTGTAAATAATTCGAAGTTCTTCTCATTCTTCACATCGGGAATTTGGATGATTGAGAAGCCTTGACCTTTACCAGTTTCCCAAACTGCTTCCATCGCAGCACCTTTTGCAGGTTGCATTTTTGCAGCGAAAGCACCAGATTGGTGACCGATGAAAGGTGTTGCAGTTGCTGCTAATAATCCTAAAACTAAACCAAATTTAAATGACTTTTTAAAGAACTCCACCTCGTTTTTACGTAATAAATGATACGCACTGATTGCCATAACGAAGAAAGAACCAACGATATAACAACCAACAACTGTATGGAAGAACATATGCCATGCATATGGATTGGTAACAAGTGCCCAAAAATCATTTAATTCAGCGCGGCCATTACGCACTACGTAGCCAACAGGGTTTTGCATAAAGCCATTTGCTGTAATGATCCAAAGCGCGGAAATATTTGTTCCAAGTGCAACCATCCACATACAAAAAGCACGAAACTTTGGTGAAATTTTATCTTTACCGAATAACCAAATTCCCATGAAGGTAGATTCTAAGAAGAAAGCAACAAGCGCTTCGATTGCGAGTGGTGATCCGAAGATATCCCCCATGTATTTTGAGTACTCTGACCAGTTTGTCCCAAATTGGAACTCCATCGTAATACCGGTTATGATACCCATGACGAAGTTTATCGTAAATAGCTTACCCCAGAAATTCGCCATTTTTCGATAAGTTGGGTTTAATGTGCGTGCATATTGTGTTTCCATACACGCTACTAAAATAACAAGTCCGATTGTGAGTGGTACAAACAAAAAGTGATAAAAAATAGTAATTGCAAATTGAAAACGACTCAGTAACAGAACGTCGGACATAATAAAGTTTCACTCCTTTTTAACATTATCTACATCTAGTTTATAGTGAAAATGTGAGCAAAGTATGGGACAGTTGTTACAGAGCTGTGTGTATATTATGAAGAAATTATGTCGGTTGTCTGAAAAATTATATATTTGCAATAAAGTAATATCCTTTTGGGATTTTTTAGATTTTGGTACACTGAGTATGTAGACTATATAAAAGAAAAGAGGGTCTTTTTGCTATGAAGTCATTAGAAGAGATTTTGCAGTATAATGAAAAATTCGTTGAAGAGAGAAAATATGAAGAGTATGAGGCTGGAAAATTTCCAAACAAAAAGATGGTAATTATTTCTTGTATGGATACACGCCTTGTTGAATTATTGCCAAAAGCAATGAATATGCGTAATGGCGATGTGAAAATTATTAAAGTAGCGGGCGCTGTTATTTCACATCCATTTGGAAGTATTATGCGTAGTATTTTAGTTGCTGTATATGAGCTTGGTGCAGATGAAGTATGTGTTGTTGGTCACCATGATTGTGGTATGGCAAAAATACAGGCGAGCAGCACAATTGAAAAGATGAGAGAGCGAGGCGTTTCAGAAGAAAAATTAGATACACTTCGCTATTCTGGAATCGATTTAGAGAAATTCTTACAAGGATTCTCTAGTGTAGAAGAAAGTGTAGAACATAGCGTTTCTGTACTTCGTAACCATCCATTACTTCCAGCCGAAGTACCGGTTCATGGTCTTGTGATTCACCCTGATACAGGGAAATTAGATCTTGTTGTGAACGGCTACGAAGCTTAAGGATTTACTCTGTCATCCTTTTTATCTGGGACTGGATCAAATCCTCCTGGATGAAAAGGATGACATTTTAATATACGTTTTAGCGTTAGCCAAAATCCTTTGAAAGCGCCGTGTTTCTGAAAGGCTTCTAATCCATAATGCGAACAGGTTGGATAAAAGCGGCATGCAGGTGGTGTCATCGGGGAAATGAATTTTTGATAAAAGCGTATGATACCTATAAAAATCTGTTTCATAACCGTCTCCTTTTCAGCATATTCTTCTAGTATTATAGCACGGCTATACATAATACTTTACTAATTCGGATTTCCGTTATATCATATTGGATATAACGGAATTAAATTGAAAGCGGGAGAGATGTATTATGCCATCAGTAGAAAGCTTTGAATTAGATCATACGATTGTAAAGGCACCTTATGTAAGACATTGTGGTGTTCATAAAGTGGGTAGTGACGGTATTGTGAATAAATTTGATATTCGTTTCTGCCAACCGAATAAACAAGCGATGAAGCCAGATGTGATTCATACGTTAGAACACTTACTAGCATTTAATTTACGTAAATATATTGATCGTTATCCGCATTTCGATATTATTGATATTTCACCAATGGGTTGCCAAACAGGATATTATCTTGTTGTAAGTGGTACGCCAACAGTTCGTGAAGTCATTGATTTATTAGAACTTACATTAAAAGATGCGGTTCAAATTACAGAAATTCCAGCTGCAAATGAAACACAATGCGGTCAAGCAAAGCTTCATGATTTAGAAGGAGCAAAACGCTTAATGAATTTCTGGTTAAGCCAAGATAAAGATGAACTTGGGAAAGTATTTGGTTAATAGATGAAAAAGAGCTGCCTGTGAAAAGGCAGCTCTTTTAGTCCATGTGTATGTCATCTCTTATCGAAGCGACAATAGATGAGAAGGCACAGTTACTTTTGAAAGAACATAGGGGGCGAGCTCACAAACAAAAATTTAGCTGGCTTTTCCGTATGATTAAACCAATTGTGTGGTGTAGCAGATTCCATATGAATGCTGTCGCCAGGATGTAGATCATGCTCCTCGTTTTCTAATAGAATGGTGAGTAAACCCTCTAGTACAAATACGAATTCCTGACCATTGTGAGAATAAGGATTTCCTTTCTTTTCACCAGGATGAAGCGTCACTAAAATCGGTTCGAAATGTGGGTTTGAAACATTTCCAGAAAGATTCGTGTAAACAAAATGAGAGTAATTTACATGTTCTTCATTTTGCAGGCCGCGTCGTATGATATTTGTATTTGTTTTTTGCTCTGCTGCGAAAAAATAGCTAGGACTGATATGAAGTGCTTCTGATATTTTTTTCAAAGATTCCAGTGTAATAGAAGATTTCGAGCGTTCTACTTGAGAGATAAAACTAATAGATAGATTTGTTTTTTCAGAGACTTGTTTTAAGGTCATTCTTTTTTCTAAGCGAAGAGCTTTAATTTTGTTTCCGATATTTTCGTACATATGACAATCCCTCGAATAAAGTATTGGATAGAATTTTTCTTATGAAAGAAGTGTAAAGGAAAGTTTTGAGTTTTGCAAATTATCATTAAAAAATTCAGAAAAGTTAGATAGGTATATTGTAAATTTATTTTTTCTGCATTATAATGACCCTAAGTGTATAGATGATATGAATTGCGTTTTTTTTACGAAACAAATTGAAGTGACACTTCAATTTGTTTTATCTTTAGTTAAATTCAGTGATGGGAGGAAGAAACATGTATCAAACATTTAAAGGGGCATATCCAGTTATTATTACACCGATGAATCAAAACGAAGAGATTAATTGGGAAGGTTTGAAACAAAATATTGAGCACTTTATTCAAGAAGGTGTAGCAGGTTTAGTTGTTAACGGGAGTACGGGAGAGTTTGTCAGTTTAACGAAGGAAGAGCGTTTTAAAGTTGTGGAAACAGCGGTGGAGCAAATTAACGGGCGTATTCCGCTTCTTGTCGGAACGGCGGCTGAAACGACAAAAGAAGCGATTGAATATACGCAGCAAGCGGAGAGAGCGGGTGCGAGTGGTGCATTACTTATTAATTCATATTACGCTCACCCAAAAGAAGAAGAGATTTATGAACACTTTAAAGCAGTAGCGGAATCCGTTCAGTTTCCAATTATGATTTATAATAATCCATTTACATCTGGTGTTGATATTAGTACAGAAACGATTCTTCGCGTCGGTCGTGATGTAGAGAATGTTACGCATGTAAAAGAATCAAGCGGTGATATTCGCAAAGTTCGTGATATTACAAGAAAAGGAAAAGGGGATATTGAAACATTCTGCGGTGCGGATGATTTAGTATTAGAATCTTTTTTAGTTGGCGCAACAGGGTGGATTTCAGTTGCAGGTAATGCGGTGCCAAAACTTGTAACGGAACTATTTGATGCGGTGCAAAATAAGGAACTAGAGAGAGCTTGGGAGCTATACGATAAAATTTTACCGTTATGTAGTTTTATTGAAGAATCAGGGAAGTATGTTCAAATCATTAAGAGAGTAATGGATTTAAAAGGGCAAACTGGTGGTCCGTCTCGCAAACCACGTCGGCCATTAACAGAGGAAGAAGATCAAAAGTTACAAGGAATTTTAGAAAACCTATTAACATTACAAAAATAAGAAGGGAGAGAGAGAGAGTATGCTAACGACAAGCCAAGATTTAAAACCAAAAGTTCAAGCGTTCCTGGAAGGGAAAAAGGAATTATTTATCGATGGGAAATTCGTTCCAGCAGTAAGTGGAAAAACATTTAACGTTTGGAATCCAGCAACAGAGGAAGTACTTGCTGTCGTATGTGAGGCAGGAGAAGAAGATGTGGATCTTGCAGTGAAAGCTGCTCGTAAAGCATTTGAAGAAGGAACTTGGTCAAAAATAAGTGCAGCAGAACGAGCACACTTGATTTACAAGCTTGCAGATTTAATCGATGAGAATAAAGAAGAACTGGCGCAACTTGAGGCACTAGACAATGGAAAACCATATAAACAGGCGCTTGAAGATGATATTGCAGGAACAGTTGATCATTTCCGTTATTATGCGGGATGGGCAACAAAGATTCTTGGGCAAACAATCCCAATTTCACCGGAATATTTAAACTATACACGCCATGAACCAATTGGCGTTGTCGGACAAATTATTCCGTGGAACTTTCCATTATTAATGGCTGCTTGGAAGTTAGGGGCAGCACTTGCAACAGGTTGTACAATTGTTTTGAAACCAGCAGAGCAAACGCCGCTCTCTCTTCTATATACAGCGCAGTTATTTAAAGAAGCTGGATTCCCAGATGGTGTAGTCAATTTTGTTCCTGGTTTTGGCGGAGGTGCTGGTGAAGCGATTGTGAATCATCCGGATATCAATAAAGTTGCTTTCACAGGATCAACTGTTATTGGAAAAGGGATTATGCGTAAAGCAGCGGAAACGATAAAGCACGTCACATTAGAACTTGGCGGGAAATCACCAAATATTATTTTAGAAGATGCTGATCTTTCAAAAGCAATCCCTGGGGCATTTAACGGCATTATGTATAACCATGGCCAAAATTGTAGCGCAGGCTCACGCGTATTTGTTCATCGAAAGCATTATGAAAAAGTCGTTAGTGAATTAGGAACAATGGCGAATGAAGTGAAAGTAGGACATGGATTAGATCCTGAAACAGAAATGGGACCTCTCGTATCGAAGAAGCAACAAGAACGTGTACTTAGCTACATTAAGAGCGGAATAGAAGAAGGCGCAAAACTTATAGCGGGCGGCGTGAAGGAATTTGAAAAAGGATATTTCGTGGCGCCTACTGTATTTGCAGATGTAACGGATAATATGAAAATTGCGCAAGAAGAAATCTTTGGCCCAGTTGTTTCTATCTTACCTTTTGATGAGATAGAAGAAGTCATTGAACGAGCAAATAATACACCGTACGGTTTAGCGGCTGGTGTATGGACAGAAAATGTAAAAACAGCGCATAAAGTTGCGAATCAATTAAAAGCAGGTACAGTGTGGATCAATAGTTATAATTTAGAAAATGCCGCATCGCCATTTGGAGGATATAAACAATCTGGTATCGGCCGTGAAATGGGTTCGTATGCGCTTGATAATTATACGGAAGTGAAGAGCATTTGGGTGAATTTGGAGTAGCTCGAGAGAAGGATATGGATACCATATCCTTTTTTTCTACAAAAATATATGTCTATTTTTTGTTTAAAAAGGGAGGATGAATGATGAGAGGGGAATAAATCCAAAACTAGATGTGCATCCAGCTGATACAACAGGTTCGTATGCGTTAGCATTTATTTCTGGTGGAATTATTGCTGGATGCGGGGCGCTTTGTTATTGGTTTATTGTCCAGAAGCCGATTGAGGTAAACTAAGTAAAAAAACGGTATGCGTTAGAGAAGAATCAAAAAGCTTCCTGTATAAAAACAGGGAGCTTTTTATAGTCTCAAGAACATCTTAGGGGAGTTAATCAATAAAAATTCAGAGGATTTTCTGCGCGATTAAACCAATTATGAGAGATTGAATTATTATATGTAATCCATTTTAAACTGCAAAGTAAAATTATGTGGTATTTTTTTACTAAAATATGTACAAAAATGATGCGATTTTTTACTAAAAAATTTTGACTTTTTTGAATTTTTTTAGTAAAAAGATAATAAGTCTTTATTTTTTGTAGAATGAATTCGGAGTTAGAATGGAAAAGCTTTTTAGTTCGTATTACATAAGGGGGCCTTTAGATGATACATAACCAGTTAATGGAGAACTTTAAGAAAATATTTCATCAAGAGGAGTATCGTACTTTCTTTGCGCCTGGTCGGATTAATTTGATTGGAGAGCATACTGATTATAACGGAGGAAATGTGTTTCCATGTGCCATTACTTTCGGCACGTATGCGTTAGCAAGCAAGCGAGATGATGCGTTAATATGTGCCTATTCATTGAACTTCCCCGAAAAGGGTGTTATTTCATTTTCTTTACAGGATTTAGATTATAAGCAAGAACATGAGTGGGCGAATTATCCAAAAGGTATGATTCGTTATCTCATAGAAGCTGGATATAGCATTGATTCAGGAATTAACATTATGTTTTATGGAAATATTCCAAACGGTGCGGGATTGTCATCATCTGCCTCTATTGAGCTTGTAACAGGGGTAACGATGGAAGGATTATTTCAATTCGAATTAGATCGTATAGAATTGATTAAAATTGGTAAAAAAGTAGAGAATTATTTTATCGGTGTAAATAGTGGCATTATGGATCAATTTGCTATTGGGATGGGAAAAGCAAGATATGGGATGTTATTAAATTGCCAAACAATGAATTTTACGTATGCGCCACTGCAGCTGGATAACTACAATATCATTATTATGAATACAAACAAGCGGCGAGAGCTTGCTACTTCTAAATATAATGAGAGAAGAACGGAATGTGAACAGGCCCTTGCAAATTTACAAGAGATAATTGATATAAGCTCCCTAGGAGAACTAACTGAAAAAATGTTTGAACAATATAAGCATGTAATTAAGGAAGAGAGCTTAAGAAAACGGGCTAAACATGTTGTGTATGAAAATTGCCGAACATTGCGATCTGTAAAAGAATTAAAAGAAAATAATATAAAAGAATTTGGAAGGCTGATGAATGAATCCCATTGTTCTTTACGTGATGATTATGAAGTGACAGGGCAAGAACTAGATACATTGGTTGAATCAGCCTGGAAACAAGAAGGGGTTATAGGAGCACGTATGACAGGTGCGGGGTTTGGTGGTTGTGCAATTGCGATCGTTGGGAAAGAATATACGGATCAATTTATTTGCAACGTTGGACAAAAGTATAAAGAAGTCATCGGTTACGAAGCGACATTTTATGTTGCTGATATTGGGGACGGGGCACGAGAGCTGCAGAGAGAGGCAATGCAATGAATGGCAGGTTATATCGGTGTTCGTGCTTGTATAGCAATTCGTAGGGCAAAGTTTAATGTAGTAGTTACAGCTAATGTGTAACTATTTTATTTTTCTTTATAGTTTAGGATGGGAATGAAAATAGTCCGAATGGATATAACGATTCAGCGGAGGGAAAGTATCATGAATGTTTATCAAGTCATTGAGCAACTTATAAAACGGGCATGTTCACTTCGGTTTATCGAAAGAGAAGATGGAATTTATATAAGAAATCAAATTCTTCACCTTCTTCATTTAGAGCGTTTTGAAAAGCAAGAAAGTAAAGCGGAAGAAAAAGAAATAACGGATTTACTAGAAGATTTAGTTCAGTATGCGAGTGAACAAGGAATTATTGATGATTCTTCTTATAAAAGAGACATATTAGCGAGTCAAATTATGAACTGCTTTATGGCAAAACCATCAACTATTAATCAATGTTTCTATCAACATTACGAGTGCCATCCAGAACATGCGACGGATTATTTTTATGAATTAAGCCGAATAAGTAACTATATTCAAACGAAGCATGTTCAGAAAAATATTAGTTATAAAGCCAATACAGAGTATGGAGAACTGGACATTACGATTAATGTATCTAAACCGGAAAAAGATCCAAAAGAAATTGTAAACGAAAATCTAATACAGAATACGGATTATCCGAAATGCTTACTTTGCATTGAAAATGAAGGATATGTGGGTAGACTTGGCCATCCGGCACGTTCTAACCATAGAATGATTCGAATGGAATTATTAGGAGAGCGCTGGTACTTACAATATTCTCCTTATGTATACTATAACGAACATTGCATTGTGCTAGCAGAAATACATCGGAATATGGAAATAAATCGTCAAGCTTTTGAAAGATTACTTTCTTTTGTGAAACGGTTCCCTCATTATTTTATTGGCTCCAATGCGGATTTACCTATTGTAGGCGGATCCATTTTATCACATGATCATTATCAAGGTGGTAAATACGAATTTGCAATGGCAAAAGCAGAAGATGATTATGTATTTCAATTAGATAGATTTCCAAAGGTTCAATGTTCAGTAGTGAAATGGCCTATGTCTGTTATTCGCTTAAAAGGTAAAGATTCTAATTTATTAGTAAACGTGGCAGATTCCATTTTGGATAAATGGAAGCAATATAGCGATCCATCCGTTCATATTTATGCAAGTACAGACGGTGTGCCGCATAATACGATTACACCTATTGCTCGCAAGCGAAATGAACAGTATGAGTTAGATCTTGTACTACGAAATAATCGTACAAGTAAGGAGTATCCTTTTGGTATCTTTCATCCGCATCAAGATGTACAACACATTAAGAAGGAAAACGTAGGTTTAATTGAAGTGATGGGATTGGCTGTACTTCCAGCAAGGTTGAAATTAGAGTTACAAGAGGTAGAACGATATGTATTGTATAAAGACAATTGTGTAGCAGAATATCACAAACGATGGGCAGAGCAATTGAGAGAGCGGTACAAAGTAGAAGCGAATGAAGAGAATATTCATCACATTGTTCAAAAAGAGCTAGCAGCTAAATTTTTAAGGGCATTAGAAGATGCTGGAGTTTTCAAACGAAACGATGGAGGAATAGCTGCATTTAAACGTTTTATACAAAGTTTATAGGAGCGGGCGATAGGGATATGACAGTCTTTCAAAATATACTTGGTAAAGTAAATGGAAAAGATGTGTACGCTTATACATTAAAAAATGCCCAGGGTATAGAGGTTACGTGTTTAAATTACGGTTGTGTGATTACGAAAATTATTACGCCTGATAGGAAAGGAAAGTATGAAAATATCGTTTTAGGGTTTGAAGAATTGGAAAACTACGAGAGATATTCTCCATACTTTGGAGCAGTTGTAGGAAGAGTAGCTGGTAGAATCAAAGGGGCTCAATTTGAGTTGGATGGCAACACCTATACGCTAGTAAAGAACGAGCAAGACAATCACCTTCATGGTGGTTTGAAAGGATTTAGTTATATCGTTTGGGATGCTAAAATAATAGAAAATGAGAAGGAAATCGGAATTGAATTTACTTATACTAGCCCTAACGGAGAAGAAGGATATCCAGGAACTGTACATGTAAAAGTGATCTATACATTAAATAATGCGAATGAATTTTTGATTCGTTATGAAGCACAATCGGATAAAACGACGATATTAAACGTAACGAATCATACGTATTTTAACCTAAGTGGAAATTTAAAGCGGGATGTCTTACAGCATACTTTAAAAATTGACAGTGATCAATTTCTAGAATTAAACGAGCAATTATTACCAACGGGTGAAATATTGGATGTAATAGATACGCCCTTCGATTTCCGAGCAGGAAGGCAAATAAAAGAGGGAGTATATTCTCGCTATTATCAAAATGAATTAGTAGGGAAGGGATATGATCATCCTTTTCTGTTGAATAGCAACTACGATCAGGAAATTATATTATGGGATGAAGAAAGTGGCCGCAAATTAGTCGTGGAAACAGATGAGGTTGGCGTAGTTTTGTATACAGGAAACCAATTACCAAGTGAGTTTGAAATATGTGGGGTACAATCCAAAAAGTATTTAGGAATTTGTCTAGAAACGCAAGGATTGCCTGATGCCATTCATCATCCGAATTTTCCTTCGTACATTTTAAATAAAAATCAATTATTCTCTTCCTCGACGAAATATACGTTTCGGATTGAATAATTGAGAAGAGTAGGTGGATTAGGTATGGCAACGATTAAAGATATAGCAGAGAAGGCAGGCGTATCCATAGCTACTGTTTCTCGGGTGTTAAATAATGATGTATTACTTTCTGTCAGTGATGAAACGAAGAAGAGGATATTTGAGGCAGCAGAGGAGCTTTCTTATAAGAAGCGTACAAATCGTAAAAAAGAATTACCGAAAATTGCTTTGATCCATTGGTATACAGAGGAAGAAGAGCTTAACGATTTATATTATATGTCCATTCGTTTAGGAATAGAAAAAAGATGTGAACAGCAAGGGGTGAAAATTGTAAAACTTTTTCATAGCCAAATGGAAGAGTTGATGAAGGAAAATATTCAAGGCATGATTGCAATAGGGAAATTTAGTGAACGAGAAATAGGTTTATTTGAAATGATAACAAAAAATATTGTATTTGTAGATTATTCTCCAAATGAAGAGATTTTTGATTCGGTTGTGGTAGATTTTGAGAAGGCAACAATGAAGGTGATTGATTATTTAATAGAAAAGGAACATCAAAAGATTGGATACATAGGAGGACGGGAAACATTTAAAGATCAGACTTCCGAAATTGAAGATTCAAGGGAACGTGCCTTTATAACATATATGAAGGAAAAAGAATTATTTTATGAGAACTATATATACACGGGTCAGTTTTCAGTAAACGATGGTTATTTATTAATGAATCAGGCGATAGAAGAGCAGCAGGATCAGTTACCGACGGCTTTTTTTGTTGGAAATGACGCGATGGCAATCGGATGTCTAAGAGCACTAAATGAACATGAAATTGCTGTTCCAGAAAGAGTAAATATAATTGGTGTAAATGATATTAGTATTTCCCAGTATCTTTCTCCAGCGCTCAGTACAGTGAAAGTATATACAGGACTTATGGGAGAAACGGCAGTGGATTTATTAATGGAACGATTGTTAGGACGGAATGTAGCTAAAAAGGTAATTTTGTCAACGAAATTAAACATTAGGGAAAGTAGTTTTTAGTAAATGAATAAATGAAAAAAGAAACTTCTGCTTATTGAAACAGGGGTTTCTCTTTATGAGGTTATCTTAAAGGTTAGTGTGTAGTGTAATATGGTTTTAAGAGGATTATATTCAATATTATAGGGGATGGTTGAGTGAGCGATACAAAAATGCAAATCAAAAAGACAAAGAGAAAAGTAGCATTGGTATTATTTGCTGCGCTAGTAATAATCATTGGCTTCGGATATTGGAAATTTTTTAGTTTGCAAGGCGTTCCGAAAGGGGAATGGATTCGAACTGTGCAATCCCCAGATGGAAAGCATGCTATAAAAACTTATTTTCATAATGCTGGGTCATTAAGTGCAGATGCTGTTAGAGGAGAGCTGGTTAATCTTAGTTCCGATTCCACCAAGAATATATATTGGAACTATCCAGATACAGATCCATACATTCAATGGATGGATAAAGATAGAGTTAGAATTGGAGATCAAACTTTAGATATTTCACGGGAAGAAACGTATGATTGGCGTGAGGATGATAAGCATATTAAAAAAGAGCCGAAACAGTTTATTCAGTAAATGATATGTAGTAAGAGAAGTAGAGTATGGATGGTTATTTTAACTCTATAAATTGCTTTATTTAGTGAAAAAATTTGGATACCATAACGAAGAACATAAGAGCGGAAATCCCAAAATACGGAATGCTCATTGATTTTCGCCCTGCTTTTATTTCATTTATGCCGATAAGGATAAATGAACAACTAAAACTAAGTTGTACGTAAGGGGTGATTGCGAGGCTATTGGTAAAAAAAGAATATATACAAAGAATAAGTGTAAGCAAGAGAAAAATACGTAATCCAGTTAGCATTAAAGTCCCTCCTTTGAAAGTTCGAATTAACAGAATAAATCGAATGTAGCTAGAAATAAAGTAAGTGTTTCGGCTAATAAATAGAATGTTCCACTTGCTTTCTTTTGTTCACGTAATTCGTCAATGCTCATAGTGAAAGACACTAAGCCTAAAGCAATGAACATATAAAGCAGAATACCTCTGTTATCTGTGATAAAACTATAGATAGATAAAGCTAATGCAATGAATGCAAAGGTAACCCGAACGGTCTTTAACATATGTTCATTCCTCCGTAAGAAAATAGTTGTTACATAATATACTTTACTGCGAGGACAGCCCACACGAAAACTCCTGCCACCATACAAATTAGGCTAGTACTTGGGTCTTTCTTTTGTATTTGTTCAATTGCGATTATAAACATTAAGGCTCCTACGAAAAATTGTGAGAGTGTAAGAAATGCATCATTCTGTGTAAAGAGGCTATATAAGGATACGATAATGACAATGAAAGTAGTGAGGAGGCGGGATATACGAAGCATATTATTGATCCTCCTGTTTATTTGTTAGATACGGATTAGCCTCTGGTTTGTCCACTGAATGTTTGTAAGAATAACCTTTATTGATTGTCAGCACAGAGAGAACCAATACGATAAGTACAATAATGACTCCAATAATTAATATTTTAATCAAATAGACCCCTCCTTTTCTCCATTTTATCACTAAACGAAACTTCGTTTTACATAATTTTGTAATTGTTGAAAACAATAGAAGTTAAAAAGGTGAAAGAAGGAGCGTTATATGGATAATAAGAAAACTTACTATATATCAGTAGGAAATGGACAGATTTCGCAGGTGAAAACGGCGGATACATATAGCTTTGAAATCCAGGCGAATGATGAGGAAATTATTGAGTTACGGGAATGCTTCGATCAGGCATATCGCGAAGATCTTGGCTCTTTTGTACGTTCACATGTTCCATATGTGGAATATCATCATGATTCAAATAATGACCGGTATGATGCTGAGCTGCAGAAAGCATATAAGATGATTTATGATTTAGGGAATCATGAAACGAAGGAATTAGTCGCACAAATGGGAATAATCAATGGATTATAGTTGGATAACATTATGCATATGAATACGAATTGTGCTACAATTTGTGGTAGGAAAATCTTGTAACCATCTATAGGGGAGTAATGGCATGTACAAATTTAAAGATTATTACCACAATACTGTACAATTATCGTTTGAACGTTACCCATTTTCTCCTGAGCCAAAGCATGTTTGGGTTGTATGCCGGTACGGGGATCAATGGTTATTAACGCATCATTTGCGCCGCGGTCTTGAATTTCCAGGCGGTAAGGTAGAACTCGGGGAAACACCAGAAGAAGCGGCAGTTCGAGAGGTTCATGAAGAAACTGGCGGGATTGTTTCTGATTTAACTTACTTAGGACAATACAAAGTATCTGGAAAAGACAAAATAATCATTAAAAACATTTATTTTGCAACAATTAGCGCAGTAGAAGAACATACGCACTATGAAGAGACAAAAGGGTCTGTTCTATTAAAAGAAATCCCTGATAACATTAAAAGTGATAGGAAATTTAGCTTTATTATGCGCGATGATGTATTAGCGCGTACGATGAAACATATAGAAGAACTCGGCTGTTTTACGAAGTAAAGGAGCCGAGTTCTTTTTTATACAAAAGATAGTATTTCAAGCAAATCTCGAACTGTACGAGAATGTTCAAAATCCTTCCAAAATGAATCCTTCTTCCAAACCGCAGTCATCCCAGCCTTCTCAGCTCCCATGACATCATTTTCAGGATGATCTCCAACATAGATACATTCTTCTGCCTGAACGTTTAATTGTTTGAGAGCACGCTCAAAAATAGCTGGATGAGGTTTCTTAATGCCTTCTGCTTCTGAAACAAGAATTGTATTTGTATACGTATGTAGCTGCAAGGCACGAAGGTTATTCATTTGGAATTCGGTAAAGCCATTCGTAATAATTCCAATTGCGATATTCTGATTTTGTAATTGTTGTAGCAATTCGTGCATATTTGGAAATGGAATACAGTGGTTTGTGAATTCTGTGACGTAGTCGTGTAAAAGTTGTTCAACTGTTAGAGTCGTAATGTTATATTCTTTGAGCAAGATGGCATAGACTTTATCTTTCCAAGTGTAGCCGTTATTATCAAGTTGGACAAAGCGAGTACAATACTCATTTTTTTCTATTTCAGTAAAGTGCGCTGCGTAACGACTATATTGGTCGCCAATAAAACTTTCCAAAGATTGACGTCGATCTAATAATGTCCCGTCTAAATCAAATAATACAGCACGTATCATAATACATTCCTCCTTCTTAAAGTAAAAAGCCCACTTAAAATAATTATCGCATATTTTCAAAAAAATGATTATCCCACTATTTGCAGGCGGTAATACTCCCAATTTAAAATGTAAATAGAAATGAGGAAATTAGGGGGAAGAAAAGGTTCACCTACTGATTAAATTTTCACTGTATAATATCTTTGTAGAATGGAATAATGGAGGGTTATATGGAGAGATATTATGGTAAGATATTCCTTTTTATCTTAGCAATTTGTTTTACGGTAAGTTGCAATAAATCGGTGAATGTTGCCGAAAAGAAAGAAATATGTAAAACAGAAGAAGAGTGTACGAAGCTTGGGGATGGTATGATTCAAAAAGTATATAAGAAGATGGAAAATCTGTCTCAGCTAGAAGTACCGGGGGAATTTGAAGAAGGTGCAGAAGTAATTAAGGAAGCGCAGCAAAAGAAGAATGATGATGAAAATTATTTCTTTTTAGCATCTTACTATATTGATAATGAAGATATTATAGACCCTTATTTTGAAAAACTAGATAAGAAACGTTTAAATAAAGTGTTTGCGGATGATAAAGAAGCAAAAGAAGAAGTCATCGCCCAGCATGAGGATATGGATTATCATGATACATTATGGGAAATGTATCGTACACTGATCCCTGCTAAATATAGAGAGAGTATAAAAGAATTTGATATTGTGACAGATGGATATGATGGAGTTGTTGCACATGTGGCTCCTAGTATGGAAAATCAGAAAGAGTGGGTGTTAAGTTTAGATACACTTGATTCCGGCATAAATATAGATGAAGTGATGAAAACGTTAATTCATGAAACAGCTCACGTATTAACATTAAATGATACGCAAATTCCAGTAGATAAAAAGTATATAAAAGCATTTGAAGAGGATAAAGATATTTCATCGTATAAAGACAAATGTGAAAATCTTTTCTTACAAGAAGGTTGTACGAAAGAGAATTCTTATATCAATAAGTTTTATGAATCGTTTTGGAAGCAAATTGAAAATGAATGGAAAGAAAAAGAAATTGAAACAAACTTAGAAGCACAAATCCAATTTTTTAAAGATAAACAGGATCAATTTGTTTCAGAATATAGCACAACAAATGTAGCAGAAGACATTGCTGATACATTTACTGCATTCATTTTACAAGATTCAAAGAAAGTGAAGGAAGGTACAGAGATGAAGTATAAAAAAATTGCTTTCTTCTATCAATTCCCTGAGCTTGTAAAAATGCGTACTGAAGTGTTATCTGGCCTATATGAAATTTCAAAGGAAGTATAAACGAAAGAAGCTGACCTCGGCATGTTGCCTTGAATCAGCTTCTTTTTCTTTTCCCTACAAGTAATTTTTCAAGTCCTTCCACAAATACATACATAAGAGTCGCGAGGATACATGTCAGTAACACACTCAGCAGTACAAGTGTAAAGTTAAACACTTGGAAGCCATAGCTAATTAAATAACCGAGACCTTGTTTGGAAACGAGAAGTTCACCGAAAATTACACCAACCCACGATAATCCAACGTTTACTTTTAAAGTTGAAATGATAGATGGAAAGGAAGACGGTAAAATAACTTGTTGATAGGTTTGCCATTTATTTGCGCCAAACGTATCCATTACTTTTATATAATTCGAATCAACTTCTTCAAATGCACTGTAAATAACAAGAATGGTGATGATGATGGAAATAATGACTCCCATTGCGATTGAAGAAGAAAGATTTGGGCCGAAAATAACGATAATAATTGGACCAAGTGCTACTTTTGGCATCGCATTTAACACGACAAGGTATGGGTCTAATACACGTGCTAGAAGTGGTATCCACCAAAGGAGTGTGGCGATAATTGTTCCGAGCACCGTGCCGAGAATAAAGCCGATACTTGTTTCTAAGAGTGTCGTCCATATGTGAATCCAAAGTGAGCCATCTCCCCATTTACTTAAAAATAACTCCCAAATACTTGAAGGAGAGCTGAACAGTAAGGGGTCAATCCATTCTTTCTTACTAGAAATTTCCCATAATGTAAGAAAGAGTACGAGCAGTAGTAATTGTAAAAAGGCAGCAGTCCAGGTACGCTGACGTTCTTTTTTTCGAAACTGTTCGTGTAATTGTTTAATATTATCCAAGACGTTCCAGCTCCTTCCATATGTCTTGAAAAAGGGCCGGAAAATCGGAATGGTACCTTGCCTCAAGTGGTGGTAGAGAGCGAATGCTTTCTGGTACGGTAAATGTTTTAGCAATTTTCCCAGGGTTTGCTTGAAGCAAGTAAATGCGATCACTCATTGCAATTGCTTCTTCAATATCATGTGTGACGAGAAGAGAAGTTTTCTTATACTTGTGTAATAAAGAAAATACGAGCTCCTCTAATTTTAATTTTGTTTGATAATCAAGAGCTGAAAAGGGCTCATCAAGCAAAAGGATTTTCGGATTTGTCGCAAGTGTACGAACGAGTGCGGCTCTTTGACGCATACCACCGGATAATTCCGAAGGATATTGCTTTTCAACGCCTTCGAGGCCAACTTGCTTTAAAAGTTGTAATGTATGCTCCTTTGTTTCCGTTCCGTATGTTTTTGTAATATGCAGCCCAAGCATTATATTTTCTTCAATCGTTTTCCAAGGGAATAAGTAATCTTGCTGAAGCATATATCCCATTGAATCTGTTGATTTTATTACTGGTTTATCATCAAAAGAGACAAAACCTTCGATTGGTTGAAGTAGTCCTGCAATAATAGAAAGGAGTGTTGTTTTGCCGCAGCCACTTGGGCCGAGAAAGGATATAAATTCTCCTTCTTCTACGTGTAAGCTAATATCTTCAAGGATAAGCCGAGCCTTTTCTTTTGAAAAAAAGCATTGGGAAACATGAGATATTTGTAAGAAACTCATCGTATTCGCCCCTACTTCTTAATAACGCTTTCGGCAATTTTTGTATTGACGAGCGCCTCATGTGGAACCTCTTTTTGTAATTCCCCAGCCTCTTTCATAATGACTTGAAGTTGCTTCCATTCTTCCGCATCTAATAATGGATTCGTTGCGTAGGAATGTTGCTTTTTGTAACGTTCAATGACCTTCAGCGTAATGTCTTGTGAAGTATCTTTGAAAAGAGGTGTAACAGTTTTTGCGATTTCTTCTGGGCTATGTGTATCTACCCATTGCTGTGCTTTATATAATGCACGTGTGAATTTCTCCGCAGCCACTTTATCTTTCTTTAAAAAGCTTTCCTTTGCCATAAATGTTGTGTAAGGAACAGTTCCGGATTCAGTACCGAAAGAAGCGACGATATAGCCCTTTCCTTCTTTTTCTAAAATACTTGCAGTTGGTTCAAAGAGCTGCACAAATTCACCTGTACCAGACGCGAAGGCATTTGCAATATTGGCAAACTCAACATTTTGAATTAAATTTGTATCTTTGTGCGGATCAATACCATTTTTCTTTAAAACGTATTCCCCAACCATTTGCGGCATACCGCCTTTACGTTGACCAAGGAACGTAACACCCTTTACATCGTTCCAATTAAAAGAGTCTAACTTTTTACGTGAAACTAAAAATGTACCATCAGTTTGCGTGAGCTGTGCAAAGTTAATAACTGGATCTTTTGCCCCTTGCTGGTGAACATAAATGGATGTTTCAGAGCCCACAAGTGCAATATCAATTCCGCCAGATAATAAGGCTGTCATTGTTTTATCGCCACCAGCTGTCGTTTGCAGGTCAATATCTAATCCTTCTTCTTTAAAAAATCCTTTTTCAATGCCAACATATAGCGGTGCATAGAAGAGAGAGTGTGTAACTTCACCAATACGAATCTTTTTTGTCTGCTGCTTCGCGTCATCCTTTTTATTACACGCTACAAACGTAAAAACAGTAAGTACAAATATACAAAAAACAGCTATGAATTTTTTCAAAATATGACACCTCCTAGAAATGAATCTACTGCCATAATATGTAGGTAAGTGCCTAGATGTGAGTGGACATAGAAGGAATTTTTTGGATGGTAAAGAAGTACAAATATAAGGGGTGATAAAATGAAGTATGAATATGATGATAGCATGCATTTACATCTTGATTATTTCGGAGAAGAGTACGATATGGAATCGATTGCTTATAAAAGAAAACATGAAGATGTGTGGGATGTCTTTTTCAACTTTTCATTTTATGGGATTTCGCCAAGCAAGATGCAAGAAAATGCGTATATGGATGAGTATGCAGGTTATCGCGTTTTTTCCGTACATGCCAATGATTTAAGCTGGGAATTTGGCAGTGCGAAGTTTGAAGAATGGCTTTTGGGGCACGGTATATTGGAAAAAGCTGTACAGAAATAGGATGGTTGATTTTTTTGTTTTGTTATTTATATTTGTAGCGGGTTTTATGATTTTGCAGGTTCTTGTTTATCGATTTGCAAAGAAAAATATTCATAAATATAAAAGAATAAAGCTCGTTTATATGTGGCTGGATATGCATGTGAAGAAGGGGCCTACATTAGATTTTGGTGATTATACACTTATATTGGTTATATGCATTCTATGGGGGATTTGGTAGAGTCTAGCGTGTCGGTTAATACAAAAAAGAGGTTATCCTAAAAGTAGTTTTTTAGGATAACCTCTTTTTTTATATCCACTTTGATTTTTCAGCTACAAGTTACGGCCTCTGAAACAAAAGCGAATTCCCCCTCGTTTTCTCCCTCTGTTTTTATGGCATGAGACAAGCCCGTTTCTATCTATGAGCAGACGCTCTCTTTCACCCTAAAAAGGATTTATGCAGGTTTTTTAATTTGTATATTTGAATTTTTATTTATTTATAAAAGAAAGTTTATGCATGAAACTATTTTATGTAGTTAGATAACATGTTAAAATTCTAATTACTGTGCATGCAATTATAAACAGTGAGAGTGTTTGTAATTTGGTTCTGTAATATTTTGACTAGGTTTATATGTTTTTAGAGGATTGATAGCGCTTTATATTACTGTTGTTATTGACGGAATATTTAGATAAATATAGGGAGGTGACTGTGAATGCCTAAACCATTACAGAAAAATAGTCGCTATATGGTTGGATTGGACAGTCTAAGAGGCCTAGCCATACTAGGTGTTATTTTATATCATATCAATTTTAATTGGATGCCTGGGGGGTTCCTAGGGGTTACTGTATTCTTTGTATTGTCGGGTTATTTAATTACGGATATTCTCGCTATAGAATGGAAGAGAAATAAGAGAATTGACTTGAAGAATTTCTGGTTGCGTAGGGCAAGAAGATTGCTTCCAGGAATGTTTGTCATGCTTGTAGTTGTTTTAGCATGGATTACAATTTTTCATAGCTCTTTGCTAGGAAAGATGCGAGGAGATTCACTAGCAGCTTTATTATACTTCAGTAACTGGTGGTATATTTATCACAAATTATCATACTTTGATAGTTTTAACCAACTGTCCCCGTTGAATCATTTTTGGTCGTTAGCAGTTGAAGAACAGTTCTATGTAGTCTGGCCATTTATTATTAGCCTGGCATTTCGTTACATAAAACAGAAATCACGTATCATTTTATTTATTGTTTTAGGGGCAGCTGCTTCTGCATTAGCGATGGCTATTCTGTATGAACCAGGAGTTGATCCAAGCAGAATTTATTACGGTACTGATACGAGGGCTTTCTCCTTATTAATTGGAGCGGCACTTGCTTTAATTTGGCCAAGCAGTAGACTTGCGAATAAAATTATTCCAAAGGCACGTCTTATTCTTGATGTAGTTGGAGGAATTGCTCTTATCGTCATCCTCGTTATGTTTTGGAAAACGAATCAATATGATCCGTTTTTATATCAAGGAGGAATGGTCCTTTTATCAATCGCTACAGCATTGCTAGTAGCGAACCTTGCTCATCCAGCTAGCCGAATCGCTCTATTTTTAAGGTTTAGACCATTACGCTGGATGGGTGTACGATCGTATGGGATATATCTTTGGCATTATCCGATTATCGCATTGACGACTCCGAAGGTACATGCTGGAGAGTTTTCACTTACAAGAGCAATTCTTCAATTTGTACTTATTATAGTTGTGGCACAAATTTCATGGAAGTTTATTGAAAATCCAATCAGACAAGGGGCGCTCCGGAACATTCGATCTAAGAACTGGAAAATAAGAAATTTAGCATTAAGTGGTAAGTTAGCTATAGTAGGTGCATTATTAATTTCTTCGATAGCTGTTTTTGGATTATCAACAGCTAGTAAAGCAAAGGAGAATTCTCAAAAAGATAAGGTAGAGTCGGTACAAGCGGAACCGGCGAAACACCCAGTTGCAGTTCAGGAAAAATCAGCTGAGGAGCCGCCTCAAAATAAAGAACAACAAGAAGCTAATACGCCGCCTAAAGATCCTCTATCAGTTACAGCTGTAGGTGATTCCATTATGATTGATATCGCTCCGTATTTGAAAAATGCATTTCCTAATATTGTAATTGATGCGAAGGTTGGTCGACAGTTGTCTAAAGCAATTCCTGCTGTCGAACAGCTAAAAAATCAGGGGAATTTAGGAAATCATGTTATCGTTGGATTAGGTACAAATGGAGCGTTTACTAAGGATCAATTAGTATCATTAGTACAATTGATTGGGAATGAACGTAAAATTGTATTAATCAATACGAGGGTACCACGTCCATGGGAATCATTAGTGAATGAGAAATTAAAAGAGGTAGCATCTGAGTATAAAAATGTGACGTTAGTCGATTGGTATACAGCAAGTGCTGGAAATAAGGCATATTTTGAACCAGATGGTGTACATTTAACGAAAGCAGGTGCAGAAGCATATGCTGCGCTTGTAGCAAAAGCGGTGAATCAATAATTTGATTTGCATCACATTTTGACATAACTTCAAAGTGTGATGCAATAGATTGATTGAAAACAAAAGAGAACTTGTAGAGATGCTACAAGTTCTCTTTTGACTTATATTTCATAACGGGGTAATCAGACAAAATAGCTCAAACACAAAGAACCGGGGAGTTCTCTTTACAGTTAACCTGACAAGTTCAGTATATAACACATAATAACGTTTTTAAGTACATATTATTGAAAATTATGTGAATTATCAAATTCGTGAATTAGGTTAAAATTTTCTGCATTATTCGATATTATTTTGGTCAAACACTACTATCATTTATTATAATAAATATTGATAATAATATAGTGAAAGTATATGGGATTTGGGGAAGTGTTAAAGTGAAAGAAAACTTTATCTCATTTCAAGAAGAAAAGAAAAATGCTCGACTCTTTTTATGGGTATTGAATATTGTATGGGGTATATATGAAACAGCTTATTCTGTTATGCTAGGAGATTCTGAACTACTAATAAGATTAAAGGTTCAAGTTCCAACGCTTTTGTATGGAGCTTGCTTAATAGCATACAGTATGTATCTAGTAAACAAGGAACAGTCATATCGTATTAAGTATATATATTTATTAGCTTATATACTTTCGGAGATTTTCAATTTGTACTGGTATGCAACTCACAATAAAGTAGCATTTGATGGTGGGAATATACTTGAATTTGTTTTTATTTTATTTGTGCCAATTTTTATGAGTAAACGGTACTTGAAGTGGTTATTTTTAGTCATTATGGGTAAATATAGTGCGCTTTTGATCCTGGGGAAAAAAACAGCATTTATGCAGTTGGTTATGTATAGTCTCTTATTATTTGTAGCATATCTCCTATTGAATCGATTTTTGCAGTACCTTTCTACTGTAAACAGTGTGATGATAGAAAAACGAGAGTCCGAAAAGCTCGCGGTTATTGGGAAAATGGCAGCGTCTGTTGGACATGAAATTAAAAATCCACTTTCCTCATTAAAAGGATTTACACAATTGCAGAAAGAGAAATATGCGGATGATAAGGTGTATGAACATATGATTGATGAGATTGAACACATAAATAATATGATAAGTGAACTGATGGCGATGGCAACTTGTAAGCCTTCTACATATAGTAGTCATTTAATAGAAGAAATTGTATCAAAAGCGATGAAAGAAATGAGTGCAGAAATAAACAAAAAACAGCTGTATCTCACTTATGATGTTGCACCTGATCAAATAAAAATAGAGTGTGATAATCGTAAATTAAAAGGAGTATTTCTATATATAATAAAGAATGCGATTGAAGCGATGGGACATGGGGGAACACTTTGGATAGATATAAAGAAGCGAAACAAGGATGATGTAATAGTAAGTATTGTAGATAATGGGTGTGGCATAGAGGAGGAAGATTTAAATCGTATAACAGAGGCCTTCTATACAACAAAAAAAGATGGCATAGGTTTAGGGCTTACTGTTGCTTGCAAAATTATTGAAGAACATAATGGGGAAATACATATTACGAGTAAAAGAAATGTAGGAACGAAAGTAGACATTATTTTACCTATATAAGAATAAGTTGGAAAATCGACATATAATCTTTCCAAGGAGAGAAAACGAGTACAGGCCATCTTCTGTTCTTTATAGCAGAGACTTATATGTTGAAAAATCAAAATAGATTTATATAGAAGGAAAGATTTGTGAAGTATGTGTATTGTGAATAGAGGAGTTACTACATGGACAGTATTGATAGATTAACAAGGGAACAGGTTCGAACGTTAAGGCTGTTTTTAAGTTTATTCATTGCTACTTTTTTTATTTATGATGTTGCATCTTATTATATTATGCCGAAGCTAGAAGGCGTAAATGAGGCCCCAATTGTAGAACAAGGTTTAGGGGTATGGTTGTATATTCTTACGACTATATTGGTGCTTGTAGGAATATATGTGATGAGGCGAAAGAATCCATATACTGTGAAATATATTATTTTCATAGGATATAATACATTAGATTTTATTCATAATTTTATCATTTACTATGGAACAGATTTAGATTTTGATGCAGGAAATATAGTGGAAGGATTTTTCTTTCTTTTTGCACCATTCTTTTTGAACAAGCGCTATTTTTGGTTAGTAGCAGGAGGAACAATAGTAAAGTATGCCTTAATGGGAGTGGTTGTACATTCTTTTATTGTTCTCGTTCCTATCGTCCTTTGTAGCTTGTTTTCGATTATAGGATGGGTTATTTTATTGAGATTCCAAGCTTATATACGCACAATTGAAATGACACATAAGGAATTGCAACAGTCGGAGAAGATGGCTGTAATTGGCAGGATGGCAACAGTTATCGGTTTTAAAATGCGTAATCCATTAATGCTTTTGAAAAGTTTTATTAGAGGGCAACACGAAAAGTATCCTGATGATAAAGTATATTGTGATATTATGGAGCAAGAAATTGAAAGAATCGATACAATTGCCACCGAACTTGTGGAGCTTGGGAATTCTAGGCCGATGGAATACAAGAATCATGATATAAAGGATATTCTTTCATACGTGGTAAGAATTATGGGACAGCCTGCTTCGGAACGAGGAATTAAAATACATACCATTTATAAAGGTGAATTGCCAAGTATAATATGTAATGAAAAACGTTTAAAACAGGTGTTTTTAAATGTAATAAAAAATGCGATTGAATCCATGCAAGATGGTGGAATAATTATCATTGAAGTTACATTAAAAGATGCAATGGTAATTCGAATCAAGGATGAGGGATGCGGCATACCGAAAGATAAAATTCCTAAACTGAGCGAAGCTTTTTATACAACGAAAGATGAAGGAACTGGTTTAGGATTAATGGTTACATATAAGATTATTGAAGAACATCAGGGCAAGTTACAGTTTGAGAGTGAAGTGGGAGTTGGAACTACGGTTGAGATTGTGCTTCCAATTTCGCAATAAAATAAAAAGAGAAAATCCGTTCAATAAACGAATTTTCTCTTTTTTGATGTCATAAGTTTTACATATTATTTGGGTTCTAGTAGCCCTTAACTTTTCAAGTTAGCGATTTGCATGAAGAAGGATTACTAACAGATTGCCTTAGGATTATATCATATAAAGATATGAAGGAATGATATGCAATATTTCATATTATAGCTTAGGCTAATATAGCCTATTGATAGGTAGATGTTTACATGAATACTCCCCCACTTAACTTCGTTTGAAGTAGGGGTACTCTTTCAGCAAAATCTGATAGAAAAAGGAAGTGATTATTTTTTTAGAAACCGCCAAGCATGAAGAAAAAAGGATTCTTAGTGGTACCTTTTTATAATTAATCTCGCAGACCGAATCCAATGATTTTCTTCGTTTTCATATCAACAAACGCATCTACATTTCCAAGTTTGTAAGAACGATCAGATGGAAACGAAACACGATAGACCTCTTTTCCAATATAAGAGGAATCTTTGACAGAAGATATTCCAGCTTGCAACGTTTCTGTCGTAACTGTAGCATGCTTCCAGCCAGTGCTTATTTCTTCTTTCGCATGCTCAGATAATTGATTCCATACCGTTTTCTTTAATTCGTCCTTAGGAGTACCTTTACATGAGCTTAATAGAAAACAAGCAAGAACGAGGAGTGCGAAAGAAAGTATTCGACCTCTCATTTAATACCACCATTTCTTCTGCGGGAGTAAAACAATATCCACATTAAAGTTTTCTATAAACCAATCACGCATCAAAGTTTTCTTTATTAAGTATTCAGAAGCTGAATGCGATACGCCGATAAGCGACATATTTGTTTCTTTCACATAATCCATAATTAATGAATATTTGTATTTGCCGTATTCATTATCGATATGACAATGAATTTCCCCTGTAATATACGCCTCGGCGCCTTTTTCTTCTGCTTCTTTGAGAAGATCTACTTTATCACCGCAACCAGCGATAATCGCAATTTTTGTGATAGATTCATGGTGTTTACCTTCAAAGTCTATGTACGGAACGTGGAAGAGTTCTTTTAGACGTTGTTCGAGGTTGCTTGTTGTTGTTTCATGTATTTCGCAAATGAGTCCACAGGGTATATCTTTTCCATCATAAGCAAATCCATCTACTATATTGGCCTCTAGAGCTTTAGCAATCGCAATGCTTGTTCCATATGTTTGATGATGATCCATTGGAACGTGGCATGTATAAATAGAGAGTTCTTTTTCTTTGATAGTTTGTAAATCGTGCATTGGAATAGGTACAAATCCTCGTCCAGATTTTCCGAGTGGATCACCACATTCCATCACAAGAGGGTGATGCATAAAAAGTAAATCACCTGGCTTGGATTGTGAGATGAATTTTTCAAGAACATCATCTGTTGGAAAGACAGCTAAAAAGATTGTGTTTACAGTTTCAGCACCTTTTATCATAAGACCGTTAAAGGTATTTACAAAGTCTGCTTCAAAAAATTGTCGCCAAGGAAATTCGATTGGATCGTATACAGCTGGAATAAATCGACTAAAGGCACTGTCTTTTCCGTATTTTTTGATTTGAAATAAAGAATCTAGTGCATGTTGTACTTCTTTTAAGGCTGGCATAATCTCTCCTCCTTTATCACATTCATTGTATAGTAGTTGTAATTTTCTGTATATAACAAGTGGATAGAATTCACAAAAAGAATGGTACAATATAAGAATTATGTATAGAAGTAGGAGGAAAGAGAAATGAACGTGACTGTAACAGATGCAGCATATAAAAAGATTATGGATACGATTCCAAGTGAAACAAAGTTTATAAAATTATTTTATGATAATGAAGGGTGCGGCTGCGTGATGAGCGGGATTATCGACTTAGTGGCTGTATCAGAAAAAGATGAACGTGATGTCGATATTGAATCAAATAAATTACAATTCATTGCAGATCGAACAAAGCTTGTGTTTATGGATGATAAGCTTATTGTTGATTTACATGAATCAGGCGGGCATTTTCAACTGAAAAGTCCGAGCCAATTTTATAATCCAACTATGAAACTGCATATTCGAGTATAATTTATTAAAAAGGGGCAAATTGCATGCTCCTTTTTCTTATGTAATTTTTCATGTAATGAAATGTACATGTAATTGAATTTTCTGTATAATTCTCTGTGCGGAGGGGATACATATGAGAAGATGGGGGATTGAATTATTACTTTTAAGTGTGGTTATGATTTGGGGTATCAATTATACAATTGGAAAATACGGACTTGTAGAACTTACAGCAATTGAGTTTACTGCGCTCCGGATGATTGCAGCAGCACCGCTATTAGTAGTACTTACATTTTATATTGAAAAGTCATTGTACATGGAATTAAGGGATATACCAAGGCTCATTGTAGTTAGTGTTGTGGGAATCGTGCTGTATCAAACATTATTTATGGAAACTATAAAGTATACATCCGCTACGAATGCTTCTTTACTTATTTCTATTTCACCTATTTTTACAACGGTGTTTGCAATTTTTCTTAGACAAGAGAAGTTTTCTTCGCGAAAATTAGTTGGCTCTATTATAGCTTGCATCGGTGCCTCCCTTGTTTTATTAGTAGGACATTCACTTGCTGGGTCTTTTTATGGAAATGGAATTGGACTCATTACATCGATATGCTGGGGGCTATATCCAGTTTTAGCTGGACCACTTATAAAAAAATATTCGGCACTTCGTGTGACTACATGGTCAGCAGTTGTTGGAGCAATTCCGCTTGTTATACTGAGCGGCCCACATGTTTTTTTGCTGCCATTCCAAATTGAACAAGGGATGTCATGGTTTGCACTACTATATTCTATTTTCTTTGTAACGGTATTTGGTTTAGTCATTTGGTATGTCGGGGTTCAAAAAATTGGTGCTTCACATACGATGGTATATATGTACATTACACCACTTGTTGCGGTTGTATTTGCGGCGGTATGGGCGAAAGAGCATATTTCGTTCCAACAGATGATTGGTGGTTGTATTATCTTTCTCGGCTTATGGTTGGTAAAGTCTGAAAAACTTGATGCACAGCATATCGCATCAGAATATATATCAAAATAGGAAAACAGATCAGTCATGATCTGCTTTCCTATTTTTTTATTTTTGGTAAAAACATAAGGAATAAAATTGAAATTATAAGTGGGATAAAGTTGAGAAAAGGTATGCGGAATAGTGCAATAAGAATAATTCCGGAGAGAAGAACACCGAGGACAGCATAGAAGATACTATGTTCTTTTGTGTACCAATATAATGAGAGTCCTATAAGTGCAGGGATAATGAGGTGAATGAGAGCCATTAAAAAATAAATCATTAGACGCCCCCTTTATTTGTGTAC
Source organism: Bacillus sp. 166amftsu (assembly GCF_900107445.1). Taxonomy (NCBI): domain Bacteria; kingdom Bacillati; phylum Bacillota; class Bacilli; order Caryophanales; family Bacillaceae; genus Bacillus; species Bacillus sp. 166amftsu. Next base: position 1,133,020 of record NZ_FNQA01000001.1, on the reverse strand, counting down.
TCATTACATACATATAAATTGAAAAACTGACATAAAACCTTTCTTTATAGGTGGGAGAGAGGATTTGGTCGAGCGGAGAAGTGGTAAGAACTTTTTTTGCCGCATGCCATGTGAGAACAGAAGGAGAAAACGAGCGGAGATCTCTTTTTGTTTCCAAGGCCTTGGTTTATATGTTGGAAAATGAAAGTGGATATATCTACATCATATCCATATTTTTGTAGATTGATATCACTTTTTTGTAAATCTATGAGAAATGTTTGAAAAAAAGTCACAAGTTGCGCCTGCTTCCAAACTAAAAATCTTGTATAATATTATTTCCAAAAAATATTTTAACAACATAAGTGTAGTGTTTATGTTGTTTATTTTCGAATGTAACAGATAAAGTCTGATGATATGTAAATAAGATGATAAAGGAGAACTGCATGATTAGTATGTCATTAAGGTCATTTAAAATCCAAATGTATTATTTGCTAGGTGCAATGCTATTAGGTTGGGCGATGACACCTTTTTCTGCACACTTTTTAGGTGTAGGGATTGGTTTACTCGTTAGTATGTATTGCGTTTGGATTTTAGGAAGACGTATTGAAAAGCTTGGAGATAGTATTGTAAAAAAGAGTAAAGCACCGACACTTGGTATGGTTAATCGTTTTGCAGCAGCGATACTCGGCGCAATTATTATGTATGAAATTGAACATCATATGGTTATGTGGGCATTTGCTGTTGGGATTATGGGTGGTTATTTCTTGATCGTTATTAATTTAGGCTATTACAGCATGAAAGATGCGAAGAAATAGGTAAATACAGAACCTTTTCTTTTTTAGGTAAGAGAGAGGATTCGATGGTGAATAGAAGTGGTCAGAGAATTTTTTTACCCTATGTCATGTGAAAACAAATGGAGAAAATGAGTCGAGAATCTGTATTTGTTTGCCAAGCAACGATTTATATGTTAGAAAATCAAGATATATAGAAAGAAGCTTACGTTTTAGCGTAAGCTTCTTTTTTATTGTAAGTATGTGTAACCTATAAAGTCGCATGGGTTTTGTCGGTGAGTACGCGAACTTTTTAGGCTACACTATACTTATTCATATGAGTAAAGGGGTATTCAAACAGTAAAGGTTAAATTAAGCGATTGGACCGCCTAATTTGATAATGCTTTCGGAAACGTTCTCGAACTTTTTGAAGTTTTCTTTGAACTTATCTGCAAGCTCGATTGCTTTTGCTTTGTAAGCTGCTTTATCAGCCCATGTTTGTTCAGGCATTAATACTTCATCAGGTACACCTGGTACATGAAGTGGCACTTCAAGACCGAAGATGTCATGTTTCGCTGTTTCAGCGTTATCAAGCTCGCCGTTTAATGCTGATTGTACCATTGCACGAGTGTAACCTAAGTTCATACGTTTTCCAACGCCGTATTCGCCACCAGTCCAGCCAGTGTTTACTAAGAATACTTTCGCATCATGTTTCTCGATCTTTTCACCAAGCATTTCAGCATAGCGAGATGCATCAAGTGGCAAGAATGGAGAACCGAAGCAAGTTGAGAACGTTGCTTGCGGAGATGTTACACCGCGCTCAGTTCCAGCTAGTTTACTAGTGTAACCGCTTAAGAAATGGTACATAGCTTGCTCTTTATTTAACTTACTGATTGGAGGCAATACTCCAGATGCATCAGCAGTTAAGAAAATAATTGTATTTGGATGTCCTGCAACACTTGGTACTACGATATTATCAATCGCATCAATTGGGTATGCAGCACGTGTATTTTCTGTTAATGTAGTATCATTATAATCTGCAATACGTGTTTGATTATCAATTACAACGTTCTCAAGCACTGATCCAAATGTAATTGCATCAAAAATTTGTGGCTCTTTTTCATGAGAAAGGTTAATACATTTTGCGTAGCAACCGCCTTCAATATTGAATACGCCGTTATCAGACCAACCGTGCTCATCATCACCAATTAATTTACGGTGTGGGTCAGCAGATAATGTTGTTTTACCTGTTCCAGATAAACCGAAGAATAGAGCAACATCACCTTCTTCACCTACGTTTGCAGAACAATGCATAGATAAAATATCTTGTTCCGGAAGTAAGAAGTTCATAATAGAGAAGATTGATTTTTTCATCTCTCCAGCGTATTCAGTACCACCGATTAATACGATGCGTTTTTCAAACGAAACCATAATGAATGCTTCAGAGTTTGTGCCGTCAATCTCTGGATCTGCTTTAAAGCTTGGTGCAGAAACAATTGTGAACTCAGCTTCATGATTTGCTAATTCGTCTTCAGTTGGACGAATAAATAATTGATGTACGAATAAATTGTGCCATGCATATTCATTAACAACTTGTAATGGAAGGCGATAGTTACGATCAGCGCCAGCGAATCCTTTAAATACGAATAATTCTTCTTTTTCTTTTAAGTATTCTAATACTTTTGTATATAATTTATTAAAATGTTCTTCAGAAATCGGTTGATTTACAGATCCCCAAGCGATCTTATCTGCAACCGATGCTTCTTTCACAATAAATTTATCTTTAGGAGAACGTCCTGTATATTTTCCTGTAGAAGCAGATACAGCGCCAGTAGAAGTCAATTTCCCTTCATTTCTCATTAGAACTTTTTCTACTAATTGTGGAACGCTTAGTTGAACCTGTGCATTGCTTCCGTTCAGTAATTCGTGTAATCCAATTTGGACATTCACAGTACTCATATTTATATACCATCCTTTTCATTTTAATGAAATTTTTCTCGTAATCCCCAACAAGAGTATAACACAATCATATAAATAATGTATACTATTTATTTATTTTTGTTTGTGTGAATGTATTATTTTCCTATTTATATTTCGTTCGACAAATAATCCGAAAAACTTGTGGGAATATGTGAATATTAATTGACAAATGAATATCATTTCTTTAGTATAGGTTGGGACGGATACTCTCTTATCCCGAGCTGGCGGAGGGACAGGCCCGATGAAGCCCGGCAACCTCACTTGTAACGGTAAATACAAGTGAATAGGTGCTAAAACCTGTGCGAGGCGAACGGTCTCGAACGATAAGAGCGAAGGGCAAAAAGCAGTATGCAAGTAGCAAATTAAACCTTTCCTCTATGTTAAGTGGGAAAGGTTTTTCTTTTACTTGTTTGGGAGAATATATGAATGTCGCAGTTTGTGGCAAATTAAGGATGAGTTCCGTACAATATATACAATTACTGTAGGGAGGTTTACCACATGACAAAACAACGTCATCTGTTCACATCTGAGTCTGTAACTGAAGGACATCCAGATAAAATTTGTGACCAAATTTCTGATTCAATTTTAGACGCGATCTTAGCAAAAGACGCAAACGCACGTGTAGCTTGTGAAACAACAGTAACAACTGGTTTAGTATTGGTAGCGGGGGAGATTACAACTTCTACTTATGTAGATATTCCAAAAATCGTTCGTGAAACAATTCAAGGTATCGGTTACACTCGTGCAAAGTATGGATTCGATGCAGAAACTTGTGCAGTTTTAACATCTATTGATGAGCAGTCTGCTGACATCGCTATGGGTGTTGACCAAGCGTTAGAAGCGCGTGAAGGTCAAATGACTGACGCTGAGATTGAGGCAATTGGTGCAGGGGACCAAGGTTTAATGTTTGGTTTTGCATGTAATGAAACAAAAGAATTAATGCCACTTCCAATCTCGCTTGCTCACAAATTAGCTCGTCGTTTAACGGAAGTTCGTAAAGATGAAACATTAGAATATTTACGTCCAGACGGTAAAACGCAAGTTACAGTTGAGTATGATGAAAATGGTAAACCAGTACGCATCGATACAATTGTAATTTCTACACAGCATCACCCGGAAGCTACATGGGAACAAATCGATCGCGACTTAAAAGAGCACGTAATCAAAGCTGTAGTACCAGCAGAATTAATGGATGAAGAAACGAAATTCTTCATTAACCCAACTGGTCGTTTCGTAATCGGTGGACCACAAGGGGATGCTGGTTTAACAGGACGTAAAATTATCGTTGATACTTACGGTGGATACGCTCGTCATGGCGGCGGTGCATTCTCTGGTAAAGATGCAACAAAAGTTGACCGTTCTGCAGCATACGCAGCTCGTTATGTTGCGAAAAACATCGTTGCAGCTGGTCTTGCTGAAAAAGCAGAAGTACAACTTGCATACGCAATTGGTGTAGCACAACCAGTATCAATTTCAGTTGATACATTTGGCACTGGTAAAGTATCTGAAGAAGTACTAGTAGAACTAGTTCGTAACAACTTCGATCTTCGCCCAGCTGGTATCATCAAAATGCTAGACTTACGTCGCCCAATTTACAAACAAACAGCAGCTTACGGCCACTTCGGACGTACTGATGTAGATCTTTCATGGGAACGTACAGACAAAGCAGCAACTTTAAAAGAGCAAGCTAGTCTATAATATAAGAATGAAAAGCTTTGCGCGGAGCGCAAGGCTTTTTTTTATTTGTAATTAGACTGTAGCAAGGCAAACGTTTCAATATCATGCCATTTACCATTTCGGAATACAGCCTCCTTACACGTACCTTCATGCTGAAAACCGAGCTTTTTATAAAGGTGAATCGCTCTGTCATTAAATGAAAAAACACGTAAGGATATACGGTGTAAGTTTAATTCTAAAAAGGCGTAATCCAATAATAAAGTTAATGCTTCTTTTCCGTATCCCTGCCCCCAATAATCTTTCCTTCCGATATCGATAATACATTCTGCATTTCGATTATGTGTATCGATGTTAATTAAAGATGTGATGCCAATGGGGAGGCTACTCTTTTTTTGTTCAATGATATAATTTTTAGAAGTAGGGGAGTGAATGATTTGCCTGCAAAATTGCTCTACTTCCTGAAATGAATACGTATCAAGATTGAGACTGGTAGCGCTCATAACTTCTATATCATTTCGCCAATGGTAATAGGTTGGAATATCACTTTCTGAAAACTTTCGTAAACGAATCCGATTTGTTTCGAACAAGTGAAAAACCTCCTTTACTTTACTGTATTATTTTGGCTCTTACATACTCCAGCACACGAACTGCAATATACTTCTCCATCAAGTTCAATATATTTTTTCATATTCGTCATTCCGCTTGGAGGAAAAGGCATATGAACCCAAGCTTTTTCATATGTTTGAATTTCTTTGTCGCATGATCTGCAAAGTGTAGGTTTTTTGCGAAACAATGGTCATCAACCTTTCTTTTGACGTGCTTTTCCGGCGCAAAATGCACTGCATAGTAAAAAGAGTGTCGCAAATCCCCATCCGCCGATTGCTGAGTATGGGACAGCGTCCTTTAATGCCATTCCAGCACTGATGGAAGCGATAAATAGAAGGATAAATACCGTTGTGAGTTTCTTATAAAGTTCCATGAACGAGCCTCCTAATTATGAAAAATTATTTAGTATTTATCAGATCGTTTCGCACGAATTTAAATGCAATGAAATAAATAGCGAGTAAGAGGGGAATCGCTGTACTTGTTAAGTATGTGCGGTTAGAATCATAGGACCTCTTTTTTATGGTTATATATACCAATATTGTATCATAATGTTTTAGCCGTTCACTAGATAATTATGTAAATGTGATGTACTGCACATTTGAGAGAACTTCTATCAGGTATGATAAAATTATGAGTAGTTCATAAGAAGGAGCGAATAAAAATGAGCGTAATAGAACATAAAAAGCAAGCGCCTAAAAAAGTACGCTGTAAAATTATCACAGTTTCTGATACACGCACAGAAGAAACAGATAAGAGTGGTAAGCTATTAAAAGAATTATTAATGGAAGCAGGACATATGGTAACTGCTTATGAAATTGTAAAAGATGATAAAGAAAGTATTAGACAGGCTGTATTAAGTGGATATCATCAAGAAGATGTTGATGTGGTGTTAACAAATGGAGGAACAGGCATTACAAAGCGTGATGTTACGATTGAGGCAGTTTCGGCATTATTAGATAAAGAAATTGTTGGATTTGGTGAATTGTTTCGGATGATTAGTTATTTAGAAGATATCGGAAGCGCTGCAATGTTAAGTAGAGCAATTGGCGGAACAATCGGAAGAAAAGTTGTCTTTTCAATGCCAGGTTCTAGCGGGGCTGTTCGCCTTGCGATGAACAAATTGATTTTGCCAGAGCTTGGGCACATTACATTTGAGCTACATCGACAATGAAAAAACTCGCCGGAATTGTATTAGCAGGTGGTAGGTCGAGACGTTTTGGGGAGCCGAAAGCGTTGGCGATTTGGCAAGGACATACTTTTATTGAACACATCGTTCAGGTGATACAGACTACTGTGCAAGATGTAGTTGTAATTAGTCATCCTGATATAAAAGAGAAAATTGTTACTTTAGTAGATGTTCCTGTTATAGAAGATATTCCTTCCTATAAAGGAGATGGACCGCTTGCAGGGATTGTATCGGGAATGGAGCATATTGAAGCAGAATGGTATATCATTTTGCCTTGTGATACGCCGAACCTTTCAAATGAGTGGATTACCGCATTAGTAAAACAAATCAGTGAAGGCTATGAGGCAATTGTTCCAGTGATTGATGGCAGAAAACAGCCGTTATTAGCGGCATATCATCAGAGTATGAAAGAGAAAATTTATACGCTATTAGAGGAAGAAAAGCGAAGTATGGGACAACTTTTATCACAGTGTAACGTAAAGTATGTGATGGAAGAAGAATGGAACGCGGTTAAGGAATTGTTTGTGAATGTAAATACGAAAGAGGAATATGTCTGGGTACTCAAGGAGAACAAGACCAAAAAGGTATGACGTTATAGAAGTCATACCTTTTTCCTTTATGAATGGAACTTTCCTATTTAAGCAAGTAGTTCGGCATTATTTTGCTGAAGCACCTCTTCATATTGCATGTATAAGCTGTGAAAAATTTCATTCCAACTTTGTGTGGTGGCATAGGATCGAGCCGCTATACTCATTTGTTTACGCGCTTCTTCGCTATTTAACAATTGATAAATGGATGATAAAAATGAGTTCGTATTTTTGGGCTCGCAAAGAAAACCTGTTTTTCCATCTGCAATAATATTTTTTACTCCGCCAGAATTTGCACCAATCACTGGTGTACCACATGCGAGAGATTCAAGCACGACATTACCAAATGTTTCTGTAGCTGATGGAAATATCATAAGGTCAGAGCAGGCATAAGCTTCTGCTAGGTTTTCTCTTTCCAAATATCCAGTAAAGGTTACGTTATTGGTTGGTGTAGTTTCACGTAAATCTTTAGCAAGAGGACCATTTCCAGCAATAAGCCAATGAATCGCATCTTTTCGTTCTTTTATTGTTGTATGAATAAGCCTACGAAGGGTATCAATATCTTTTTCAGGGGCAATGCGTCCGACGTATGAAAGAATGTATGAAGCAGTAATATTATATTTTTTTCGGAATACGTCTTTATTGTAAGCAGGATGGAAGAGAGAACAATCTACTCCTCGTCCCCATATATATAAATTTCGAAATTTCTTTTGAGTTAATTGCTGCAATGTTTCAGAAGAAGGGACAAAGTTTTTTTGCATATGACTGTGGAACCATTTCAAATAATTCCATAACATATTGGAGAAAAATTCAATTTTATAATATTGTAAATAAGCGTCAAAGTCAGTGTGATAAGAACCGACAAGAGGAATACCTAGTTTTTTCGCATAATACATGCCGCAAAGCCCCATGTTAAAAGGAGTAGCAACATGAATGATATCAGGATTAAATGCAAGAAGTTCCCGTCTAATACGCGGGGTTGGAAATGCAAAGCGGCATTCTGGATATAGTATTTTCAGCGGGATGCTTCTCATCTTATTCACATTGGCGACAAAATTATCTTCTGCTGTATGTTGTGGTGCGAATACAGAATAGGCAATATTTTGTTTTTGAAAATAACGAGTTAAACGATCTAAAGTTTTTGCTACACCATTTACTTGCGGTGTGAATGTATCAGTAAATATGGCGACTCTCATCTAATCTCCCCTTTACATAACAAGTGGAATGAATTGATAAAAAGAGATAATGCCAGAACATGTGCCAAGGCACATACCTACAAATACATCAGATGGATAATGAAGTCCAAGATAGATGCGGGAGATTCCCACAATCATTGCTACTGGAAGTAAAAAAAACATTAAGGTTGGATCATAACAAATAAAGGGAACAGCTACTGAAAAAATAGCTGTTGTATGACCGGATGGAAATGAATGATCTTGTAGTGGATGCAATGGGTATTTTGCATCTTGAATCGTTAAGTAAGGTCGTTTACGTGGGTACCATCTTTTTAATATTTGCACAGGAATATGGCTCATTGTTAATGAAAGAGCTGCTGCAATTGCGGCAGTGTGCAGAAGTCCTTTTGAAAAGATAAGAAGGCATAACGTGAGCGAGATAGAAAAGGTTGCACCACCGATATGTGTAATCGTGCGGAAAAAGATATTTAATGTTTTTTGATCAAAGTAACGGTTAATTCCTTTGAAAATGTAACATTCTATTTTGTATAAGGAGTTGACGGATTTAGCTTTCATGAAACCTCTCTCCCCTCATTTATATATGTATTGAGATGATATCTTTTATTTTAATAAGAATTTATTGAGGGAATAATAAGATTTTGTAAAGAGAACGTTAGAGTTTTAATGAAAAAAAGCTGCCACCTTAATGGCAGCAAGCAGAACTATTTTTGAAGTGACTTATAATATTGCCCTTTTTCAACATACTGTTTGCGAATGCGATCCATATCTTTTCGATCTTCATCTGTTAGTTCGCGAATAACCTTTGCAGGACGACCGAAAGCTAGTGTATGAGGAGGGATCTTCTTTCCTTGTGAAACTAAGCTACCGGCACCGATGAATGCACCTTCGCCAATTTCAGCACCATCTAAAATAATTGATCCCATCCCGATTAAAGCATCTTTTTTTAAAGTGCAGCTATGTAAAATCACTTGATGTCCAACTGTAACATCGTCTTCTAAAATAAGGGGATACTGTGGACTTTGATGAAGCGTACATTGATCTTGTACATTTACTCTATTTCCAATGATTGTTGGCGAAACATCACCGCGAATAACAGTATTAAACCAAATGCTTGATTCTTCGCCGATTGTAACATCACCTGTAATCGTAACGTAGTCAGCGATAAAAGCACTACTCGCAATTTTCGGATTTTTATCTTTATAAGGATATATCATGTAAAGCCTTCCTTTCCTAGAAACTAGTTTTAGTGTATCAAATTACAGAAAAGAGTGAAATGGAGGAGTTTCGTATGTGGAATTATGAAGCAGAAACAGCCAAAGCGGTAATCGTGATTGTGCACGGGGCGATGGAATATCACGGACGTTATGAGGCACTAGCAGAAATGTGGACTCATTTTGGGTATCATGTTGTTATGGGAGATCTTCCGGCTCATGGAACAACTTCAAGAAATAGAGGACATATCGACTCATTTGATGAATACATAGAGGAAGTAAAATTATGGGTGAAAGAAGCAAGGAAATATCGGCTTCCTATTTTTTTATTTGGTCATAGTATGGGTGGACTTATTGTCATTCGTATGATGGAAGAAACGAAGAGAGAAGACATAGATGGAATTATATTAAGCTCGCCATGTCTAGGTGTTTTAGCTGCACCTTCTGCTCCGCTTCGAGCTGCTTCAAAGTTGTTAAATATTCTCACACCGAAACTCCAATTCCCCACAAATCTTACAGTAGAAATGTCAACTAGGAATAAAGAAATTCGCGATGCGATGGAGAATGATTCGTTGTTCTTGCGCAAGGTGTCAGTTCGTTGGTATAGTGAATTGATAAAATCAATTGAGATTGCTCATGAAAAAATTGATGAGTTTCCAGATGTTCCGCTCTTGCTAATGCAGGCGTGTGAGGATAAACTTGTAGATAAAACACGTGTCCGTAAATGGTTTGATAACTTAAAGGTTAATGATAAGACGTATAAAGAATGGTCAAATTGTTACCATGAGCTATTAAATGAATATGAGCGAGATGAAATTTTAAGCTATATCAAAGCATTTACTGAAATACATGTAAATAACATAATAGAAACAAATAAATAATGATTTGGACATTTAATAGAGGAGATGAAGGAAGAAGTGAACGTACCGAGTAATCCCATAACGCTCATGGCGAAAGTATACCGTGATGTGTTTCCGGTTGTACACCATGAGCTAGCGATGTGGAAAGAGCGTGCCTACCATATTCCGAATGATGAGCTTCATAATCAGGCTATTGCAAGTATTGAACATAAAACGTTTCATTGTGAAGGTGGTGGTATTTTAGCACTGCTTGCAAATGAACACCGTGAGGACTGTATTCGTTTTATTGTAGCGTATCAGACAATTAGTGATTACTTAGATAACTTATGTGATCGTAGTACATCGCTTGATCCAAATGATTTTGCTGCACTTCATGAATCAATGCTGGCTGCATTAACACCAGAGAGTGAAGGAAGTAATTACTATCGTTATCGTGATGATCAAGATGATGGTGGTTATTTAGATGAGCTTGTTGCAACATGCCAAGATGTTTTGCTAAAAACAAAACACTATGACAGGATAGCGCCAATCCTTCACGAGCTTGCTTGTTACTATTGTGATTTACAAATTCATAAGCATGTGAAACTAGAAGAGAGAGAACCGCGCTTGCGAACATGGTTTGAAGCTCATAAGGAAAATGTACCACCGATGAGCTGGTTTGAATTTTCCGCATGTGCAGGATCTACTCTTGGAATCTTTTGTCTTGTTGCGTATGCGTTTCATGATGAATTACTTGATGAGGATATTGCAAAGATTAAGCAAGGTTATTTCCCTTATGTACAAGGTCTTCATATTTTACTTGATTATTTCATCGATCAAGAAGAAGATCGTATCGGTGGAGACTTAAATTTCTGTAGTTATTATGAAAATGAACAAGTGATATTAGAGCGAATGAAGCATTTTGTGGAAGAAGCGGAAAGAAATATCGGTGACTTACCACATGCGAAGTTTCATCGTCTTATTAGTCGCGGTCTTCTTGGAATGTATTTATCTGACCAAAAGGTATCAGAGCAAAAGAATATGCAGCAAATGGCAAGGCGCATTGTGAAATACGGGGGGTTCACTTCACGATTCTTCTATTGGAACGGGAAGATGTACCGAAAGAAAATGGCACAGTGATGAAAAGACCACTCTTTTTAGGAGTGGTCTTCTTTACTATGTATATTTAAAAGTTGTGATTTACTTAGGAAAAACATATTCTATAAAATGAAAAGTTCGATTCCCTAATCTTTTACATATCCCTCGAGGAGGTCAAGCATGCTATGAAAACAGAGAGGATGTTTTCGATACTTATTTATTTGTTGAAAAAAGATATCGTTCCTGCTGAAGAGTTGGCTAATACATTTGAAGTCAGCAAAAGAACGATTTATCGAGATATAGATGCTTTATCGGCAATTGGTATTCCTATTATTTCTTATTTAGGAAAGAATGGTGGTTTTACGTTAATTGATAACTATCAACTAGATAAATTTACATTTAGTGAAGAGGAAAAGAAATTTTTACTAGAAGGCTTAACCTTAAAAAATGAACTATTTGATAACAATCAATTATCAATGCTACAAAAAAAATTAGAGTTATTGAAAGAAAATAAAGAGGAATATCATTCCAATATCACAATATCATCATCTACATTACATAGAGAAACGATAGAAGAAGAGACAAAACGAAAGGTCAAAAAAATACTGTCTATAATTGATGAGGGAAATAAAATCCATATTTCTTATGTGTCACAAACAGCAAATATATCTAGTCGAATGATTCAGCCTTTAAAACTAAATTTTATGAACGGTAGTTGGTATTTAGAAGCTTTTTGTGAGTCTAGAAAAGCTTTGAGATTATTTAAATTGACTAGAATAAGAAGTATGGAAATTATACATGACAATACTAGAGCGGCCTATACTGAGAAAAATGAATATGTAACGAATAAGGCAGCTAAAGTAGAGAGGATTGTATTATTATTCTCAAAAAGTGAACTTGGAAAATTATACGATTTCTTTACTGATGATGAAATAGAGTTTCTTGAAGATGGAGAGTTAAAAGTAACTTTTCAATATGATAGCAATAAAAATATATTGCCATTTTTCTTGATGTTTGGGAGGCATGTAAAGATACTAGAACCTTTATGGCTTAAAAATAAATATAGAGGTGAAATTGAATATATTTATAAAAGCTGACAGACTGTTGTCATATTATGAATGCTATACTTTCCATATTAACTAGTGGGGGGAATGATCTATGAATACAGCGATTACTGAAAAACATATTTATGGAAAAAGGGTAAGAACAAATAATCAAAATACAGATGCCATACTTAATCTATGGGAAGAATTTCTTCGTTTAGATTTAAAAGGTGATGTATATGGTGTTTATACGAACTATGAAAGTGATTTTACAGGTGATTATGATTTATATATTGGCACGGAAGAGAAACTTGTTGAGGAAAGTAATGTCATCATTCCCGCTGGTAACTACCATGTTGTAGAAGTAGATCATAATGATCCCAAAGGTGTTTTTAACGCTTGGGTGGATATTTGGAACAGTGATATCAAAAGAGCATATAAAACTGATTTTGAATTTTATTCTAAAGATGGAAGTATAAAAATATTTCTGTCGGTTGAATAGTAAATAATTAACCGGTTCCTATACAAGGAACCGGTTGTTTTGCTGCAATATCGGAAAGAATTCGCAAAAAAATCGCATTCGCCTTTTGAAGTCTGTTTCCCAATGATAACCATAAGCGAGGCGGAGTTTATTAATAAAAATCCCTCGGGTATGTTGGAGTTTTTCATAACATTGTATAGCCCATTTCAAAAGGAATATTTTTTGTTTTCATGAAATCTTCCTTCTATCTTTTTTGATAGGATACATATTTGTTTACAACGGCTTTAGCCAGACAAGTAGATGAATCCACAAAACAAAGGTTATGTAGTTCTGTACCCCATATAACATTCAAATCTGTACAAGCGATAATAACGGCATCTACGGATTCACCCAATTCTGTGCAAAGTGTACGCCATAATTCGCTTGCTTCACTTATGTTTCCAGATTTTATTTTCGATATAATTTGAGTGGCATCTCTTTGCCAGTTGTCTTTATGTATGTAGTCCATACCGCGTTTTGAAATTCCATCTTGATATATGCCAGATTGAACAGTCGCATCAGTAGCTAAAAGAGCTACTTTTTTTACGTGATCGGGTATTTCTTTTATTGTTTCATCAACCATATTTAAAATGGGAACTGAAATAGAATTTTGTAATTGATCAAAATACAGATGAGCTGTATTACATGGCATGGCGATAAAATCCACACCTGTACTTTCCAGTTTTTGTGCACCATGTACAATAGCCTGTTTCATATCCTTATGATTAATAGGCCTATCCATATAAAAAGGTGTTGGACAAGAATAAATCATCATATGTGGGAAGTCCATATCGTACTTTGCGCCGTATATCTTTTGGCATTGTTCAACTACTGTATCAACGAATGGCCCTGTTGATTTTGGTCCCATTCCTGCTAGTATTCCAATCATTGTTGTATCTCTCCCTAATTTCATAATCTAAATTTAGAAATTCTTGTTTTCATCTACATGTTCCTTCTTTTTCGTACAAGAGAAAGAAATAATCCTATTAATACAACTGAATATGCAAGTGCCCATGCAGTAAGCCAAAGCACACGGACAGGTAAAGGATGTTCATGTTGACCAAGCATCATAAAATGATTAATAGGAGGGAAGAACCATAATAATTCTGGCATGTCTTTTTTGAGACGAATGGATGCGATTGTAATCAGTAATACAAATGAAAGGCTAAGCCAAGCTGTACTTGCTTTTTGTATGATATTTCGTGTAAATAAAGTTGTGATAGAAGTACCCAGTATAGATAAAGAAAAGTGGACAAGGAAACCAGTTATAAATAATGATACTGTCATTTTTTCGTTAAACATATGAAAGGCAATTGGGTATATAACAGATATAAGGGATAGAACACTACAAATGAGAAGTACTGTTACATATTTACTAAGGTATAAGGCCTGTATGCTTTTGGTATGAGAAAGAGTAATTTGTTCTTGAACAGGGTCTTCCGTATGAAACAGTGTGATGGTGATCCAAGCTGAAAGTAGGTAGAGCATAAGTGCGGTTTCTAAATATGTTGTAACAATCGGATTTGGCGTATAGGCATAGACAAAGAGCAAACTTATGATGTACATCGCGATTGGTGGAACATACTTGTACGACTTTGTATAATCAAGAAAATTGTAGCGAATGAGTGCAATCATAAAGATCCTTCTTTCGGTTTTGGAATTTAGGTTGTAGCAATGTAACGGACGCATTGTTATGTAATAAATAGTGAAGTATGTCATTTGTATAAGCCTTTTCAATTTGTAATTGAATGAGGCTCTGGTTAGATGCGACATGTATGCAGCCAGATTGTTTTTGTAACTTTGTAATAGAAAATGTATACGGTACAGTTGCTTCTATGTAGATATGCTCTTTCGGGATTGCATCAGATGTTAAAAGTCTATCCTCTGCAATCGTACGATTAGCCAGTGTCACAATTCGGTCAGCAAAATTTTCTAATAGCTGTTTCTCATGGCAGGTGAAGAGAACAGTAAGACCTTGTTGTTTTAATGTAAGCAATATTTGCTCGAGTTCTTGTTGTGATTTTAGATCAAGACCTGAAAGTGGCTCATCTAAAATTAAAAGATCTACGTTGCTAAGGAGTGCTTGGATAATACCAGCCTTGTGCTTCATTCCTTTTGAAAAATTCTTTACAATGGAATGATTGACGTGCTCTAAATGAAAAAGCTCTAGTAGGGGTGGGATTTTATTTTGTAAATGCTCTTGAGATAACCCGTGAATACGACCAAGGTGATACAAATAGTCTTCCAGTGTAAAACGAATATCCTCTGGAAAATGTTCAGGTACATATCCGATTTTCATGTCGGGTTGTTTCTTGATTGTTCCAGTTGTAGGAGTAATAAATCCAGTAACTATTTTGAGGAGTGTACTTTTTCCAGTACCATTCCCACCAATAATGGCAGCTGCTTGTCCTTTTGGAATAGATAAGTGAATGTCTTCTAAGATTAGCTGTTTTCCATATCTCTTTGTTAGCCCTTTCAATTCTATCAACAAAATATTTACCTTCCTTCTTTGTAAGATTTACACATCCATTATATGGTAATGTTTGTCGATAGGACAATAAAAAAGCCGTGCAGTGTATGCACGGCTTATCGCTTTTCAATCGCCACGATAAATGGCGGATTATTTTGTTGGTTAATGAATCCGTAACGAAGCACGTGGGCTTGTGTTTGATCCAGTTCTTCAGCGAATTTCAGTACAGCATCACGTTCTATTTGTCCTTCAGGATGTCCGTGATAAATGACAAGAACGATGATTCCTTCTGGTGCCATGATGTCTAATAATTGTTCGATGGCAGCTATCGTTGAATTTGGTTTTGTAACGATATGTTTGTCACCGCCAGGAAGGTAACCTAAGTTAAAAATGGCTCCAGTCACTTTCCCTCTTGCTTCTTCTGGTAATACGGATAACAAAGTGTCGTGGCTGTCATGAATAAGAACAGTTCGTTCTTCTAGGCCTTTTTCTTTTAGACGAGCAGTCGAGTTTTCAATTGCTTCCTGCTGAATATCAAATCCAAATACTCTCCCGCTCTCTCCAATGATTTCCGCTAGAAAGCAAGTATCATGACCGTTTCCAAGTGTTGCATCTACAGCATAATCGCCTTCTTTAACAGCTGTTTGCAAAAGAGTGCGTGCAAACGGCAAGACACGTTCTAATTTCATACTGGTTTCACCTCGTTTGCATATTTCCCTTGCCAGCTTCCGCGGCGTACAAATTCTGCATCTATGGAATTTAATACCTCCCATTTGTTTAAGCTCCACATTGGACCAATCATTAAGTCAGGTGGACCGTCACCTGTGATACGATGCACAATCATATTTGCTGGAATAATCTCAAGTTGATCGACAACGAGACTTACATAATTCTCGAGAGAAAGAAATTCTAATTGTCCTTTTTCATATTGCTTCACCATTGGCGTTCCTTTTAATAAATGGAGCAAATGAATTTTAATTCCTTGCACATCAAGTTTGGCTACTTCACGCGCCGTTTCCATCATCATGTCGTAGTCTTCAAGTGGGAGACCGTTAATAATATGAGAGCATACTCTAATGCCGTGTTTACGAAGCTTGTTTACACCTTCCACATATGACGGATAGTCATGGGCACGGTTAATAAGATTTGCTGTGCGCTCGTGAACAGTTTGTAGTCCAAGTTCGACCCAAAGATATGTCCGTTTATTTAAATCAGCTAAATATTCCACAACATCGTCAGGTAAGCAGTCAGGGCGAGTAGCAATGGAAAGACCAACAACGTCTTTTTCTGCTAAAAGTGGTTCGAATTTTTCTTTTAACACTTCTAATGGAGCGTGTGTGTTTGTGTATGCTTGGAAATAAGCGATACACTTTCCATCCTTCCATTTTGAATGCATTTTTTCTTTCATTTCATGATACTGCGTTATAACATCATCGCGGCGATCACCAGCAAAGTCACCAGAACCGGCAGCGCTGCAAAATGTGCATCCGCCGTATGCAACTGTGCCATCACGGTTTGGACAATCAAATCCAGCGTCTAATGAAACTTTAAAGATTTTTTCGCCGAACTCTTTTCGTAAGTGATAATTCCACGTATGGTAACGTTTATTGTCATTTGTATATGGAAAAGGGTTTTGAGCCTTCATTACATATCCCTCCTAAAACCTAAAATGAAACAAAATCCATTATAACATACTCATAAGGTCAATATGGAAGGGACACACTAAGGGGGAATTAACGGCAAGGAGGAAAAATGTAATGGCAGAGCGTCAATCACTTGAAGAATATATTACGCAAGCAGAGCAAGCGATCGAATATGCAAAAGAACAATTAGATATTGGAAGTAGACAAGAGCATTACAACACAATGGAGTATTCTGATGCGCAGTTAAAATTGGAACAGGCTTATAACGATTTACAAGTAATGCAGCAACACGCAAATGATGAACAGCGTGAACAGTTAAACCGTGCACGTATGGCGGTTCGTCAATTGCAGCATCAAATGATTATTACACCACACTAATAAGGAGTGAATGAAAGTGGCAAAGCGCTCAGATCAAAACAACCCAGAGCAAAAAACACAAAATGGGCATAACGCAGAATTTTCAAATGAACTTGATCCAGTAGTACAAGCAAAACAGCGGAATCGTAAAAAGGGACAACCGCAAAAATCGAAACAATCAGAGTAAGCCAGGTCGCAGTATGACCTGGTTTTATTTTTTGTAATTTTGAGCACCTACATTATAATTAAGTTTCAAGTAAGAATAGTAACGGAGGAATGAATAATGATTGCACATATCGGTACAGTAGCAGTTTACGTAGAGGATTAAGAAAAGGCACTTGAATTTTGGACGGAACAGGCTGGATTTGAAGTATACCGTAATGACCCAATGGGACCAAATGCAAGCTGGATTGAAGTAGGACCAAAAGGAACACGTTCTCACTTAGTTATTTATCCAAAATCAATGATGCCAAATGCAAATGAATTAAAAGCATCGATCGTATTTGTAACAGAAAATATTACAGAAACGTATGAAACAATGAAGAAGAACGGGGTAGAGTTTACGCAAGAGCCGAATGAAATGGCGTGGGGAACGTTCTCTATTTTTAAAGATAATGAAGGAAATGAGTTTGTTTTAAAGGGTTAGTGCTATGAAAAGTTGAGTTTATACAAACTCAACTTTTTTATCATATTTAGCGAGAAGACCCCTACCTCAAGCGCTTAACGGTAGGTGGGGGGAGTTCAATTATATTACAAAAGTGTAAGGTGAATGTAATGTTAAGCAATGGCAGATATCTTCCAAAAGGCGCAAAATAGGAAATGGAAAAACAAGCGTAGGAGGATATATATGAACAAACCAGTTGTAGACGTTAAAAGTGTTCAAAAAGTGTACGGTAAAAAAGGTGAGAGTCAATCACACGCATTAAAAGGTGTATCATTCTCAATTCAAGAAGGTGAATTTGTTGGCATCATGGGGCCATCTGGTTCGGGGAAAACAACGTTACTAAATGTAATTTCAACATTAGATAAAGCAACAGGCGGTGTTGTTGAAATTGCAGGTACGGATATTACAAAGATGAAGCAAGGTGAACTATCTGATTTCCGTTCTCAAAAATTAGGATTTATTTTCCAAGACTTTAATTTATTAGAGAACTTATCAATCTATGAAAACATCGCTTTACCGTTATCACTTCAAGGTGTTCCCTCACGTAAAATTGGACCAAAAGTAGAGAAGGTAGCGGAAATGCTAGGAATTTCAGCAATACTTCAAAAGTACCCGTCTGAAGTATCTGGTGGACAAAAACAACGCTCAGCAGCAGCGCGTGCACTTGTGCATGAACCAGCAATCATTTTAGGAGATGAACCAACAGGAGCACTTGATTCTAAAAACGCAACAAGTCTTCTAGATGCGATGACAAATTTAAACGAAGAACAAGGCGTTTCTATTATGATGGTTACTCACGATCCATATAGTGCAAGTTACTGTCAGCGTATTTTATTCATTCAAGATGGAGAGCTATACAAAGAAATTCATCGCGGTGGTACGCGTGAAGCGTTCTATAAAGAAATTTTAGATGTACTTGCAGACTTAGGTACACAAAAAGCATAAGAAAGGAGGTTCAGGCATGTTATTTAAGCTTTCTATGTCAGGACTAAAAAGTAAGCTGAAAGACTATATCGTCTTACTTGTTGGTCTTGTTATGTCTATTTCAATTTTTTATATGTTTCAAACGTTAGCACTGAATAAGGCGTTTCTTGAATCAAATTCTATTATTAGGTCGATTGGATTTGTATTCCAAGCTGGTTCATTCTTACTAGCAATTATCACGTTTTTCTACATTTTATACGCGAACTCTTTCTTACTATCACTTCGTCAAAAAGAGTTCGGTATGTATATGATGCTAGGAGCAAAAAAGCATAAGATTACACTACTTATGTTTATGGAAACAATCATTATTGGAGTAGCATCTCTAGTAATTGGGATTACAGTAGGAGTAGGTCTTGCACAAGGAATTGGGCAGCTACTTATGAAGCAGCTTGAGTTTACTGCAGGTGGTTATCAAGCATTTTATGTCCCATCAATGACTGTTACTTGCATTTTCTTCTTTGCACTATTTGTGTTATCTGCAATTATGAACAGTATTAAGCTATCACGTATTTCAGTCTTACAACTTGTACATGCAGATGCACAAACAGAGCGTGTTGCGGTGAAAGGAAAATTGACGGGTGTAGTAGCATTTTTAGCAATTGTTTTATTAGGCATTGGTTATGCTTCCATGGTTTATATGGAGAAGTTAAGAGAAATGGGAATTATTATTGCGTTAATTACAACAACAGCAGGCACTTACATGTTATTTGGATCTGCCCTACCATTTATTATTAAAAAGCTAAAGAGCAATAAGAAGCGTAGTGAAAAGGGTCTTAACGCATTTACGTTTGCGCAATTAAACTTCCGTATTAATAGTTTAACAAAGGTACTTGCAACAGTTGCGATGTTAATTGCACTTGGTGCAGGAGCAATTTCTGGCGGTATGGCTTTTAAAAATAATGTTATGAAGACCGTTGATGGTGTTGAAATATATGATTCAGTGGTTCATAACCCAACAGCAAAAGAAAAGAAAATTTTAGATGGTATTCCATTTAAAGAAAAAAGTGAATATCGTTACAAAACAGATGATAAATATGTTTACTACTTAAAAGAAGATTTAGAGAAAAATCGCCCATTGGTACGCGATGGTGTAGGTAAAGAAAGTTTTGATAAATTTAAGAAGGTTTCTGAAGAGCTTCCCGTAGGTGCTATTTCAAGAAATATGAACGAAAAAGATGCGAATACAAAAAAACTTCCAGAAGAATGGGAGGAAACTTTTAGAACGCTTCAGCCATTTTATTTATTCCCTGATCAAGCAATTAAAATTGTCGATCAAAAAATGTACGATGGTATAAAAGGTAAAGAAGGTATTGTATGTATTGGAAAAACAGATGATTTTGTAGCATATACAAAAGAATGGAAAAAACTTGACGAGTTGCAACTAGATAAATATAAAAATATAAAAGCAGATAATTTACAAACTAAATATGTGATGTATACTGGGTTTCACGGTATGGCAAGTGGAACAGTATTTATGGGCTTCTTCCTCGGAATTGCTTTCTTAGCAATGATGGCAAGTTGTTTAATGTTTAAAATTCTTTCTGGTGCATCAAAAGATATTACACGTTATCAAATGCTTCGTAAAATCGGTGTTCGCCGTGAATTATTAACGAAGTCTATCTATAAAGAGTTATTCTTAGTATTCTTATTCCCAGCGATTGTAGGTATCGCTCACGTATTGGTTGGAATGAACATTTTCGGATTTATTTTACTTGATCCGTATTTCCGTATTTGGCTTCCAATTGTTATTTTCGTAGTCATTTACGCAATTTATTACTTCATTACAGTTCAATTGTATAAAGGAATAGTTCTTCCGAAAGCAGACTAAGATTTAGAAAATACCGAGCAGAGGGTGCTCGGTATTTTTTGATTAAAACGTTTAAGGCGACTGTTTTTTATAAGTATTAAGGAGCTAATTTCAAAAAAACTATTAATAAGAAAAAACAGAAAAAAACTTGCAAGGTTACTTAATTATAGTTTAAACTATAATTAAGTAACATGAAGATAAAGAAAGGAGAGATGAACAAGCATTGTTTAGTAAAACATAAATAAGGGATAAAAATTATGAAACAACGTATTACGAAGCCCATCTTTAGAAGATAGGAGGAAACAATTTTGAATACACAAAATGAATCGTTATTTCGTCTAGTTGGTACCATTTTGAAATCAAAAGATGTTATAGTATTTTCTCTTTTATCTCTTGTGTTTTTTGTTATTTCAACCTATTTTTATAACGTTAAATTCCCCAACCATAAATATCCTGAGTTTTTAGGGATATTAAAATCTATTGCCCCAGTTGTGTAGTGCATAAATAACTTTAATGATAACAGGCAACATACATGGAAATCTTCAGATATGATAAGATAAAATGATACAGAATAAGAGAAATGAAAACAGTGAGTATGTATCATATGATGAGGAGAATACATGTATGGAATGTGTAGAAGCATTAAAGGATATTAAGCAAATTCAAGCGATGAAGAAGTATTTAGAGGAACACTCAAAACGTGATTATTTATTATTTGTTTTAGGGATTAATACAGGCCTTAAAATTACTGAATTATTAATTATAAAAGTTGAAGATGTTTTAGATGAAGGTGGAACAATTAAAGATTTTTACTTGCTTCCTGGAAAAGATGAAAAATATAATCAAGATATTTATTTGAATTCAAAAGTAAAAGATGCTCTTTTAGATTATTTTCAATCCTCTCAAGTAGAGAAGGAGCAATATATATTTCAATCCAATAAAACGAAAAATCCGATTACGCGTCAACAAGCGTATCGCATTATTCATCGGGCAGCTGAAGAAATTGGCATTCCTGGAAAGATTGGAACAAACTCTATGCGAAAAACATTTGGTTACCATGCATATAAACGAGGAGTAGCAATTGCACTTCTTCAAAAACACTTTCATCATGCTACTCCATCTGAAACGTTAAAATATCTTGGGATCTCGAAAGAAGAAAAGTTTAAAACAAAAATTGATGTAGATTTATAAAACAAACAGTATTGCAAATTAAACATACCAAGGAGGAAATATAATGAATATTAGAGAAAGTGAGCTTCCGGGTATCGGTTATAAATTTGAAGTAATTACTAAAAATAACGAAAAAATGGTGATTGTTATTCATGATGATGGACGCAGAGAAATGTACCATTTTGATTCTAGTCATGATGAAAGTATTTCAAGTATCTCTCTTCGTGACTCGGAAGCAAGACAAATCGCTGCCATATTAGGGGGGATGGTATATAAACCACAAGCCTTAGAAACAATTGAAATGGTGTTTGAGGGATTAGCAATTGAGTGGTTTAAAGTTGAAAATAGTGCTTCAGCAATCGGTCAAACAATTGGCGATCTCGGAATAAGAAAAAAATACAATGTAACTGTGATTGCAATCATGAAAAAGAATATGAAGAAGTTATTTAATCCAGGACCAGATTCTGTAATTGACGCAGGTGATATGCTAGTTCTATCTGGAGAAAGGCTAGAGATTAAAAGATTTATTAAGGAATTACTTTCAAATGGGGGGGATTGATAGTCGATGAATACTTTGATTTTAGAAGTTGGAACAGCCTTAGTTTTAGTTGCAATTGGTGCAATACTTGCTGGGAGATTTAAATTTTCCATTATTCCCTTCCTTATCATCCTCGGAATGTTAGTGGGGCCTCATGCTCCTGTAATTGGTGTTATCGATTTCAGATTTATAGAAAGTGCAGAAGTTATTTCTTTTCTTGGGAGAATCGGTGTCCTCTTCCTTCTTTTTTACCTGGGTTTAGAGTTTTCCATGAAAAAACTAATTAAATCCGGTCGCTCTATTGTTACTGGTGGAACAATATATATCCTCATTAATTTTACTTTAGGGTTATTATATGGGTATCTTGCTGGTTTTCCTTTATTAGAAATATTAATTATAGCAGGGATTATTACAATTTCTTCTAGTGCTATTGTGGCAAAAGTAATAGTGGATTTAAGAAGAACCGGTAATAATGAAACAGAACTAATCTTAGGGATTATTATGTTTGAAGATATTTTTCTTGCTGTATATCTATCAGTAGTTTCTGGACTGGTTCTCGGAGATCATGCATCATTTTTAGGTGCAATTACTTCTATAGGTATCGCGTTAGGATATATGCTGCTATTCTTTATAGTGGCAAGAAAAGCTACCCCTATTTTAAATAAGTTATTAGATATTAGTTCAAATGAAATATTTATTATCGTAGTATTTGCAGCTTTATTCTTTATAGCTGGTATTTCAGAAACGATTCATGTTGCGGAAGCGATTGGAGCTCTTCTATTAGGACTCGTTTTTTCTGAAACAGAACATAGTGATCGAATTGAACATCTTGTTGTTCCTTTCCGTGATTTCTTTGGAGCTATCTTCTTTTTCAGTTTCGGTTTAAGTATAGATCCGTTTTCACTTGGTGGGGCTGTATGGTTAACACTAGGAGCAGTTCTATTAACAATCTGCGGAAACTTTGTAGCTGGAATGATTGCTGGACGTAAAGCGGGGTTATCCCATAAGGCTTCTGTGAATATTGGATTAACAATTGTATCAAGAGGAGAATTTTCTATTATTTTAGCGAATATCGGAATGGCAGGTGGCTTAATGGCTACAATTAAACCATTTTCAGCTTTATATGTTTTGATATTGGCATCTATAGGACCTTTACTAGCGAAGGAATCCAATAGGATATATGCTGTATTAGATAAAATATTTAAATGGAGTTCTAAAGAGCGGTCAAAATCAGAAATAGGATGAATCTCCTGTGGGAAATTAAAATATAAAGATTAATCATAAATAGTTCTATTGATGTAATTACAAAACAGCATGCAAGTTATAACAGGAAATCATGTGGGATGGAATGTATGTTTTAGAGATCGATTCCAATATAGAAAGGAGCTGCCCCAAAAGACCACTAAAAGCGGTCTTTTGAGGCAGCTCCTTTTATATATATAAGATTTATGCTTCTGAACAAAATTTCTTAGAGAACAAGGAATTAAAATCGGTTTCAATACACGGTTATAATAAGAATGAACCATTACAAGAAAATATTTTTTATTTTTTGTCACAAATAGCAAATTTGTGGTTTCTTTATAGTGAAAGTGGCTAATAAGGAGGAAGAAACGAGTGGAGGTGAAAGCTTCATTGTTAAATATATATGAACAAGATTCAGTTTCTAATATACAGTTTCAAGATGTATTTAAACAATATTATGCTCACGTTGTGAGACAAATTATGCGAATTGTGCGAGAGCAAGCGATTGCTGAAGATTTAGCGCAGGAAGTATTTTTGCAATTATATCATACAGAATGGAAAGAGATTGAAAGTGTATCGGCATGGCTGGCAAAAGCATCTATTTATGCAGCATATAACTATTTGCGATCTGAAAAAAGGCATCAAGCAAGAATTGAAAAAGAAGCAAATTATAAACAATCAATGAGTAGTCCGTCATCGGAAGAGAAATGTATTCAAAAAGAAGAAATTACTCGTGTACAAAGTACATTAAAAGAAATGGATGAGCGTGAACGTACCCTCTTATTAATGAAGTTTTCGGGATTTCAATATAAAGAAATCGCGAAGGCTACTCATATGGAAGTTTCCTCGGTTGGAACATTGCTAGCACGAGCGAAAGCGAAATTTCGGAAGATGTATAGAGGGATGAAGGAGGAGTGACAAATGAAATGCCAAGATATTGGATTTATTCAGGCGTATTTAGATGGAGAATTAAACCGCGATGAAAGAAAGCAATATATTCAACATCTTGACCATTGTAAAGCATGTCAAAAGGCGTTAGAAGAAGTAAGTAAGCTTAATCAATGGGTAGAAGTTGTATTGGATGATGAATTCACAAACGTTAGTGAAGAGATTGATATCGATGTTGAACAAGCTTGGAAAACCTTTGAACAAAA
The DNA here is from genome assembly GCF_900107445.1 of Bacillus sp. 166amftsu. Taxonomy (NCBI): domain Bacteria; kingdom Bacillati; phylum Bacillota; class Bacilli; order Caryophanales; family Bacillaceae; genus Bacillus; species Bacillus sp. 166amftsu. The sequence goes on along the minus strand of NZ_FNQA01000001.1, from coordinate 1,108,299 downwards.
TATACAAAATCATAAAACGGAAGAAACAAACAGTGAAGAAAGTAAAAAGAAGGGAAGATGGCATAATATGAAGAAATCATCTAAACGTTGGATTACTGCAGCAGCAGCGGCAGCAGTTGTATGTGTGTCTTTAACAGTTCCAGAAGTACGGGCAGGAGCAAATAACTTGTTATCGATTTTTCGAGTAAAGGATGTGCAGTTCGTTCAACTTACCGATTCGGACTTACGTGAAATTGAAGGATGGATCTCTAATATGGAAGAAGGAGAGAAGTCCATTAAAGGAATTGGTAAAATAGGAATCAAAGATAATGGAAGCAAAAAAGATGCTCATTTTCAGTCGGAACAGCAAGCAAGAGAAGCTGGGTATGCAGTTCCAAAAGTGCCAAATGGGTATCGGGTAACGAATGTGGATGTGAATTCGTCATTTATTATGCAATTTGAGCTCGATACAGAAAAAGCTAATAAATTATTGAAACAACTACAAAGCAATACTGAGTTTGAAAGTGCTTTGAATGGTAAGCAGTTTTCAATCACAGTTCCGGAATCAGTACGTACTCAAATAGAAGTTGAGGGCAATCGAACATCAGGCGCTTTTTCCTATAATGTAATTGATGCACCAAAAATTTCTGTTCCAGAAGGTGTAAATGTTACGAAATTACAAAAAACAGTTTTAGAGCTTCCGATTATTCCAGGGAATGTGAAAACACAACTTGCAGGTATTCAAGATTGGACACATACATTGCCGATTCCCTATGTAGCAAAAGGTGCAAAAGTATCGGAGACAAAGGTTCAAGGAGTAAAGGCCGTCTTATATAGCGCTGAATATGAAAATGTACTTATTTGGGAGAAAGATGGGAAAATGCACATGGTCGAGCAACATAAAGAGCAAGAGAAAGAATTGAATGCAAACGATCTTATTAAACTTGCAAATGAATTAAAATAATGATTGAACAAGAGCGGCTCCGCGAAATGGGGCGGCTCTGTTCCTGTATAGAGCGGGGGTAAAACATGAAACAAGACTGGATTATTCAAACGAAGAACTTAACAAAACAATATAACGGAAAAGGCGGTATCCACAACATTTCATTAGATGTGCCGCGCGGTACTGTATTCGGATTTATAGGTCCTAACGGTGCAGGGAAAAGTACGTTTGTGCGAACGATGCTTGGATTGATCCATGCGGATTCGGGAACAGCGCAAATGTTAGGACAGCCGATTGGGACAATAGAATCAAAACGGCGTATTGGCTATTTACCTGAGCTGTTTCGCTATCCTGATTGGCTGACCGGATGGCAGTTACTTGAAACACATGCAAAACTATGCGATCTTCCTTCTCGTGAGCGGAAAGCAAAAATGAGTGAGGTTATTGAAAAAGTTGGCTTAAAGGGTAGGGAAAAAGAAAAAATTCGCGGTTATTCAAAAGGAATGCAGCAACGTATCGGACTTGCGTGTGCCCTGCTTTCTGATCCGGAATTGATTTTTTTAGATGAGCCAACATCTGCGCTTGATCCAATCGGGCGGAAAGAAGTGCGTCATTTAATGGAAGAGCTTCGGGACCAAGGGAAGACAGTATTTTTAAACAGCCATCTATTAAATGAAATTGAACATGTATGTGATCACGTGGCGATTATTAATAAGGGAGAGTTAATTGTCCAAGGAGATTGGCGCTCGTTGATGATGATTCAAACGGAAATTGAAGTAACACTTGGTGAAAAGAGCGAATTGTTCTTTAAACAACTGCCTTCGTTTGTTAAAAATGTACGGAAGATAGAAGAACAGCAAAATCGTAAGCGTTGGATTATTACGCTACAACAAGAAGATGACATTCCTAGATTGTTAGAAGCATTTGTAGCACTACATATTCCAGTGTATCAGTTAAATCCGGTTCACCCGCATTTGGAAGATGTGTTTATGTACTGGGTAAATAAGAGAGAGGGGACGCAGCATGTGGACAATCGCCAAGTTATCATTTAAAGAAATTCTGTTAAAGCGTATTTTTACTATTACGTTATGTATGACATTTGTCTTTTTAATATTTTATGGGGTGGCCATTCATTATGCCGTTAGTGAAATTCTTCCAGGAGAATCTAGCGGTATTTCGGCAGCTCAAGACTTTATGGGTAAGAGTTTCTTTTCTACACAGCTTCTTGGAGTGGGGTTGTACTTTTCTTCGTTTATTACGGCGTTGTTAGCTATTTTAAGTAGTGTTGGCAGTATTGCCAATGAAATTGAAAGCCATCAAATTGATACGTGGTTAACGAGGCCAATCTCACGCTTTTCCTTTTTAATGGGAAAATGGATCGGCTTATGCTTGTTACTGATTGCGTACGCAGCCTTTCTATTTATAAGTATCGTGCTTATTCATCAAACAATGGGAGGGAGCGCGTTTCATTTAGATTTCACGGCGACGCAGATTATAAAAGCATTGGCTCTCTTCTTGATCCAGCCCGTTATTTTAATTAGCATCGCGATATTACTAAGCACGCGTATGGCAACATTAAATGCTGGCATTGTGTTAATTATTTTGTACGGAACTGGATTTATTGGCGGATTTGTTGAACAAATCGGTACATTGGCACAAAAAACAGCACTTGTAAACATGGGCATAATCGCAAGCCTTTTATTCCCAATTGATACAATGTATCGTAAAATGACAATCTATTTATTTGATTCAGGAGACAATCCTTTATCAATAGCCTCACAAGGAGTGTTCGGGAGTGTTTCAGCGCCGAGTAATATGATGATTGTTTATGTTGTTTTATATGTGCTAGCAGCTATTTTTATAGCGATTCGTACATTTAAATCACGTGATTTATAAGGGGATGAAATTTCAGTGTATTCTCCCAATGCTGTAAAGCGTGAACGAAAACCCACCTCTTTATGTAGATGTGGGTTTTATATATATTTTAATTTTTTCGACATCTTTGTCTAGCTCTGCCTCCTAGGCCCTCATGTCTAAGAACCTTCCACACGAGAAGGTAAAAAACACCTTCTGCGTGAAAGAACCTTAGCCAACAGGCCTAAACAGTCGGCTCCGCTTTTCTTTATAAGTCACTGCCGTGCAGAATACACCATGATCGCTACTTTTAGACCTTGCATGTCGCAGGAAAAGGCCCTGACGGTTTCTATGCGTGACCAGATGCTCTTGCCTGCCTAAAAAAGAGGGTTTTTATATCGATTTTTTAATTTGTGTTTATATAGTCTACATCTCATTGTCTGAATTTCACCAACTATTAATCAGTTGCCTTCCTATTTAAAAACGACTACAATTTTACTATTATGGATAGAACGAAAAAACAGAATAGGAGGGGAAACTATGCCAAGGAAAGTATGGCTATTAGTAGCTGGGATGATCATTAATGTCACGGGTGCTTCTTTTTTATGGCCTTTTAATACAATTTATTTACACGATCATTTAGGGAAGTCTCTATCTGTGGCCGGAATGGTGTTGATGATTAACTCGTTAACTGGTGTAATCGGTAATTTGCTCGGTGGTGTGTTATTTGATAAATGGGGCGGATATAAATCAATTTTAGTAGGAATTGTTATTACACTTGTGTCGATTTTAGGTCTTGTGTTTTTCCATGGTTGGCCGTTGTATGTTGTTTGGCTAGCGTTAATTGGATTCGGGTCTGGAATGGTCTTTCCATCGATGTACGCAATGGTTGGCACTGTTTGGCCAGAGGGAGGACGAAGAGCATTTAATGCGATGTATGTTGGACAAAATGTTGGAATCGCTGTTGGAACGGCGTGCGGTGGTTTAGTTGCTTCGTATCGTTTTGATTATATTTTCTTAGCGAACTTTATTTTATACTTTATCTTCTTTTTAATTGCCTTTATCGGATTCCGTGGTATGGAGGACAAAAACGAACAAAGTATACAAACAGCGGTCAAAGCGAAAAAAGGTTGGTCACTTACACCAGGATTCAAGGCGCTTCTTATCGTATGTGTAGCATATGCTTTATGTTGGGTTACATATGTACAGTGGCAAGGTGCAATTGCGACGCATATGCAGGAGCTAAATATTAGCCTTCGTCATTATAGTTTATTATGGACGATAAACGGGGCAATGATCGTTTGTGCACAGCCGCTTGTAAGTATGATGATTCGTGCGATGAAGCGTTCTTTAAAACAACAAATTATGATCGGAATCGGTATTTTTGCAGTGTCATTTATCGTACTTAGTCAAGCGCAGCAATTCACGATGTTCCTTGTCGCGATGGTGACATTAACAATTGGTGAATTATTTGTATGGCCAGCTGTTCCAACAATTGCAAATATCCTTGCGCCAAATGATAAGATTGGTTTCTATCAAGGCGTTGTAAATAGTGCGGCGACTGTTGGAAAAATGTTTGGACCTGTTGTCGGCGGAGCGATTGTTGACTTATATAATATTGAAGTATTGTTTATTGCAATCATGGTAATGCTTGTAGTAGCACTTATCGCAACGAGTATGTATGATAAACGAGTAAAAGTAGAAGAAACAGTAGAAGAAAAAATTGCGGTTTAGTTTGACGGAACATGTAACTTGTTTTAGAATATATTTAAATTAACTCATATTGTAATAACAGTGAGAAGGAGTAGTAGTAATAGAAGCTGGTTTAGAGAGTTGACGGTCGGTGCAAGTCAATCCACGTTTCGTTATGAACTCGCCTTTGAGTTGCAGTTGTGAAATGAAGTAGCAATTGCCGTTAATCCACGTTACGGATCTAAGCGAATGTATATATTGATGCTTGTTTAGCGACCTTTACGGGACGTTTTGAACATCTTTTATTACATTAATTTAGGGTGGTACCGCGGGAATCTATAACCTCTCGTCCCTTTCTAGGGATGAGAGGTTTTTTGTATTTTAGGCGGTGAAAATAAATATAACTTGAATGGAGGATATCTCATGAGCTTTAATCATCAAGAAATTGAGAAGAAGTGGCAATCGTATTGGGAAGAGAATAAAACATTCCGTACGCCAGATGAGACAGAAAAACCAAAATTTTATGCACTAGATATGTTCCCATATCCATCAGGTGCAGGCCTACACGTAGGGCATCCAGAAGGATATACAGCAACGGATATTTTATCTCGTATGAAACGTATGCAAGGATATAATGTTCTTCATCCAATGGGATGGGATGCATTCGGTCTTCCAGCAGAGCAATATGCACTTGATACTGGAAACAGTCCAGCAGAATTTACAGAGAAAAACATTAACACGTTCCGCAATCAAATTAAAGCATTAGGTTTCTCTTATGATTGGGACCGTGAAGTAAATACAACAGATCCAAACTACTACAAATGGACACAATGGATTTTCTTACAGCTATTTGAAAAAGGATTAGCTTACGTAGATGAAATTCCTGTAAACTGGTGCCCAGCACTTGGGACAGTACTTGCAAACGAAGAAGTAATCGACGGTAAGAGTGAGCGCGGCGGACATCCTGTTGAGCGTCGTCCGATGAAACAATGGATGTTAAAAATCACTGCTTATGCAGATCGCCTACTTGAAGATCTAGATGAGCTTGATTGGCCAGAAAGCTTAAAAGATATGCAGCGTAACTGGATTGGTCGTTCTGAAGGTGCAGAAGTACACTTCAATATCGATGGTACAGATAAGAAGTTTACAATCTTCACAACGCGTCCTGATACACTATTTGGCGCAACTTACTGCGTACTTGCTCCAGAGCATGCACTTGTTGCAGAAATTACAACTGCAGACCAAAAAGAAGCAGTAGAAGCATACATTGATTCTGTAAAAGCGAAAAGCGATTTAGAGCGTACAGAACTTGCGAAGGAAAAAACAGGCGTATTCACTGGTGCTTATGCGATTAACCCAGTAAACGGTGAGAAATTACCAATTTGGATTGCTGACTATGTTCTTGCAACTTACGGAACAGGTGCTGTAATGGCAGTTCCAGCTCACGATGAGCGTGATTATGAATTTGCGAAAAACTTCGATCTTCCTATGAAAGAAGTTGTAAAAGGCGGAGACATCACAAAAGAAGCACATACAGGTGATGGTGCGCACGTAAACTCGGCATTCTTAGATGGTTTAAATAAAGAAGAAGCAATTGCAAAAATGATTGAATGGCTTGAAGTAACAAGTGCAGGAAATCAAAAAGTAACATACCGTCTTCGTGACTGGTTATTCAGCCGTCAACGTTATTGGGGTGAGCCAATTCCAGTTATCCATTGGGAAGATGGCACAATGACAGCTGTGAAAGAAGAAGAATTACCATTAGTTCTTCCAAAAACAGAAAATATTCGCCCATCTGGTACAGGTGAATCACCACTTGCAAACATTGAAGAGTGGGTGAACGTTGTAGATCCTGAAACTGGTAAAAAAGGTCGTCGTGAAACAAATACAATGCCACAATGGGCTGGTAGCTGCTGGTACTACCTACGTTATATTGATCCAAACAACAGCGAAGCACTTGTAGATCCTGAAAAAGTAAAACAATGGCTTCCAGTTGATATTTATATCGGCGGTGCAGAGCATGCTGTACTTCACTTACTATATGCTCGTTTCTGGCATAAAGTATTATATGATATCGGTGTGGTTCCAACGAAAGAGCCATTCCAACAACTATTTAACCAAGGTATGATCTTAGGTGAAAACAACGAGAAAATGAGTAAATCAAAAGGTAACGTTGTAAATCCTGATGATATCGTAGCAAGTCATGGTGCAGATACACTTCGTCTTTACGAAATGTTCATGGGACCATTAGATGCTTCAATCGCTTGGTCTGAAAATGGTCTTGATGGAGCTCGTCGCTTCTTAGATCGCGTATGGCGTCTATTTGTTCAAGATAACGGTGAACTAAGTGAGAAAATTACTTATGCACCAAATAAGGAACTTGAAAAGGCATACCATCAAACGGTGAAGAAAGTAACAGAAGACTATGCAGAGCTTCGTTTTAACACGGCAATCTCTCAAATGATGATGTTCATTAACGATGCATATAAAGCAGAAGTTCTTCCGAAAGAATATGTAGAAGGTTTTGTGAAAATGATTGCACCAGTCGCACCACACGTTGCTGAAGAACTTTGGAGCAAACTTGGACACAGTGAAACAATCACATATGCAAGCTGGCCAACATTTGATGAGTCAAAACTTGTAGAAGATGAAGTTGAAATCGTTGTTCAAGTTATGGGTAAAGTTCGTGCAAAACTGAAAACGAAAAAAGACGCATCAAAAGAAGAAATGGAACAACTAGCGATTGAGGCAGTTAAAGAACAAATTGAAGGAAAAACAGTTCGTAAAGTAATTGTTGTTCCTGGAAAACTTGTTAATATCGTTGCAAATTAATAGGAAAGAGCAGTCCTTATGAGAGGGCTGCTCTTTTTTTGAGACAACTGAAAAATGAGTGGAATTCCCTTATAGACAAACACCTATTCTTGTATGAGAAATATGATAACAAAGGCAGGTTAAATTGAGAGAAAGAGGTGAAAGAAATGAAAGGGATGGATAATAACGCATCGCACGGCTTTATGATAGGTGAGGATGGCTATGCACAAATGCTAATGGGAGGAGCTGGACAACAAGGATATGGCGGGAACCCAACATGGATGGGCGGATCATCAGAAGGAATTCCTACATCTGTAGCTGGAGCGCAAACCGGAATGCCAACATTCGTGGGAGGAGCGCAGGGTGGAGTTCCTATAGGAGTACCAACTACATTTCCGGCATTTGTAGGAGGAGTGCAAGGTGGAGTTTCTGTAGGAGCGCCAACTACATTTCCGGCATTTGTAGGAGGAGCACAAGGTGGAGTTCCTGTAGGGGCACCAACTACATTTCCAACATTTGTAGGCGGGGCACAATCTGGCTTCCCTGCAGCAGTTGGTCCGCAACCAGGATTTGGTGGTGTTGCTCCTATTCTAGTAGGAGGAGTAGGTCCACAAATGATTCATGGTCATCACGTCCATCACGGTCACCACCAACATCACGGTCACCACCAACATCACGGTTACCACCAACATCATGGTCACCACCAACATCACGGTCACCACCAACATCATGGTCATCACCAGCAACACGGTCATCATCAGCAACAAGTACATCATCATGGTCACCATCAAATTCATCCACAGGCTGTTTTATATCAAACACAACACCATGGTCAGCATCAACACCATGGTCAGTATCAACACCATGGTCAGTATCAACACCATGGTCAGTATCAACACCATGGTCAGTATCAACACCATGGTCAGCATCAACACCATGGTCAGCATCAACACCATGGTCAGCATCAATACTATGGTCAGCATCAACACCATGGCCAGCATCAACACCATGGTCAACAACATCAACAACAGCAAACATGGTATGGCGGAGCGGGAAGTGCAGGAAGTACTGCAGGAACAGCGGGCGCGGCAGGGCATGCTGGACACGGACACTAATAGAGTAAATAAAAAACATAAAAAAATTCTCTTGTGCGCAAGGGGATTTTTTATTTTGGGAATAGTAAGGAGGAGAGGAGGTGCATTACATATGGGAAAAGGTAGAAGTAATAATGCTGGTAAAAAGCAACCGAATTTCGATGATTCATCTAATTTTGCTAAACAAAGTCAACCGACAGAAAAGAAGAAAAAATAAACAAAAAGGAGCTCTCTTCATAAAGAGAGCTCCTTTTTCAGATATATCGGCGTTTCGACACGACATATCGTTCGCTCGAAAAAATAAGACATAAGTGCGGGTCTTAACTTCTCGCGAATAGTAGCCTATTCAATCTTATTTCCCTGCTTTTGCTAATGCTTCTTGACGTTGACGCTCAATTTCAGCACGTAACTGTGGTTCTGGTGCTTGCCAGCCTTCTGGTTTCAAAATTTTTCCGTCGCCTTCACGGAAGCGTGGTTTTCCATCAGGGAATAGTTTTGCCATATTGGCATTGTTTACAATTTCAAATCCTTTATCAGGACGTACTCCCATTTCTGCAAATGTTCCAAACGCGAAATAAATAAGGTCAATTAATGCATCGTATTGATCTTCTACAGTATTAGCTTCTAAAAACTCTTCTAGTTCTTCTTGCATAAAGCTTGCGCGAATTTTTGCACGCTCTTCAGTTAATTTTGTTGGTACATCTGTAACAGGATGTCCAAATACCTCGTGCATTTTTGCGACAAGTTCATATCCTTTATCTAAACCTTTTTCGTTAGTCATGTTGTTTCATCCTTTCTCGTTTTGTGCCGAGTTTCATTGTAACATAAGGAGATTATTTAATAAAAAGAACATCCTATATAAAATAAGATGTTCTCTCTATCGCTACTCTTCTTTTTTTATTAAAAATGATACAGCAAGATCAATCCCAAACATCCCCACAAGTAGCATTGGTACAACAACAAGTAAATAACGTGTAAATGAAACATTTTTTAAGTATGTATGAGCAAATAAAAAGACGCTGAGAAATAGGATACCATATAAAATAGGCTTTACTAACTTTTTAGACATAAGCTCCCCCGTAAATATCTTTTTCTCTATGTAAGTAATTTTGTAAGTAGTATAAAAAACTCCTCTCTCCGTTGTATCATGACCGAAAGAGGAGTTCAATCATTATCTTACATTTTGAGGAAACTATATCTCCTATTATTCGATTACACCTGAATTTGTAATATTAACCTCATACTTTACTGTGATAGGTACGTCTTTGTACATTTTTTTCCATTCTGCTAATTTAAATGGTCTATAGTGTTGTCTAAATTGAGCTCCTAGCCCAAGGGGATCAACATTTAGATATTTAAATTTTTTGATAAGTTTTGCGGCTTTAGCATTTAAGCGTTGTTCAACTTCTCGTGATATTTTTTTTGTGTTTTTTTTATTTTCTAGGTTTATTTGTTTCGAAAGTTCTAGAATGCGTGCATCCATTTTTACTTTAATTAAAAAGGAAGGCTTTCCAGCTTTTACATTTACAGTATACGTTGGCTTGGAGCGTATATTATTGATCATTACATATCCATTATTACTTTTAAATTCGTGTGAATCTAACCGATGTTTTTCCAATAATCCCTTAAATACGAACATATCTTGTTGATCAATTTTTCCGACATACTTATCATTTTTTAAAAGTCCAATGCCAGTGATTTTGATTTTGTCTTTACTCTTTTTTAGGATAGGCATATAAGAATCTTGGCCTTCACGATAATAACGAAATGCACCTAAATGTAAATTATCAGTTGGTAAGGGGCCTGTTTGCATGTTATGCTCTAACATTTTTGTTATATAAATAGCAACATTAGCTGAAGTTGTATATTTTCCTTTAAACAGCTCAGGTCCATTTCCTTCTAATAATCCAACATACAATGAGTTTCCGATGCTGACATCACGAACCAATGTGTCAAAGGAGGTCGACAATCCCTTTTTGGCAATTTTTGTAGTAAACAAAGCAATGCGCATTTGTCCGCTTGCAAATGGTTGAGAAGATTCCAAAGAAGTATCAGCTTTTACTTGTTTAACGGCATTTGCTACTCCTTCGTAGACCTGTACTTTGTTTCCTTTTCGTTGCACCGGACAAACCGATGTCACCTTTATTTTATTGTTTTTTGCTGTATCAAAAACAACCCCTTGAATTAACTGAACATCATCAACAATATTTTTTTGCAAACAGCCTGTTATGGTGAATATACAAATACATGAAAGAAGAATTAGTTTTCTCTTGATTTTTTCCATTTTCTTTTCACCCACACGATAAGAAATAAGATTGGGATGTAAACATACATAAGCCAAAGACTAATTTTGGAAATATAACTAATAAAATCGTTGATATCGTGCCTGTTTGTTAAAAGTTGTGAAACAATAATGGTAATTAGTATGAAAGAAAGTAAAATGTATTTTTGCTTTACATGAAAGATTTCATGCGTTCCTCTTGTAGCGGCCCATAATGGAAGAATAGAACTTGTAAGAATTACAAGTGCATAGCCAGAGATGGCAATGTATTCTAGTCGTTCGATAAAGGGTAATTTAATAACTTGTGTCATGGAAAGTTGAGACCAAATTGTTTTTGATAACTGTTTTTCGCTAAAAAAAGCGAATGCCAAAATTGTGCTAAATAAATATAAAATGTTAGAGAACAATACACCATATTGTGCAAATTTATGAGATTTTTCGGGATTCTTCACAAATGGGTATATCATAAGCAAGATTTCAAAGCCTGTCATACTATAAATTGAAAATTGAGATGCTTTTAAAATATCTCCGAAAGAATGTGAAAAAACAGGAAGTAAATTTTCCCAATGTGCGTATCGCAACATAAAAAAACTAAGAAAAATATAACCTAATGTTCCCACGATTGAAAGTACACAGATACCGGTCATGACGCGAAATCCTGATGAGATGACGTAGTAACTTAATAAACATAAAAAGATTGTGAACATCCAAGTGGACCCGGTAGGAAACATCCATACTTGAACAATTTCAACATACGTTCGAACAACGGATATACTCAAAGCGAAAAAATACAACATGAATACAATACTAATGCCATTACCGAGCCATTTTCCAAAAGTTTGCTGATGAAGATCTATTAGGGTGCCTTTTGTATTGTTTAATAAGTAATACATCACCCAAACGAGAATATGAATGATGATTCCAGTGATAAGAACGCCAATCCAAGCATCATAGCCTGCAACTTTAGCAATAATGCGTGCAAACCCGAGAACTCCAGCACCGAACTGTGCACTATGAATTAAGAAGAAAACAAAGATAGGGGATATTTGATATTTTGTTTTGACTTTACTCATAGGTGCACCTCGTTTCTTATTCATCAAAATCAGATGTATGTTTTATTGAAATTCCTGTTGCTGATTTTTTTAAGTGTTGCGGTCTTGCTTGAATATCCCTTGTATCAATCATAGATAACGGAAATCGGACCCAAGAGTCTTTTATTGATTGCTTCCTTGCTGGATAAAAGAGCGCGAATGGTTTCCGTAAAGAAGAAAGCCTGAATAGATGAGTAAATAAAAAGATAAAACCTAGTGAAATTCCAAATAGTCCACCTAATTCTGCAAATAAAAGGAATGGGAATCGTAGTAAGCGAACTGCGTTCCCCATCTTATAAATCGGTGTGATAAAGGAAGCTAACGCGGATAAGGCGACAATGATTAACAAAATATTACTTGTTAGTCCTGCTTGTACAGATGCTTGTCCGATTACGATACCGCCTACAATACCGAGTGTTTGGCCTACTTTCATTGGCAGTCTAGCTCCGGCCTCTCTAAGTAAATCAATAACCAGTTCTAGAAAGAGTGCTTCTATTAAAGGTGGGAAAGGAACTTGTGCTCTTGATAAAATTAATGTTTCGAGTAAATCGCTTGGAATTAATTCGTAATGATAACTTAAAATGGCAACATATAATGGTGCTGCACAGATGGAAAACAGAACAGCCATGAGTCGTAAAAATCTTGAAAACGTAGCGTAAAGCCAAGATACGTTGTAATCCTCTGGTGAAACGAAAAAATCAAAGTATGAAACAGGAGTGAGTAAGACGCTCGGTGAACCGTCTACAAAAATAGCGATTTTTCCGTCGATTAATGCGGTCGTTACTCGATCTGTACGTTCTGTATTAATATATAGTGGGAAGATTGATTTTTCTCCCATTAATTCTTGAATATAGGAGCTGTCGTTGATTTGATCGTATTCAATTGTACGAAGTGATTCTTCTAAATAATCAACACTGTCTTTTTCAGCAAGATTCTCTAAATACATCATGACAACTTTTGTTTTAGAGAACGTCCCAATGATAACTTCTTTTGTTTGTAGTGCTAACACCGGAAGGCGTTTACGTACTAAGTTAATATTCGTATCAATATCCTCTACAAATCCCTCTTGTGGACCAATAACTGTAGATTCATTTAAGGGAATAGATGGTGCCCGATAATTATCAATTGTGATATTTGCTAAGATACATTTTTGATCTTGTTTATGTAACTGTACGATCGCATGCCCTTTTAAAACCATATCTTCAATTTTTTGAAGGTCGTTTGTAATCGTAATCCCGCTCATCGGAATATGTTCTTTTAATTCTTCTAATGTAGAGTATGTACGCTCTAGTAATGCTGGCATTAAATATTTTTGTAATTTTTCCCCATCAAGTGATGGCCGATAATAAGAAATCCAGTACGGCATTGTTTCATCATCTGACGTATGATAACTTACAAAATCACTAGATGCTTTTAGGTTTTCTAATAAATCCTGAAGAGAGTGAGCCTTTTCTTTCTCAGGTTTACTGAAATCATAAATGCTATTGCTATTATTATTTTGCTGCGTTTGTGTATCTTGTTTCGTATCTTGAGCAGCTTGCTGTTGTTTATTTTGTGTTTGCTTGTCTTGCTGAGCAGCTTGTTGTTGTTTATTTTGTGTTTGCTTGTCTTGCTGAGCAGCATGCTGTTGTTTGTTTTGATCTTGCTTGTCTTGCTGAGCAGCTTGCTGTTGTTTATTTTGTGTTTGCTTGTTTTGCTGAGCAGCTTGCTGTTGTTTGTTTTGTGTTTGCTTGTCTTGCTGAGCAGCTTGCTGCTGTTTGTTTTGTGTTTGCTTGTCTTGCTGAGCAGCTTGCTGTTGTTTGTTTTGATCTTGCTTGTCTTGCTGAGCAGCTTGCTGTTGTTTATTTTGTGTTTGCTTGTCTTGCTGAGCAGCTTGCTGTTGTTTGTTTTGATCTTGCTTGTCTTGCTGAGTAGCTTGAGCTTGCCCTTTTGAATCTGTTTTACTTGATTTTTTTTTCTTGCGAAACCATTTCCATATCATATGTATTCCCTCTTTAATGATGTTAGATAATGTTAGTTTGTGGGTATTTTTGTATATTATGCACTTATTTAAGAGAGTAAGAAGGAATTTCATTTTATATATATAAATTTCCTTTAAGAGAAAGTTTCTCTTTTTATAAGCTGAAAAATATATGAATGAACATGTTGGAAGAAATGTAGCGAAGGAGGGGAAAAATTGCTACATGTGAAAAAAGAAAACTTTTATTTAAAAGAATTCACATTTGAAAACGGCATGAAAATTCCCGTTCAGATTGGATATGAGACATACGGTAAATTAAATCGGGAAAAATCAAATGTGATTTTAGTCTGTCATTATTTTAGTGCAACAAGCCATGCCGCGGGAAAATATACGGAAGAGGATCCATTTCCTGGATGGTGGGATGGACTGATTGGTCCGGGGAAAGCAATTGATACAGATCGCTATTTTGTAATATGTACCGATAATATTTGCAATGTACAAGTGAAGAATCCTTACGTAAGGACAACGGGGCCAAAATCAATCAATCCAATAACAGGATTTGAATATGGGATGGAGTTTCCGGTATTTACGTTTTTAGATGTGGCACGTGTGCAATATGAATTAGTGAAAGCCATGGGAATTACAAGATTGCATGCTGTCATAGGGCCTTCAGCTGGTGGAATGATTGCACAGCAATGGGCTGTTTATTATCCGGATATGGTAGAGCGGATGATTGGTGTAATTACGAACCCGCAAAATCCGGTTGTAACGTCGGTTAATGTTCTGCAAAATGCAATCGAAGCTATTCAGTTAGATCCGAAGTGGAATGATGGAAATTATGGGGAAGAACAGCCAATGAAAGGATTACATGTAGCAAGAAAATTGATGTTTATAAATGCATTTGATGCTCACTATTATGAAACGACATTTCAGCGTAATAGTGCAGAAACAGCACCTTATGAGAATTTCTCGGCATTACTGTCATTTGAACAAAATATAAATGCGTTGACACTTCAAAATATTACTTTTGTTGATGCGAATTCATGGATGTATACAGCAAAGGCCACATTATTACATGATCTTGCCCACGGCTTTTCTTCTTTAGAAGAAGCACTTTTTCAAATCGAGGCAGATGTGCTTATGATTCCATGCAAACAAGATTTGTTGCAACCTTCTCGTTATAATTATCAAATGGTAGACGTGCTTAGGAAGCAAGGGAAGTATGCGGAAGTGTATGAGATTGAAAGTATAAATGGTCATATGGCTGGAGTAATAGATGTTCATTTATTTGAAAAGAAAGTGGATGAGTTTTTAAGGAGAAGAGTGTCTAGCCATGTGTAAAAGAAAAGGTGCAAGTCGTTAAGCAGGCACCTTTTTTTAGATGATTTTTAAACGGAAGAGGTATGTTGCAATGCACAATCCTAAACAAGCAATGCCGATTAATAAATAGAGGAATGATCGTTCTTGAGAAGATTGTGTAGGCTTACTTTTGTTAAATACACCAAGTGAAATGATAGCAAGAGTTAAAAAAATGAGACCTATAATGAAAAGAACAAGTGTCATTTCAAGTGACTCCTTTCGTAAAACAAGTATATTGAGGATACAATGTAAAAGCTATATTTGTAAATAGATTCATTTGCAATTGTGCTGAGAAACAATAAAAAGATAAGAAGTTTCAAGTGTTTGCGTTCGTAATTTTGCATGCTAAAATTGGAGATGAATAGATGAGTAAAGAAAAAGCTGATTACTTAGAGTTACATTGTATATAAGGAGGAATTATGGATATGACGGAAGTAAAAACAATTACAACAGAAGAAGTGCAAGAACGTTTAGAAAATGGAGAAACATTATTTTTAGTAGATGTGCGTGAAGATGAGGAAGTAGCACAAGGGAAAATTCCAGAAGCTGTACATATTAAAATGGGTGATATCCCAAATAAAGTCGACTTCTTTGATAAAGAAAATGAATATATCTTTATTTGTAGATCAGGAATGCGTAGTGAAAATGTATGTCACTATTTAAATGAACAAGGGTTTAAAACGGTAAATATGGTCGGCGGTATGCTGCAATATGAAGGTGAAATTCAATAGTTCGTTCTTAAAACTTGAAACGTGTTTGTTTCAAGTTTTTTTCTTTTGCATACAGTGTACAAAAGAATCCTTTTCTTAGAAGGGAGGTTACTTATGAGTGCATTTCTTCGGAAGATTAAAATTATAAATAATCGAGGAGCGGTAAATGTAGGCGATTGTTTTAGTATCGAACCATTTGCTGTAGCGAAAATATATGCTGGTTCTGGGGCTTCAAGCGTTGCCACCTTTTTAAATGGGAAGCGTATGCCAGCAGAGGTGCCGAGGGGGACTGTATTTATTCCTCCGATAGAAACAAGTGAATTAACATTAGGTTCATAAAAGAAAGGTTGACTGGTAATGCCGGCAAATATTAAAGAATTTATTATTGTTAATAACTATGGAAATCTATTTACGGGAGATAATTTAAGGGATACTTCATTTAGTGCATCAAAGACGTATAGTGGAGCATCTGGGCCAACTTATATTGATGTTGTGACAGTAATTGGAACAACAACAAAGGTTTGTTTACAGCCAGGAGATACAATAACTACAACGTATACGAAAGGAGCACCTGCAGGAGCAAGTGGAAATACAGATTCCGGTATAAGCGCAACTGGCATCTTACAGGCTGCACCGAATACGGATAATTTTGATTCGGCGCCTGGTTTATAGAAAACCCTCCTGCCAAAAGCGGGGGGGTTTCACATACTTATAACATATCATCCGTTTTCGTCTGCTCCGTTTACAAGGGAAACAGGGAGAAGAGCAAGGATAATAACATGAGAGGACACTCGCAATGATTCTTATATATTGCGCAAATTTGTTCTAATGTTAGACAACGAGTGGAGTCTTTTCTGTTGCAAACAGGTTGGCAACAAATCGGTGGAGTGTGGTATAAATCCGGTAACAATGATGCTTGGGATTCAAGTGTTGTAAGATAGTAAAAACAACAAACATAGAATATGAATGTAAAAAACAGCACCTATCCTCCTATTATGAGATAGGTGCTATTTTTATTAAATTTTTGCTTTTTCAGATTCAATAGGCTGTCTTTTACGATAAATCACATAACTGCGTCGTAAATATTTCATAGGAACGCTGAAGACATGTACAAGTCTTGTAAATGGCCATGTTGCAAAGAGCCCCATCGCTGCAATGATATGGATTTTAAACCAAAGAGGTACTTCTGCCATATATTCTGCTTTCGGCTGGAAAACAAAGAGGCTGCGGAACCATGGGCCGATTGTTGTTCGATAATCAAATCCTTTTGCATCAATATTGAAAAATGTAGAGGATAGTCCTGCTAACATTACGATGAATAAGAGGACAAGGGCCACGTAGTCTCCTTTTGTACTTGTTACGATAATGCGTTTTACTGTAAAGCGGCGGTACATTAAAATGACTAATCCGACGATAGAAGCGATTCCAGCAGGAAGACCGAAGCCGATAGCGACCATATGATACGTATGCTCTGAAATACCGAAAGAGCTGTATACGGATTCTGGAATTAATATTCCCATGATATGTCCACCGATTACGAACATAATGCCAAAGTGGAAGAGCAAGCTTCCGATTCGGAGCATTTTCTTTTCTAATAGTTCGCTAGATTTTGATGTCCAGCCAAATTGATCATAGTTGTATCTGAAAATGTGTCCGCCGATAAAGATTCCGAAAATGATATAGGGAAACAGTACCCATAAAAATTGATCCATCATTTTGACGACACTCCTTTCTAATTCGCTTGTACTCCCCAGGCATCGATAGCGAGGAGAATGGCAGCGATAATTGGTTCGTACATACAATTTGCTTCTTGTAGCTGCTTGTGCAATGCTTGTATATTTTTCGTGTATTTACTCATAATCGGTTCGCTATCTTCTTCATTCGCGTTTGCAAGAAACTCAAGTAGAAGTGGTAAATAATCAGGTAGTTCTTTGTCTGTTGCTGCAAAGCCAGCCTTTTGATAGTGCTGTTTTAACTCTAATAATTCAATTCCTCGTTCTCTTTGTTCACCTGTGTTCATGTAAGTAAGGTACATATTTGTTTTCTTTCCGAAGTCGAATGTATATACGTAAGAATCAATAAGTTGATCGTTTGTTTTTTCTAGTGCTTGTTTTATAAATGTTGTAAGTGATACGCGGATTTCTTTGTGTTCAATCGTTTGAATCGCTTCCTGTAATTCTAGTAAAGCTTCTCTCCAACCTAGTTCAGGATAGGAGAGAAGAAAGGAAGAACAAGAAAAAGCGGTTTGTAAACTTTGTTTCATATTTGCCTGCCTCCTTTATTTAAGAGATCGTCATACAAGAACCTGGACCACCTGCGAAGGAAAGACCGCAGCTTCCTTGCTCACTATATAAATCTGCAACTTGTTCGCGGTGAGATGTAGGGATAACGAAGCGATCTTTGTATTTTGCGATAGCAAGAAGGCGATACATATCTTCCACATCTTCTTTCGTTAAGCCTAAGTTTGCTAATACAGCTTCATCTGGTTCTTTATTAATTTGCAGTGCTCTCATATGCGTTCGCATAACAGCCATTTTTTTCAATGTAAGACGAATATGTGATTCATCGCCTGCTGTCAGTAAGTTGGCCAAATATTGAATTGGAATACGCATGTTATCAATAGCAGGGAAAATTTCTTCTGCTTTCCAGTTGCTTCCTTTGCCTTCCACCATATTCATAATTGGACTGAGCGGTGGGATATACCAAACCATGGGCATTGTACGATATTCTGGATGAAGAGGAAGGGCGATTTTCCAATCAATGATCATTTTATAAATAGGTGACTCTTGAGCCGCTTTAATCCATTCTTCAGGAATACCTTGTTTTTTCGCTTCAGCTGCTACTTCTGGATCGTTTGGATCTAGGAAAACAGTAAGCTGAGATTCATATAAATCTTTTTCGTCTTCAACAGAAGCAGCTTCTTTTACTTTGTCAGCGTCATATAACATAACTCCGATATAACGAATACGTCCTACACATGTTTCAGAACAAATTGTTGGCATACCAGCTTCAATACGCGGGAAACACATTGTACATTTCTCTGCTTTATTTGTTTGCCAATTGAAATACACTTTTTTATATGGACAAGAAGATACACAGAATCGCCAAGCACGGCATGCATTTTGGTCGACAAGGACAATCCCATCTTCTTCACGTTTATACATTGCGCCAGATGGACAAGAAGAAACACAAGATGGATTCATACAGTGTTCGCAAATGCGAGGTAAGTACATCATAAAGACGTTCTCAAAATCTGTTTTAATATCTTCTTCCATTTTCTTGACGTTCGGATCTTGTAATCCTGTTATATGTCCACCTGCTAAATCATCTTCCCAGTTTGGTCCCCATTCAATTTTGTCGATAAATTCGCCTGTAATTGCTGACTTCGGACGAGCTACTGGTTGATGTTTTCGCTGCGGGCTGTTTGTTAATGTTTCATAATCATAGTTCCAAGGCTCAAAGTAATCATCGATTGTAGGCTGATCTGGATTATGAAAAATGTTCATAAGACGTTTCATTTTTGAACCAGACTTTAGCTGGATTTCACCGTTTTTTAATTCCCAGCCGCCTTTATATTTTTCTTGATCTTCCCATTGTTTTGGATAACCGATACCTGGTTTTGTTTCCACGTTGTTGAAGTACATATATTCAGCACCTGGACGATTCGTCCAGGTGTTTTTGCATGTTACGCTACAAGTATGGCAGCCGATGCATTTATCTAGGTTCATTACCATTCCGACTTGCGCTTTAATCTTCAAGCCAATCTACCTCCTTCAGTTTGCGGATTACGACGTTTAAGTCACGCTGGTTACCGGTTGGACCATAGTAGTTAAATCCATAGCTTAATTGGCCGTATCCACCAATCATATGTGTTGGTTTGACATGAATGCGGGTTGGACTATTATGCGTTCCTCCGCGGTTGCTTGTTAATTTCGTACCAGGCACGTTAATATGACGATCTTGTGCGTGGTGCATAAAGGCCATTCCTCTTGGTATACGGTGCGTTACGACGGCACGTGCCACAACAACACCGTTACGGTTGAAGCATTCGATCCAGTCATTATCATTAACGCCAGCTTCGGCAGCGTCGTCTTTGTTCATCCAAACAGTTGGACCACCTCTAAATAGCGTTAACATAGGTAATGAATCGAAGTACATACTATGAATTGACCATTTATTATGTGGTGTTAAATAGTTCAGTGTAATTTCTTTCCCTTCTACTTCAGGGCGTGATTTACGGAACGGTTTATGTTGCAAGATTGGTTTAAATGTTGCCATCGTTTCACCAAATTCTTTCATCATATCGTGATCTAAGTAGAAAGATTGTCGCCCTGTTATCGTTCTCCAAGGGATAAGACGCTCGACATTCGTTGTAAATGGTGAGTAACGACGTCCTCCTTTTTCGGAACCAGTAAAAGCAGGGGATGTAATTACCGTTTTTGGCTGCGCTGTAATTTGTTCGAATGTGAAGCATTCTTCTTCGCGTTCTTCAGCTAAATCGCGAAGCTGTAAATCTGTTTGTTTTTCAAGAGCTTCCCAAGCTTTTACGGCCATATGACCATTTGTTGTAGAAGAAAGGGTTAACACTGCTTCGGCAGCATTGATTGCCTCTGTTATGTCAGGGCATCCTTTTGCGATAGAATCAGTACGAACAACACCTAATCTACCCTTTAATTGTTCATATTCTTTTTCTGCTGACCAGGAAATCCCTTTCGTACCAATAGGCTGTTTTCCAGCGTTTGGTCCAAGCGCTGTCATCTTGTCATAAATCGTTTTATAATCTCGTTCTACAACATGAATTTGCGGCATTGTCTTTCCTGGTATTGGTTCACACTCACCTTTGCTCCAGTCATTAATCTTGCCAAGTGGTTGTGCTAATTCTTGCGGTGTATCATGAAGAAGTGGTGTTGCAACAACTTCTTTCATTGGTTCAAGTTCAAGTTCTGTTGCTAAATTAGAGACTGCTTTCGAAAGGGAACAGAAAATATCCCAGTCAGAGCGAGCTTCCCACGGAGAACCGATTGCTGGATTAAATGGATGCACGAACGGATGCATATCTGTACTGCTTAAATCGTGTTTTTCATACCAAGTTGAAGCAGGTAAAACGATATCAGAATAAAGTGCTGTTCCAGCCATACGGAAATCTAAGTTGATTAGTAGATCAAGCTTTCCCTCAGGTGCTTCCTCATGCCATTTTATTTCTTCTGGTCGTAATGAATCGCTATCGTCATTCATTAATCCGTTTGTTGTACCTAATAAATGTTTTAAGAAATATTCGTGTCCTTTACCGGAACTTGAAATTAAGTTTGCGCGCCATACGAATAAGTTGCGCGGGAAGTTATTTTTGTTATCAGGGTCTTCAATGGCAAATTTCAATTCTTTATCTTTTAGCTTCTGCGCAACGTATTTCCCGATTTCTTCCTGTGTTGTTGCGCCACTAGCGACAGCTTCTTTATAAATTTCAATTCCGTTTTTCTCGAACGTTGGATACGAAGGTAGCCAGCCAAGGCGAGCAGCTAACACATTGTAATCACCGTGATGTTGATAGCGTGAGTTACCGACAACTGGCGATGCTAAATGTCCGACTGGTGTATCTTCATAACGCCATTGATCTGTTACGAAATAGAAGAAGGATGTACCGTTTTGTAGTTTCGGCGGACCTTGCCAGTCTTTTGCCATTGCGATGGTTTGCCAACCTTCTGCTGGTCGTAGCTTTTCTTGCCCAACATAATGCGCCCAACCACCGCCGTTTACACCTTGTGCACCAACGAGAAGAACAAGATTTAGAACCGCACGGTAAATCGTATCAGAGTTAAACCAATGGTTAATACCAGCGCCGACAATAATCATCGAGCGACCGTTTGTATCAATGGCATTTTGAGCAAACTCGCGAGCGATTTGAATAATAAGTTCTCGCTTTACTCCAGTCATTTTTTCTTGCCATGCTGGTGTAAATGGAACATCATCATTGAAATCTTTCGGTTCCTGCCCGCCAAGTCCGCGATTAACACCGTAGTTTGCTAACGTTAAGTCGTACACGGTTGTAACGAAAACGTCGCCTTCTTCTGTAGTGATTTTTTTCACTGGAATTGTTCGTTCTAATACTTTGTTTCCATCATCAGAGAAGTATGGGATCTGCACAGTTCTCACTGCATCTTCCATACCAAGTAAGGAAAGACGTGGATCAATTCTTTCGCCTGTTTGTTCATCTTCTAAACGCAAGTTCCATTTCTTTTCATTATCCCAACGTGAACCCATTGTGCCATGAGGTGTTGCGAAATCTTTCGTGTTATCGTTCCAAAGAACAGGTTTCCATTCGCCAAGTTTTGTTTCACGGCCGATATCATTCGCATTTAAGAAACGATCTGCAACGAATTGGTCTCCTTGTTGTTTGAGTGTGACAAAGAATGGGAAATCAGTATATTGTTTTGCGTAATTTGTGAAGTATTCCACTTGTTTATCTACGTAAAACTCTTGTAGGATGACGTGCCCCATTGCCATCGCAAGTGCACCGTCTGTACCTTGTTTTACGCTAATCCAGTCATCAGCAAATTTTGTGGATTCCGCAAAGTCAGGGCTTACGGAAACAACTTTCGTTCCTTTATAGCGCACCTCTGCTAAGAAGTGGGCATCTGGTGTTCTTGTCATTGGTACGTTTGAACCCCAAGTCATAATGTAACCTGAGTTATACCAATCACTACTTTCTGGTACATCGGTTTGATCACCCCAAATTTGCGGGGAAGCTGGTGGCAAATCAGCGTACCAATCGTAGAAGCTAAGCATCGGTCCACCCATAAGCTGCATAAAGCGACTACCAGCAGCATGGCTCAGCATTGACATGGCTGGAATTGGTGAGAAACCAACGTTTCGGTCTGGACCGTACTTGATTACTGTATAAAGTAAAGAAGCAGCAACAAGTTGTAATACTTCATCCCAATTTGCACGGATGAATCCACCTTTACCACGTGCCTGCTTGTAAGTACGTGCTTTTTCAGGGTTTTCTACGATACTTTTCCAAGCGTCTAATGGTGATTTATGATTTTGTAGCTCCTCTTGCCACATATTCCAAAGAACACCGCGTACATATGGATATTTCACGCGAAGCGGACTATAGATGTACCAAGAAAAACTTGCTCCACGCGGACATCCCCTTGGTTCGAAGTCTGGCATATCAGGACCAGTGGATGGGTAGTTAAGTTCTTGACCTTCCCAAGTCACAATTCCATCTTTTACGTAAATATTCCAGCTACAAGAGCCAGTACAGTTAACGCCGTGTGTAGAACGGATTACTTTATCGTGTTGCCATCGTTTTCTATACACATTTTCCCATTCGCGATCTTCGTATGTTTCTTGTGTATGATTATCGTTATAGCGATCTATTGGAGAAAAATATTTTAAACGTTTCATTAATGCTGAAGGTTTCTTTTTCATACTGTTCACTCCTTTATTGCGTCTCTCTTGCTTATTTTCACTATAAGAGAGCGTGCAAAATAGAGATGTGATATCTATCACAGTTCAACAGATTGTCAAAAAATCAGATTCGTAACATTTTATGGGAAAGGTGTGATATTTTACACATCACAAAATGTAGTTTTTTTGTAGAATCAAGGAGAAAGAAAAAAGAGTAGCATCTCAAATAGAGAGGCTACTCAATACTACAAATAGAGGCAGAACAATCTTCACAAGCAATTTCATATTTTAAAAATTGCAAATTATGAATCGTAATCTTTCCCTTATGAATAGAAATAATTCCTTGTTTTTTTAAATCATTTAACATACGGTTTACACTTTCACGTGAGGTTGCACAGAAATTCGCAAGCTCTTGGTTTGTTAAAGGTAGATCGATAAGAATGCCATTCTCTTTTAATATGCCATAACTGTTTGTCATGCGAATAAGTGTGGAGTAAAGAGCTCCTTTTTTTCCATGTAACACTAAATCACGAAATTTTGTTTGCATTCTTCGTAAATGTTCACTAATCCATTTCATAAATTCAAATGCGAGAGCAGGTTTTTGAAGCAATGCCTTTTCTAAAGCATCCCGTTTAATGACGCCAACCTCAACATCCTCGAGGCATTTCGAATTCAATAAATATTTTGCATTCTCCGTGAATAATGTTAATTCTCCAATAATATCGTGTTTCGAACAAATGCGAAGTGTTAACTCTTGGCCATCAGCGCTAATTTTACTAATTTGTACTTTTCCAGAGTGAATAATATAGAGTTCTTTCGCTTCCACGCCTTCTTGGAAAATATAATGTCCTTTATTAATCTGTGCTTTATATTCAACAGATGCAAGGAGTTCTTTTAAATCGTTTGATAATGCCGTACGGTTTGTCACAGCAATCACCTTTCTTTTTAAAGCAGTCTACTTCTTATTGTGGATGTAAACATGGTGAAAATGCAAGAAATTTCTTTTTATTTATAAGTGATAAAGTGATTTTTAGCTGTGAACAAGTTTGCTTTTCATGCGGAAAAAAGAGTGTCTTTTGTAGACACTCTTTTACATTACTTAATCCATTCAACAATCGTATCCATTGATTGACGAGTTTTATCATGTTTCGGTTCTTCTGCGCGATAACCGAAAGCAACTAGAACAGAAACACCGAATGATTCATCTGAAAGAATACCTTCTTCCTTTAAAACAGCTTCTACTTTTTCTTTATTGAACCCTTCAATAGGACAAGAATCAATGCCGATTTGGGCAGCGGCAGTCATCATATTTCCGAGAGCGATATAGGTTTGTCTAGAAGCCCAATCAAACATGGCACGGTCGCTTTCTAGTAATTGAAAATCAGACTCTTGAAATTCTTTATAAAAACCACGTTTCATCGTTATCACTTCTTCAGGGAGGTGTTGAATGTTTTTCATAAAGTTAGAAATATAGGATGAGTTATAAATCATCTCTTCTTTTTTACGAGCTAATATAATGACAAAGTGACTTGCTGTTGGTAATTGTTTTTGTGCACCCCATGCTACAGGGAGTAGTTTGTTGCGCAATTCTTGGTTTTGAGTGACAACAAATCTCCAAGGCTCGAAGCCGAATGAACTTGGAGAAAGACGACCAGTTTCTAAAATAAAATGAAAATCCTCATCAGAGATTTTTTTATTCACATCAAATTCTTTACATGCATGTCTAAATTGATACGCTTTTAAAATTTCTTCTTTTGTAGGTTTCATTTAAACAACCACCTTTTTTAATTTACTTTTTTATAGTAAGTTGATTACAAAATCGATTCTACAATAGTACAATGAATGATGTAAGTACGCACATTTTTAGCATATAGTATCAATTTGTATACTAATGGAGAGTGAAAATATGGAACAGAAACATATAAATCGTTGTTCAGTAGAAGTAACGCTTGATGTAATCGGTGGAAAATGGAAAGGTGTTATTTTGTTTCATTTGATGAATGCTGAAG
Organism: Bacillus sp. 166amftsu; assembly: GCF_900107445.1. Lineage (NCBI taxonomy): Bacteria > Bacillati > Bacillota > Bacilli > Caryophanales > Bacillaceae > Bacillus > Bacillus sp. 166amftsu. Next base: position 1,083,106 of record NZ_FNQA01000001.1, on the reverse strand, counting down.
AGATACGCTTTAATCAATTTTTAAGATTGATGCCTGGTATTACACAACGCATGTTAACAAGGCAGCTTAGAGAGCTCGAGGCTGCAGGTGTCATTCACCGTGAGGTATATAAAGAAGTTCCACCAAAAGTGGAGTATTCTTTAACGAAATTCGGAAAATCTCTTACACCAATTATTACTCTTATGCGTGAGTGGGGAGAAGAATATCGTACACAAATAAAGTAATTGTATCTGAAATGTGAATAAAATTTGAACGAATTTGTGAAGAATTTTTGAATGAAGAAGGCGATGTGAGAAATATCACAACGTACCTTCTTCTTCTTTTCTATGATGGAGGCAACTAAAAAACATAGAAAATGAATAAAGAGCTTAAGCAAAAACATCGCAGTTTAAAAATATATTATAATAGAATGAAGACAGATAGAATTTAGCAGAAAAGGAGGGGTGACGATGCACGAGAAGATTACAGATTCTTTAGGGCGTCCACTTCAAGATTTACGCATCTCTGTCATTGATCGTTGTAATTTTCGTTGTACATATTGTATGCCAGCTGAAGTATTCGGACCTGATTATGCATTTTTGCAAGAAGAATTTTTGCTTACATTTGATGAGATTGAACGATTAGCAAAATTATTTGTAAACCTAGGTGTAAAGAAAATTAGATTAACAGGCGGTGAACCGCTGCTCAGAAAAGATTTACCAAAGCTTATTGAACGGCTTGTGAAGCTTGAAGGTTTAACGGATATTGGACTTACAACAAATGGTATTCATTTAACAAAACAAGCAAAGGCGTTAAAGGAAGCGGGATTACACCGAGTGAATGTTAGTTTAGATGCGATAGAGGACGAGGTATTTCGCAAAATTAACGGCCGGAATATTAGTACAAAACCTGTGCTAAAAGGGATTGCAGCAGCAAAAGAAGCTGGACTTGATGTGAAAGTGAATATGGTTGTGAAAAAAGGAATGAATGATAGTCAAATTCTTCCGATGGCCTCTTATTTTAAAGAGCAGGGAATTCCGCTTCGCTTTATCGAGTTTATGGACGTTGGCAGTACGAACGGATGGAATTTTGAACAGGTCATTACGAAACAAGAATTGATTGAAAAGATTAGCAAGGTATATCCGATTGAACCTGCAGAACCTCATTATTTTGGAGAGGTTGCGAAGCGCTATCGTTATGCCGGAAGTGATGCGGAAGTTGGATTCATTACCTCAGTTTCTGAATCTTTCTGTTCTTCTTGTACAAGAGCACGGATTTCGGCAGAGGGGAAATTTTATACGTGTTTATTTGCAACGAAAGGAAAGGATTTACGGACGCTCCTTCGAACAGGAATTTCTGATTCCGATTTATTAGAGGCAGTGAAAGCTGTATGGGAATACCGGACAGATCGGTATTCTGATGAGCGGACTGAAGAAAGTGCAAATAATCGTCCGAAAATTGAAATGTCTTATATCGGAGGATAAGAAAGGGGGATGCAGCGTGCAGGAGCGTTATTCAAGACAAATATTGTTCTCGGGAATTGGCGGGACAGGACAAAGGAAAATAAGAGAAAAGCATGTACTCATTATTGGTGCCGGTGCACTAGGAGCAGCAAATGCAGAGGCGATTGTGAGGGCGGGAATTGGAAAACTGACGATTGCAGACCGCGATTATGTTGAGTGGAGCAACTTACAAAGGCAACAGTTATATACAGAAGCAGATGCAAAAGAGTATAAGCCAAAAGCAGTTGCAGCGGCTGAACGTTTAAGGCAGATTAATTCTGAAGTAGAAATCGTACCGGTTGTAACGGATGTAGCGGTGCAAGAAATGAAAGAGCTCATTCAGAATGTAGATTTAATATTAGACGCGACTGATAATTTTGAAACACGTCTTCTCATTAATGATATTTCACAAAAATACAATATTCCTTGGATATACGGAGGATGCGTTGGAAGCTACGGCGTCACATATACAATTATTCCGGGGAAAACACCGTGTTTCCGTTGTTTGATGGAGCATCCATCAAGCGGCGTGACATGTGATACGGCTGGAATTATACAGCCAGCTGTACAAATAGTTTCCAGTCATCAAGTGACAGAGGCACTTAAAATATTGGTAGAAGATTTTGGAGCGCTTCGTGAAACGATGCTGTCATTTGATCTTTGGAACAATCAGTATATGGCGTTTAAAGTAAATAGACAGAAAAAAGATACGTGTTTATCTTGTGGAAAACTGCGCACGTATCCAAGTATAGCGTTTGAATCGCAAATGAAAACCGAAGTATTATGTGGACGAAATACGGTGCAAATCCGTCCGGGAGTGCCACAAATTCTTAACCTAGAAGAAATTAAAAAGCGCTTACAAAAAAGTGTGGATGTACAAATGACACCGTACTTATTATCGTTTCTGATTGATGAATATCGTTTTGTGCTATTTACAGATGGTAGAGCGTTTATTCACGGAACGAATGATACGACGGTGGCGAAGGGATTATATGCAAGATATATAGGATGAACCTAAAGGAAAACCTTTAGGTTCAAAGGATTAGGAATGTGGATTTCTCGCGTAGTCTCCACTCTTCCCGCCTGTTTTTTCAAGTAAATATGTCTCGCCGATAATCATACCTTTATCAACAGCTTTACACATATCATACACAGTAAGAGCGGTCGCAGAAGCTGCTGTTAAAGCTTCCATTTCAACGCCAGTACTACCTTCTGTTTTGACCTTTACTTCAATAAGCAGACGATATTGTTCTTTCGCTGTTTCCCAGTCGAAGGAGACATCTACTCCTTTTAGAAGTAAAGGGTGGCACATCGGAATAATATCAGAAGTGCGTTTTGCAGCCATAATACCAGCAATTTGTGCGACGGCTAATACATCGCCTTTACCAATTTCATTACGGGAGATTTTATCATAAATTTCTTTTGTAACTAAGATGCTAGAACGAGCAATTGCTGTTCGCACTGTTACTTTTTTATCGCTAATATCGACCATTTTTGCACGGCCTTGGTCATTAAAGTGAGTGAATGAAGACATGGGATTCCTCCTTGAAGTAATTGCTATTATGATTAGCATTGTACAATATAAAGTGTAATCAAGATGTGATATTTTGCAAATATGGGGTGAAAACAATGTTAGAAAAACGAGTACCAATTCCAGTTGCTGAAGCAGTAGCGAGGGTGATGAGGTATGCTGAGCAAGGTGAAACAGAAAAAGTTTCTATTACCGAAAGCTACGGGAAAATTCTTGGAGAAGATGTTGTAGCAGATCATGATGTCCCTCATTTTGATCGTTCTCCCTATGACGGATTTGCGATTCGAGCAGAAGATACGAAAGAGGCGAGTCAAAATCATTCGATTGAGTTTGAAGTGATAGGAGAAATCGGAGCTGGTTCTGTTTTTACAGATGAAGTAAAGAGCTTCGAGGCAGTTCGGATTATGACCGGGGCAGCGATTCCAAAAGATTGCGACGCAGTTGTTATGTTGGAGCTGACAGAAGGATTTGAAAGAAACGGAAAAACATATATGAAGTTAAAACGTTCTTTTCAAGCTGGTGATAATGTTTCATTTAAAGGTGAAGATGTAAAACAAAATCAAATACTTGTGAAAAAAGGCACGAAGATTAACCCTGGTGTAGCGGCGCTTTTAGCTACATTTGGCTATAGTTCAGTAAACGTGATAAAACAGCCTGTAGTTGGGATTATAACAACTGGAAGTGAATTGTTAGAAGTACATGAACCACTTCAGCCAGGAAAAATTAGAAATAGTAATTCTTATATGATTGCAGCTCAAATTACTAAAGCTGGCGGGAAAGTCAAATATTATGGGCAACTTGCTGACGATTTAGAGGTTTGCTATGAAGCTGTAAAAGCGGCACTGGATGAAGTGGATATATTGATTACAACGGGCGGTGTTTCGGTAGGTGATTATGATTACTTGCCTGAGATTTATGAAAAATTAAATGCCAATGTTCTTTTTAATAAAATTGCGATGCGACCAGGGAGTGTAACGACTGTAGCTGAAGTAACTGGGAAGCTGTTGTTTGGGTTATCCGGTAACCCGGCCGCTTGTTATGTCGGATTTGAATTACTTGTTCATCCGGTTATGCAAACATTCCTTCATGCGAAAGAACCACATGCATATCGTACAGATGCCGTATTACAGAAAGATTTTCCAAAGGCAAATCCGTTTACACGATTTGTAAGGGGAAAGGCAGAGTTTATGAATGGCCAGCTACAAGCTATGCCAGTAGGACTCGACAAATCAAGCGCAATTTCTTCTCTTGCGGAAAGCAACGCTTTAATTGTACTACCAGGAGGAACAAGAGGATTTGAAGCTGGAATGATAGTTTCAGTGTTATTACTAGAATCAAGCCAAGGAAGTGAGTGGCCGTGGGCAGAACCGCTCCAATCTTACAAATAGTCGGCTATCAAAATAGCGGCAAAACGACGCTCACTGAGAAATTGATTGAAGCTTTTTCACATGAAGGTATGAAAGTTGCCACAATTAAGCATCACGGACATGGGGGCTATCCTGAGGTACCGCAAAAGGATAGTGAACGTCATAGGCAAGCGGGTGCGATTGTTAGCAGTGTAGAAGGAGCTGGATTACTATCACTTTCTTCTCTTCGGGATAAGTGGTCTTTGCAGGAAATCATTCGATTATATGAGTTTTTTGAAATAGATCTTATTTTAATTGAAGGATATAAAACAGAAAATTATCCAAAGGTAGTTTTGCTTCGTTCAATTGAGGATATTTCTTTATTAAATCAAGTAGAAAATGTGATGGCGGTTATCACCTGGAATGACGCCATAGAAGGTTTACGAGAAACATATAAAACTTTCCATATAACAGAGGAAGAAACTTATATGAAATGGCTCGTACAAACAGTAAGGGGTGCAAGATGACACATAGGTATTATGAAGTAGTAGATACACCAATTTCAATTGAAGAGGTTACAAATAAAGTCATTCGCCGTGAATGTGGTGCTGTGACAACTTTCACTGGTACTGTAAGAGAATTTACGAAAGGGCGCCGTACGTTATATTTAGAGTACGCAGCCTATAAGACAATGGCTGAAAAAATGCTTGCAAAAATTGGAGATGAAGTGAAAGAGAAGTGGCTTGGGACACACGTTGCGGTTACACATCGCATCGGCACACTTCAAATTTCGGATATCGCCGTTGTTGTTGCTGTATCAACACCGCACCGGAAAGCTGCGTATGAAGCGAATGAATACATCATGGAACGCATTAAACAAATTGTTCCGATTTGGAAAAAAGAGTTTTGGGAAGATGGCGATTCATGGATTGGTGATCAATTAGAAAAAACGCCTTATCCAAATGGAGAACCTGGAAAGGAGATGAGAAAATGATTCAAGTATTATTATTTGCGCATTTACAAGAAGAAGCCGGAACAAACGAGCTAAAAATGGACTGTGAAAATATTACCGTTGCAGAATTAAAGGATATGATTGCAAAAGAACATCATATCGCAGTTTCAGAGCAAATTATGGTTGCTATCAATGAGGAATATGCAAATGAAGATGACAAAATACAATCTGGTGATGTTGTCGCATTGATTCCGCCAGTGAGCGGTGGTTGATTTTTTCCAGTCTAATCACGGAAGTACGTGATTAGACTGGAGGGAATTAACACATATTGTGAAATATTGAACAATATAGGAGGCGGAAAGGATGAAAAGTCCGAATTTTCAGTTAGGTTTACAAACTTCTAATCTTATTATTGGCTTTATGGTATGGGTGATTTTATCTTCGCTAATGCCATTTATTAAAGCAGACATTGCGTTAACAGCAGGACAAATTTCCCTTGTTACAGCAGTACCCGTTATTTTAGGATCGGTGCTTCGAATACCAATTGGTTATTGGACCAATCGTTACGGAGCGAGAAAATTATTCTTTATAAGCTTTATTATTTTACTATTCCCTGTCTTTTATATTAGTATTGCGAATTCGATGATGGATTTAATTATTGGCGGTTTATTTGCAGGGATTGGCGGAGCTGTATTCTCTGTAGGGGTAACGTCCTTGCCGAAGTATTATCCAAAAGAGCGTCACGGTTTTGTAAATGGTATTTACGGTGTAGGAAATGCAGGGACAGCAGTTACATCTTTCTTAGCACCTGTTATTGCGACTTCATTTGGATGGAGAGGAACTGTCCAATCCTTTTTAATCTTACTTGCTATTTTCGCACTTCTGAATTTTTTACTAGGTGATCGTAATGAGAGAAAAGTGAACACACCATTAATGGAACAGTTAAAAGGTGTATACAAAAATGAAAAACTTTGGTTCTTATGTATTTTCTATTTCTTAACTTTTGGCTCATTCGTTGCATTTACAGTATACTTACCGAATTTCCTAGTATCTCATTTCGGACTTGAAAAAGTAGATGCAGGTATGCGGACAGCTGGATTCATCGTATTGGCAACGATTATGCGCCCAATTGGTGGTTGGCTCGGTGATAAATTTAATCCATTTAAAATTTTAATCTTCGTATTTATTGGTCTCACATTATCTGGAATTATTTTATCGTTTATGCCAAGTATGAACGTATATACATTTGGTTGCTTACTAGTCGCATTCTGCGCTGGAATTGGAAATGGAACAATCTTCAAACTAGTACCAATGTACTTTTCTGAGCAAGCAGGGGTTGTAAATGGACTTGTCGCAGCTTTAGGGGGTTTAGGAGGATTTTTCCCGCCATTAATATTAACGTTACTATTCCAACTAACAGGTCATTATGCAATTGGATTTATGGCACTGTCAGAAGTGGCGCTTGCATGTTTAATTATTACAGTGTGGATGTACAGTCAAGAGAAGTTGTTAGTGATGTTAAATGGTAAATAATACAAGAAAAAGATGTCTGTAAGTAGACATCTTTTTCTTGTTTAGGCAAAAAAAAATAGCCGAATGCTATTTTAAATTTGTATATTAATGATTGATTGTATCTTGAAGGAAATCAGTTGCTTGATTTTCTGAAAGATCTTGCACAAGTGCAACTTCACTAACTAAAATTCTGCGCGCGTTGTCTAACATTTGCTTCTCACTTGCATTTAACGCTCTTTCTTTATTGCGGTGAATTAAATCACGAACAACTTCAGCGCCGTCTAGGAGATTCCCGTTTTTCATCTTCTCCATGTTTATATTGTATCTTTGTTTCCATGAGAGTGAGTGGTCAGGTTCGCCATTATGAACATCAACTAATACATCGTTTAATGTATCTTTGTCAACAACAAAACGTATACCTGAACTTTTAACTTTATCCACAGGAATCATCACTTGCATATCACTAATAACCATGTGTATTACACAGTACTGACGTGTTTGTCCTAACACTTCTTTATCCTCAATTGCTTCGACTATTCCTGCTCCATGCATAGGGTAAACAATCTTATCACCAATTTGAAACAAATCATCCACCTCCATATGTGGTAACTACTCTTAATGATAACACATATGTATAAATATGTCAAATTTTATATAATATCATAAAAATGACATTCGAGTCAATAAGTTTTGTGGCGATTTTCAGGGTGTTTTTTGTAAAAGATAATTGTTCGTAAAAATAAGAGGCATATCCACTCATTTTTAATCATAAAATGCAAAATCGTTAATACAATATACCTAAATCCGTTCTTTTTAAAGGAGGGAGAGAAGGTGGGGCGCACAATTAAAATTGATATTACGAATAGGGTAGTAGCAAGATTTAAATCAAATTATTTAGAATTATATACAAGTAAATTTATGATAGGTAAGTTTTATGTCTATACTGAAGATAAGCAATATGTATTAGAAGACGGATATATATATGAAGATGGTAAGTTTTATCGCATCATAGATACGCACCGTGGCAATAATCGAGCGGCGGAGAGCTGTGATCTAGGATGGTGTTAACATGATCCGCGTTAAGGTGTTTGATGAAAGTCATGAAAAGGACTTAGAAGATTCCGTAAATGTGTTTTTGAAGAAGCTGGATGATGAACAGTTTGTAGATATTAAATATCAAGTTGGTGTATCGATTAATGACGATGAAAATCAAATTTATTGTTTCTCGGCGATGGTAGTCTATAAAACATAAAAAGAGCTGGGGATCCAGCTCTTTTTTATGTTTTAAGTAGACATTATATGGATTGGTAAAGTGTTCATAATGGATTGTAGGGCCAGTTTTTCTTTTCTAGCTGGAACTTGTTTCACTGGTGTTTGTCCTGTTGAAAAAATGTTGAGAATTTCTCAACAGGCAAATGGAGATCTCTTGACGTGAAACTAAAAGGTGTTATATTATAAAGCGAAACCAAAAGGTGTTACATTGTAACAGCCTATATAAAGGAGAAATAGTATGGATCAGCAAAATACATTACAAGATATTAAACAAACAGTTATTTTTGAAGCGCCTATTCAAAAAGTATGGAATGTAGTATCAACTTCAGAAGGGATTACGTCTTGGTTTATGCCAAATGACTTTGAGCCGAAGGTAGGACATGAGTTTCATGTACAATCACCTTTTGGACCATCTCCATGCAAGGTGTTAGAAATTGATGAGCCTTATCGTTTATCTTTTTCATGGGATACAGATGGTTGGATCGTTTCATTTATTTTGAAAGATTTAGGGGATAAAACGGAGTTTACTCTTATTCATGGTGGATGGAAGCAGCCTGATACAATTCTTCCGAAAGCAAACGAGAAAAGTTCTGTTATTCAGGGTAGAATGGCAGGCGGCTGGGTAGCGATTGTAAATGAAAAACTGAAAAGGGTTGTTGAAGGATAAGTGTCCTCATCAGCAGCGAAATATGATGTCTTTCAAGCAATTGCTGATCCAACCCGTAGAGAAGTACTCCGGTTATTAACAGAAAAAGAATTACCAATTTCTAAAATAACAGATCACTTTCCAATGAGTCGTACAGCTGTAGCGAAACACCTTCACATTCTTTCAGAAGCGAAATTAGTAAGCGGAAGAAAAGTTGGGAGAGAAAAGATATATAGGTTGCAACCTGAGCCGTTAGCTGAATTACAAGAATGGCTTTCCTATTATGAACAGTTTTGGAACAATAAATTGTCCATGCTGAAATATGTGGTGGAAAATGAGGAATAAGTGTTGTGAAATATGAACGCTTGATAAATAGAAAAGGATGATCGTTATATGCGATCATCCTTTTTTTTAATGTTCAGCCGTCTGACTGCTAGGCTTTAATAGAAGCCAACCGATAAATAGTGTAAGAAGTGCGAGCGCAAATGTACTCATATAAATAACATGGACACTAGAAGCTAATGCTTCTTGTGATTTTGTTACGACATTTGCTGTGCCGTGCCCGCCTGAGATAAGGTCCACGTTTTGTATTCCTTGTTTATGAATCATCGTATTAAAGATTGTTCCGAAGATAGCGGCACCTAATGTTTGGCTAAATGTATTAATAAATGTGTTTAAGCCGACTGCTGTACCGCGTGTATGTGCAGGAACAGCTGCTTGTATGGTTACCATATAAATTGGTGTAATAAGCCCCATTCCTAGGCCGAATAGTCCAACAGCAACATAAATTAGAAATGCTGGTGAATGAATTGATAATGTGAATAATAAGAAGGTAGCGACTGATAAAATGCTAGCTCCAAGTAAAATGATTTGTTTCGTTTGTAACTTACCAACTAAATTCCCAGAGAAAATTGCACCGAATGTCCACATAACAGGAATTGGCATAAGAATAAGTCCTGCTTCTGTTGCATTTTTTCCTAATACACCTTGGCTCCAAATTGGAAGGTACATTGTAATACTAATAATCATGGCGCCAGCAATCAATGTTAGGATGTTTACAGTTGATAACGTACGATTAGAGAAAAGTGTTAACGGAATTAATGGTTCCGGGGATTTTCTCTCAACGAATAAGAAAATAAGGAATGAAACAGCCGCAAAGATTAAAAGACCTATAATTGTAATGTCGCCCCAGTTTTGCTTACTGCTTCCTGTTAAGAGTGCATAGAGTAACGCGATTGTACTTAGTGAGAAGATGATTGCACCAGGATAATCGATATGGTGTTTTGCTGGTTTGATTGACTCTTTGTAAGAAATTGCAATCATCGCACAAGCAAGAATTCCAAATGGAACGTTTAAGAAAAAGATGTAGCGCCAAGAAAGAGAATCAACTAAAAATCCACCTACTAGCGGTCCAACAACACCTGAAACGCCCCAAACAGCACTCATCCAGCCTTGTGCTTTTGCACGGTCTTTCGCTTCACTATATAAGTCTCCGATAATCGTCATTGTAATTGGCATAACAGCGCCGGCACCTATACCTTGAAGAGCGCGAAAGAAGATTAATTGTTCCATCGATGTCACGATTCCGCATAGTGCAGAACCGATTAAAAAGATGGCTGCGCCGATGAGCAGTACTTTTTTACGTCCGAATAAATCGGCTAGTTTTCCGTAGATTGGAGTCGAGACTGCAGTTGCGAGCATATAAATCGCATATACCCAGCTAACAAGTTCAACGCCTGATAAATCACTCGTTATACGAGGGATTGCTGTACTAACAATCGTTCCTTCCACAGCGGAAAGAAACGTCATTAACATTAAAGATATCATGACTTTTTTTCTCATATGTTTTCCCCTTTATAATATTCAACAATATAAAATATAAAGCTACTAAGCTACATAAGGCAACAAAAAAGAAACAGGAGTGGAAAAAATCCCCTCTTGTCTCTTTTTTAGTACTGCACGTTTGCATTCTGCCCAGCAGTTGTTCCGGCAATCCGGCCTGTCACAAGAGCGGAAGTAATATTATAGCCGCCTGTATAGCCATGAATATCAAGAACTTCTCCGCAGAAGTATAAGCCATTCATTAATTTAGAAGCCATTTCTTTCGGGTAAATTTCTTTAACAGAAACGCCGCCGCCTGTTACGAAAGCTTTTTCAAGTGGCTGTGTACCGTTTACTGTTACTTTGAATTCTTTAAAGTCTTTCACAAGTGCGCGAATCTTTTCGTGAGAAACTTGCCCAGCTTGTTCGCTACCGTCAATTCCGTTTCTTTCTAATAAGAATAGGAAATAACGTTCAGGAACATATCCTTTTAACACATTTTTGATTCCTTTTTTCGGTTCTTCTTTCATTTGTTTCATCATGCGCTGGAAGAGCTGTTCACTACTTTCTTCTGGTAGTGCATCGATGCTCATTTCGACCGCACGCATTTTAAATTTTTTCATCGTTTTTACAACGAATTGGCTACAGCGAAGAGCAGCTGGACCAGAAATGCCAAAGTGGGTAAAGAGCATGTCCATTTTATGAGAAATGACAACTTTGCCTTTGGGATTTAATACGCTTAAGTTTACAGCGCGTAAAGCAAGACCCTGCAGTGTACGGTCACGGATAAATGGTTCATTTGAAGTAATTGGTACCTCTGTTGGGAAAAGCTCAGTAATTGTATGCCCAGCTTTTTCAGCCCAAGCGTAACCATCTCCAGTTGAGCCAGTATGAGGAACAGATTTCCCGCCAACAGCAACTACCACATGATTTGTTTCAAGCACTTCACCTGTTTGGAGTACAACGGCTTTCGTTTGTCCGTTTTCATATTCAACAGTTTCAACGGGTGTATTTGTACGCACCTTAACACCGAGTTCTTTTAGACGTATTAATAACGCATCAACAACAGATTGCGCTTTATTAGATACAGGGAACATGCGGCCATGGTCTTCTTCTTTTAGCTTTACGCCAAGCTTTTCGAAGAATGTAATAATATCTTCATTATTAAAAATAGAGAAAGCGCTGTATAAAAAGCGACCGTTTCCTGGTATATGTTTTACAATTTCATCAAGTGGTAAACGGTTTGTGACATTACAGCGCCCGCCGCCAGAAATTGCAAGTTTACGTCCTAATTTATTTCCTTTATCAAGAAGCAAGACACGCGCGCCTTCTTCCGCAGCACCGATTGCGGCCATTAATCCTGAAGGGCCGCCCCCGATGACAATCACATCATAATGCATAGTATATCGACCTCATTTTCTACATTTCCTGCCTAAAAGAATAGCATGTTTTCGTAGAAAAGAAAAATTCAGTGAGGTACTGTTTCTCTGAAAAATTGTGGTACAATACAAAGGTTAGAGTTCAGCGTTATATATGTAGGAGGATCATCTATGTCCGATTCAAAATTTCTGCGCGGAACGCTTATTGTGACGTTAGGAACTTTTTTAGTTAAGTTCTTAGGCATGATTTACGTCTTTCCATTTCATGCATTAGTTGGCACAGAAGGCGGAACGCTCTATACGTATGGATACATTCCATATACAATCTTTTTAAGTATTGCAACGGCGGGAGTGCCGCTTGCTGTTTCAAAGTTTGTTTCCAAATATAATGCACTTGGAGATTATAAAACGAGTCGGAGAATGTTCCGTTCGGGAATGGTTATGATGATTGCAACAGGGATTCTTTCTTTCCTAGTGCTTTACATGACTGCGCCATTATTTGCACACGCAATGCTCGGGAAACAAAGTGTACACAATAATATAGAAGACGTTACAATGATTATTCGTCTCGTAAGTTTTGCGCTTATTGTTGTACCTGCAGCAAGTTTAATTCGTGGTTTCTTCCAAGGTCATCAATCAATGGGACCGACGACAGTTTCACAAATTATTGAACAAATTATCCGCATTGTCTTTTTACTAGCGGGTAGTTTTATTGTTATTAAAGTGATAGGTGGCTCGGTAGCAACCGCTGTTGGAGTGGCAACTTTTGCAGCATTTGTTTCAGCTGTGGGAGCGCTGGGTGTGTTGATTTGGTACTGGTTAAAACGTAAAAAACATCTCGATCAATATTTAATTGAACAAACTGTACCAGAATCAACAGTAAGTACACTTCAATTATTTAAAGAATTATTTGCATATGCAATTCCTTATGTTGTCATTGGATTAACAATTCCTTTATATCAACAAATTGATACATTAACATTTAACTCTATTATGCAAGCGATTGGACAAGGGGATATTGCAGAGAGAGCACTTGGTATTTTTACGATGTGGACGCATAAGTTAATTATGATTCCTGTGTCGCTTGCAACGGCGTTTAGTTTAACGCTTGTTCCAGCAATCACAAAATCATTTACAGAAAAACAATTTCGTTATTTAAAATTACAAATTACGCAAACATTCCAGGCAAATATGTTTTTAACATTACCAGCGGTAGTTGGTATTTCTACGCTTGCGTATCCAATTTATACAGCGTTTTATGAAAAGGATCCATTAGGTGGACAAATCCTTATGTGGTATGCACCAGTTGCGTTATTATTTGCTTTATTTACAGTGACTGCGGCAATCTTACAAGGGATTAACCAACAAAAACATGCGATTATTGCGCTTGGCATGGGCGTTGTTTTGAAGTTTTTATGTAATGTGATTTTAATCCGTTACTTCGGTACAATTGGAGCTGTTTTAGCAACAGGTATTGGATTCTTAGCTTCTATTTTATATACGAATAAACAAATTCGAAAACATGCACACTATTCATTCGGTGTTGTATATAAACGAACATTCCAAATTGCAATATTAACAATTGTGATGGTCGTTGTCGTAAAACTATCACAAGGACTTCTATCCTTTGTGATTTCACCTGAGACCCGATTTGGTGCACTTATTACCGTTGCAGTTTGTGCAGGGATTGGTGGCCTTACTTACGGACTTTTAGCAATCCGCACAGGAGTACTAGAAAGAGTATTTGGCGGGGAAGCTTTAGAAAAGATACAGCGTAAACTTGGTCGTAGATTGAAATTAAAGATGAAGTCAAAAGGGGCGTAATACACGTCCCCTTTTCTATGATAAATAAAGAAGGTGAAAGAATTGAGATTAGATAAATTGTTAGCAAACATGGGATACGGAAGTAGAAAAGAAGTAAAGAAATTATTAAAGGATGGCGTTGTAAAAATTGATGGAACGCCAGTAAAAGATGCGAAGTTTCATGTGAATGTAGAGGAGCAAGAAGTTACAATTCATGGAGAAGTTGTTGAATACAAAGAATTTGTATATTTAATGATGCATAAACCACAAGGCGTTATTTCTGCAACAGAAGATGACAATCATGAAACAGTTGTTGATTTATTAGAACTTGAAGATGCGATTTTTGAGCCGTTTCCAGTTGGAAGACTTGATATTGATACAGAAGGTTTTCTACTATTAACAAATGACGGTAAATTAGCGCATCAGTTATTATCTCCGAAAAAGCATGTGCCGAAAAAATATTATGCACACGTAGCTGGAGTTGTAACAGAGAAAGATATAGAAGAATTTGCAAAAGGTGTTATTTTAGATGATGGCTATGAAACAAAGCCGGGCGATCTTACCATTTTGAAAAGTGACGATGTTTCTGAAATCGAGCTTGTGATTACAGAAGGGAAATTCCATCAAGTGAAGCGTATGTTTGAAGCGGTTGGGAAAAAAGTTGTCTACTTAAAGAGAACAGAGATGGGACCTTTAGTATTAGATGAAGAATTAGAGCTTGGTCAATACCGTGAATTAACAGATGAAGAAGTAGAAATGTTAAAAACGTATCAAATTCAAACAGAGAGTCAAGAGTGAGACCGATTCCAAAAATAGAAAGAACCCCTTTCTGATTTCACAGAAAGGGGTATGTATTATATTTTAGATACAATTGTTTTCGTTATGAGGTCATTCTCACTTTCTTTCCTGTTGTTGTCCACTTACCGCGGCAAGGGCTATACACGAGTTCATTAAATTGCAACACATTCAGATCACGTTGTATCGTTCGCGGTGTGATCCCGAACTCATCTACAAGGTCTTTCGTCGTTACCGTACCATTCTCATTGATGTACATATAAATTGATTTAATGCGTGTTAGCATACGAGTAGTCGTAGGTTTCAAGAGAAAACCACTCCTCTACTAGTTTTTTTGACCCCATTCAGGAAAGAAGGTCTTTACTTCCATTGTACTCCACTAGACAAATTTCATGCTTAAACCTAGTTAAATTTTACAAAAGTTTAACAAATATGAAAATAGAAAAATATTGGTAGTTGACATTCTATGTCTCTTCTATCAACTATCACATAAATTTCTACGTAAACCGCCAAATTCCTGCAAATTTTTTTAAAAAATAAAAGAAAAATTAATGTGAAATATCTGAAATATTGTAATTGTTCGTCATTTATTCTTCTCTTATTGGCATATCTGATTTTCGTTTGCTATGATGAAGGGGAGAATATAGAAGAAGGTGAATACGTGATGACAGCAATTAATTGGACAGAAGAAGTTGAAAAAAGAAAAAATGAATTAATTCATGACGCACAACAATTTTTGCAAATTAAAAGTGTATGGGAAGAAGAAACAGCAAAAGAAGGTGCACCGTTTGGAGAAGGTGTAGCGAAAGCACTATCCTTCATGTTACAGAAAGGGGAAGTAGAAGGATTTACTTCTAAAAATTTAGAAGGGTATGCAGGGCATCTTGAAATGGGACAAGGAGAAGAATTGGTTGGTATTCTTTGTCATGTTGATGTTGTTCCAGAAGGAGATGGATGGACAACACCTGCATATAGCGCTGATATTCGTGATGGAAAGATTTTTGCACGTGGTGCAATTGATGATAAAGGGCCAACAATGTCTGCTTACTATGCAATGAAAATTGTAAAAGAATTAGGCTTGCCGCTTTCAAAACGCGTACGCATGATTTTAGGAACGGATGAAGAAAGCAACTGGAAATGTGTCGATCATTATTTTAAAAATGAAGAAATGCCAACGCTTGGGTTTGCACCAGATGCTGATTTTCCTATTATTAATGCGGAAAAAGGGATTTCTGATATACAAGTTGTGCAAAAGAATAGTGAAACACAAGGCGGGGAATATGAACTTGTTTCATTTTCTTCAGGGCGTCGTTTAAATATGGTTCCTGATTTTGCAGAAGCAGTGATTACGACTGAAAAGGTAACGGAACTTCGCGCTGCTTACGAACAATACTTACAAACTGTTAAGAAAACAGGAAAAGCAAATGTAGAAGGAAATACTGTGAAGTTACAAGTAGAAGGGATTTCAGCTCACGGTTCTACTCCTGAAAAAGGTGAAAATGCAGGTCTCTTATTAGCGAACTTTTTAACAACGCTTGCTCTTGACGGTAAAGGTGCTCCATTTGCGGCATTTGTTACAGAAACATTTACGAATGATACGCTTGGAGAAAAAGCAGGAATCGCTTATAAAGACGAAATTAGCGGACCGTTAACGATCAATGTAGGTCGCCTTTCTTATACAAAAGAAGAAGGTGGAAACTTAGGTTTAAATGTACGCTATCCAGTAACAACTAATTTTGAAGAGACAGTGCAGAAATTAAAAGACTATGTCGGTCAGAAAGGCTTCCAAGTAGCTGATTACTCTAACTCACGTCCACATCACGTTGATAAAGATCACGTTTTAATTCGTACATTGCAACGTGTATATGAAGAACAAACAGGAGAGAAAGCAGAGCTATTAGCAATTGGTGGCGGTACATATGCTCGTTCATTAAAAGCTGGTGTTGCATTCGGTCCACTATTCCCTGGAAAAGAAGAACTTGCGCATCAAAAAGATGAGTATATTGAAATTGAAGATCTATTAAAAGCAACAGCAATTTATGCGCAAGCAATTTATGAATTAGCGAAATAGGCTGATTGTATATTGAGATATGACCGCTCTCCATTCGGAGGGCGGATTCTTTTTGAATGAGATACAAAAGAAAAGCAACAATAACAAGAAAGGAGAAGATATAAATGGTTCCACATTATTTTTTAGCAGTTACCTTACCGGATCATATAAAAGAAATACTTGCAAATTATAAAGAGGAAGTGAAGGACAAGTTACCATTTCGCTCGTGGGTACATAAGGAAGACTACCATATTACACTTGCTTTTTTAGGGAGTGCGGCGCAGGAACAATTGCAAGGAATAGAGAAAGGGTTACAAATCCTTGTGAATACAGCAGAATTAGATCTGACGCTACAAAATTTTTCTACATTCGGTCTAGTGGAGAGTCCACGTATATTTTGGGCTGGATTAAAAGAAAATCGAGCATTATTTGATTTGCAAAAACAGGTGCATGCTATTTGTGAGAGAAATGGTTTTTCACTTGAAACACGTCCTTATCATCCGCACATTACTGTTGCTCGTAAGTGGGGTGGAGAAGAAAATTTTAATCTTAAAGATCTGAAGCAACTGGATGCAGTGTTGTTTCAGGCGGATACCATTACATTGTACGAGTCTCACGTCCATCAAATTCCAAAGTATAAGCCAATTTATGAAATAAAGTTACAGAAACTTAAAGTATAAAAACGTTTCTTACGAATGTGAATATACTATAGAAAATAGTAAGCTTGTGTGTACATGAATACGAATTGAAAGACCAACATAAAACTATTCCTTATAGGTGGGAGAGAGGATCTGCTTAAGGATAGAAGCGGACAGTGCCTTTTTTAGCCCCCCTGCCATGTGAAAACAGAAGTAGAAAATGAGTGGAAATCTCTTTCTGTTCGACATAGCCGCAATTTATCCCCTTTATACGCGAGCGGAAGACCTCTACCTCAAGATTCAGAGAGAAATAAGAAAGATAGGTGGGGGATGAATTCTCCCATCCCCGCTTATGGAAGTTTCATTTTAATTTCGAGAATGATGGTGATTTTTTATGCTGAAAGTAAAGCGTCCATTTGAAGCCTATTTAGATGAAATGAATAAAATTACAATTTTGCTCCCGCATGCGTACGGAACCAGCCGAACATTTTTTATGCAGGAAGGAAATCATGTATGGGAGCTTAAAGTTTCTCAAATCATTTCTCTTCCAGATGCAACGAAGTATGAATGCTGTGTAGAATATCCACTTGATGTGGGAAAGTATTACACAGTGAGAGATGAGCGAAATGAAGAAACAGACTTACAAATTGGAGCGGTTATTCGAACGGCTGTATTTGATGAAAAATACTATTATGCTGGTGGAGACTTAGGAGCTTGTTATAGGAAAGAAGAAACAGCTTTTAAAATGTGGGCACCCACTGCAAGACTTGCGAAGGTAAGGATTTATAAAAATGATAAAGAGTATGCGGATTATGAGATGCAAAGAGGAGAAAATGGTGTTTGGTCTTATATTTTACAAGGAGACTTGGAGCTCGCTAGATACACATTTCTCGTTTGTATTAATTTAATTTGGAATGAAGCTGTAGATCCATATGCAAAATCCGTATCAGTCAATGGTAAGTATGGAATTGTGATTGATCCTCTAAAGACATATATAAAAGAACAAACTGCATTACCTAAACTGGAATCTTTCGCTGATGCAATCCTTTATGAATTGCATATTCGTGATGCCACTATGCATCCAAATAGTGGCGTAGCAAAAAAGGGGACATATGCAGGGTTAACAGAAGAGAATACGAAAGGAAAACTTGGGACAAAAACGGCCTTCTCCTATATAAAAGAATTAGGAGTTACACATGTTGAAATTTTACCTCTTCATCATTTTGCTGGAGTAGATGAAAAACGGCCGTTTGCGGCGTATAACTGGGGCTATAATCCACTATATTTCAACGTACCAACGGGAGTATATGCAAGCGATCCTATCGATCCTTATAATCGAATCAAAGATTGTAAAAAACTTATTGAAAAATTTCATGAACATGGAATCCGTGTGGTTTTGGACGTTGTATATAATCATGTATATGAACGAGAAACATCATCTTTTGAAAAGCTTGTACCAGGATACTATTTTAGACATGATGAAAATGGCATGCCATCAAATGGAACAGGAGTTGGGAATGATCTAGCATCTGAGCGGAAAATGATGCAGAAGTTTATAATAGACTCTGTTTTATATTGGCTTACTGAATATAATGTTGATGGGTTTCGATTTGATTTAATGGGAATTTTAGATGTAGAAACGATGAATGAAGTAGAAAAGGAAGTAAGAAACATAAAAAAGGATGCGCTGTTATTAGGGGAAGGCTGGGAGCTACAAACACCGCTTCCGGCAGAAGAGAAGGCTACGCTTAACAATGCGAATAAAATGCCACAAATCGCGCAGTTCAATGATCAATTTCGTGATGCGATAAAAGGCAGCACGTTTGATGTAAGTAAACGTGGCTTTGCATTTGGAGGAAGCGTAGACCCTGTGCATTTGCAATATGTGTTAATGGGAAGTCTGGCAAATGAAAAAGGAGATGGGTTATTTTTAGAACCGATTCAAAGTATTAACTATGTGGAATGTCACGACAATATGACGATGTGGGATAAACTCGTGCGCAGCAATCAGGAAACGGAAGAAGTGCAAAAAAGGCGCCATCGTTTAGCCACCGCGATGACATTACTCTCACAAGGAATTCCGTTTTTACATGCAGGACAAGAGTTTTATCGTTCTAAGAAAGGAAATGAAAATAGTTATAATGCGCTTGACGAAATTAATCAACTCGATTGGGATCAAAAAGAGAAAGAAATAGAAACAATTGCTTATATACAAGGGTTAATTGCAATTCGTAAGACACATGGAGCGTTACGCTTACAGTCAGCGAATCTTATAAAGAAGCATATGACATTTTTACAAACATCTCCTACTGTTGTTGCTTATCATTTACAAAATGTAGGGGAGTTTGGTCCTTGGAAGGAAATTGTGGTGTTGTTTCATAGTGGTATGCAAATAGAAACGATTTTACTGCCGAAACATGAAATGTGGTGCGTATTAGCAGACAGTGCAAAAGCAAAAGTACAGCCGATTTCTTCATTTCAAGGAAATGAACTTCAAATGGCTCCGATTAGCTCGTATATATTGGCGATAATGTGACAAATCGCTACTTGACGATGCGAATATAATAAATGTAGAATTGACAAAGGTGACGATTTTGATAAGTTGTCATTGTATTATTGGTTTTGTAAAATATAAAAGAATAGACGGTTAGTTTGTCTTGATTTCTTGGCCCATACCAAGTTTTCTTTTATCAAAAAAAGCAGGAAAACTCCATCCTTAAGGAATATGCGTAGTATAGTTTTGGTGGATGAAGATGAATTGCTAGTAACTGTCTTTATATAAAATATTAAAAAAGTAGTTCCAGGGGGCATTTGCCAGTGGAATAGAGGGGTTGTGCCATCAGGCAATTAACTCCACTTGTGTTAACCATCTGTTAGTGTAGGTGCACGAGAAATCATCGCTTCAAGATTCAAAGGATCTAGGTCGCGGGAGTTTTCATATGAATCCACAACATGTTCAAAAGGTGTTGCGGTTTTTCATTTTATGACTATAAAAGATAAGGATTTGTTAACGGGTAATGAATATGGAATGGTTGGAACAATTATTAGGAGAAGAGTGGAGTCTTATACCCGCTGGTGGGGCAACGGGCGATGCATATATTGCGCAAAATGGACAACAAAAGCTATTTTTAAAGCGGAATACATCGCCTTTTTTAGCGGTATTGTCGGCAGAAGGAATTGTTCCAAAATTACTTTGGACAAGAAGAGTGACGAACGGTGATGTGATTTCAGCTCAAAAATGGCTTCCAGGACAAAAGCTAGAGCCAGAGGATATGAAACTGGAGCGTGTTGCGAAGCTTTTAAAAAAAATACATTCGTCTAAAGCACTTGTGCAGATGATACAAAGGCTTGGAAAACAGCCCCTGCATGCGCAGGAGTTATTCGAGCAATTGTATTTTGTTTTAAGAGGAGACTTAAGAACGGATGAAACGATTCAGACAGGACTTCGATATTTAAAAGCTACATTGAAAGATGTTGAATATGATGAGTTTGTTGTGTGCCACTGTGACGTCAATCATAACAATTGGTTATTATCGGACGAAGATGAATTATTTTTAATTGATTGGGATGGAGCGCTTATTGCGGATCCTGCTCTGGATCTTGGCATGTTATTATATTGGTATGTTCCGCGTCACGAATGGGACGAATGGTTAGCGTATTATGGAATTGAAATGAATGAATCATTGGTTCATCGTATGAAGTGGTATGTAGTGGCACAAACTATTTTATCTGTTCAATGGCATACAACAAAAAAGCAGCAAGCAGAAGCTGAATATTGGCATCAATATTTACAGCAACTACTTGCTTCAGAGTAAATACTTTAAGAAAAATTGTCCATTCCAGAAATCCATTGCGTAAGTTGTTCTTGATTACTAGAAATATGGTTGTCTAAATCAGGAGAATATTTACCCGATTGACTATAGTAATATACATCATTTAGCATCGCTTTTACGTCGCTGTTCACATTATCGTTTGCAAGCAATGATTGAATGAGCCGTTCTAATTGTTCGCATTCAGAAACCGTTCCACAGCAATCACTTTGGTGATTGACTAGAATATCTTTTAAAATTTCTAATTGATGTTGTTGATTAATCGGCACGATTGGATCATCCTTTCGATTGTTGTTCAATTTGAACAAGTAAGAGAAATTTTCTATTTCGCCAAGGAGTAGCTAATCATTGGCTAACGAAACGTTTCAGCAGGAAAGTTTCGTTCTATGCTCTTGGTAGTTTGTATCAAAATGGAACACCTTATACTTGAAAGAAACGGACCGAGTGCTCGTACGTACTTGGTTTTTTGTTTGATAGAATAATTAAAAAAGAAAGAAGGAAGGAACCTTCTACAAATAGTCTAGTAAAGAGAGGAAGACATCTATGCGTTTAAGACATAAACCATATGCAATGGATCAAATTAATGAGTATTCACAGTTTGTAATTGGAAACCCAGAGGAGCGTTGTGGCAATTGGAAAGAGGTATTTGGAAATGACCATCCAATCCATATTGAAGTAGGAACAGGTCGCGGTCGTTTCGTTTATGAGATGGCAAAAGCAAATCCACATATTAACTATATTGGAATTGAAAAATTCACAAGTGTTATCGTAGATGCGCTTGATAAGTTAATTGAAGAAGAAGTACCAAATTTAAAATTAATTAATAAAGATGCTGAAGATTTAACAATTTTCTTTGCAGAAGGCGAAATTGACCGTGTATATTTAAACTTCTCAGATCCATGGCCAAAAAATCGTCACGAGAAGCGTCGTTTAACGTATAAAACGTTTTTACGTAATTATGAAGAAGTGCTAGTAACGGGCGGGGAAATTCATTTTAAAACAGATAACCAAGGTTTATTTGAATACTCGCTTATGAGCATGGCCGAGTATGGTATGTTGTTAACGTTCTTGAGCCTGAACCTTCATAATAGTGACTTTGAAGGAAATATTATGACCGAATATGAAGAGAAATTTTCTAATAAAGGACATCGTATTTATCGTGTTGAAGCGAAATATCGTACGGAACCTGTGCAATAATGCACAGGTTTTTTGTTGCGGAAAACATTCTGAATTTTGTGTTAAAATTAAAAGGGAAAAAAGGGGGAATAGAAATGGAATGTTTACAAATTGGAGAAATCAAAGTGACATGGCTAAGTGGTGGGAATACTCACTTAGACGGAGGTGCAATGTTTGGTGTTGTACCAAAAGTCTTATGGTCACGTAAATATAAATATGATGATACAAATCATATTTATTTAAGAACAGATCCGTTGCTTGTACAAACGAAGGAAGGAAATATGCTCATTGATTCAGGAATTGGAAATAATAAAATGACTGAAAAAATGAAGCGGAATCAAGGTGTAACAGAAGAATCGTCAGTTGAACATTCTCTAGCGGAGCTCGGTCTAACAGCCGAAGATATTCATTACGTATTAATGACACATCTTCACTTTGATCATGCATCAGGATTAACAAAATGGGAAAGTGATGAGCTTGTTCCGACGTTTCCAAATGCAAAAGTGTATGTGTCAGAGACAGAATGGAATGAAATGAGAAATCCTAATATTCGCTCTCGTAATACATATTGGAAAGAAAATTGGGAGCCGATTGTAGAGCAAGTTGTTACTTTTAAAGAGGAAACGCAAATTACAGATGAAGTAAGCATGGTGCACACAGGTGGGCATAGTGATGGACATGCTGTTATTGTTCTCGAAAGTCAGGGAGAAACAATGCTTCATTTAGCTGATCTACTGCCAACACATGCTCATCAAAACGTATTATGGGTGATGGCATATGATGATTATCCAATGACTTCAATTGAACATAAGCAAAAATGGATGAAGTATGGCGCAGAAAAGAAAGCGTGGTTCACCTTTTATCATGATGCATATTATCGCGCTGTGAAGTGGGATGAGGAAGGGATTATGATTGAGAAGGTAGAACGAATAGAGGAAAAAGTATCAAGTGAAGTGTAAGTGACTGCCTTTCTACTAAAAAATTGAAACTGCTTATGTTCTCTTTCAATTACAAAATACTTTGTTGTAAGAATTTGTCCTGCTATTCAAGAGAAGTAAGACCCTTATCTCAACATTCAGCTAGAGCAAAAAAGATAGATAGGGCGGGCTAATAATCAGTGGGAGATGAAAAAAACCACTGATTAAAGTTCCGCGTTATCGAAATAATTACTTTTAAAATATTCTGAAAATTGATATAATATCTCCGAGTTACTACATTGCTACATGCTCTATATGAGAAGCGTTTTATTTGAAAGGGGGAAATATATTGTATATAACGATTGGAAAATTACTTGAACTGACTACTGGAAAGTATCCGAATCAAGAAGCAATTGTTGAACCGCAAAAAAATATTCGCTGGACGTATACAGAATGGAATGAACAGGTAAATAAGCTAGCTCATGCACTCCAAAAAAGTGGTATACAAAAAGGTGACCGCGTTTCGACATTTCTCTTTAATAGTAGCGAACTAGCAACCACATGTTTCGCTTGTGCGAAAATTGGAGCCGTATTTAACCCAATTAATTTTAGACTAAAACCACAGGAACTCATTTATATATTAGAAGATGCTTCTCCAAAGATCGTAATTTTTGAAAAACAATTATCCTCTCACGTACAAAGTATTCATAAGCAATTCCCTCATATTCAGTTCTGGTACATTGATCAAAATCGTCCATCGTTTTCTATTTCCTATGAAGAGGAACTATCCAATGCGTTACCGAAATTTGAAGCAGTAGAAGTAAAAGAAGATGATATTTGTTCTATTATGTATACAAGTGGAACAACCGGTTATCCGAAGGGTGTACTTCACCGTCATCGAGAAATTATTGACCACAGTTTGATGGGAATTGCGTATTTACATTACAACGAGAATAGTCGTGGTCTTGTAACAGCACCGATGTTTCATTGTGCGGAGCTGCATTGTTGTTTCGTGCCAAGGGTGCATAGCGGTGGTACAAATATTATTCTGCACCATTTCGATGCCAAGAATGTTCTTGAAACGATTGAAAAAGAAAAGATTACTGTTATGTTTGCAGCACCTACAATGTGGAATATGATGTTGCAGGAAGACTTAATACAGTATGATCTATCATCTCTTCGGTACGGTTTATATGGAGCAGCTTCAATGGCACCGGCACTTGTAAAAGCATGTGATGAAAAATTGAATGTTTCATTAGTACAAGCTTATGGTATGACAGAAATGGGGCCTGCAATTACTTTTTTACGAGAAAATGAGCAGATTACTAAAGTAGGTTCTGCAGGAAAAGCTGCCTATAATCATGAAATTCGTGTTGTTCGTCCAAATGAAGAAGGGCCATCTGAGCCAGATGATATATTACCACCGTATGAAATTGGAGAAATTATTGTGCGAGGTTCCTGTTTGATGAAAGGGTATTACAACAATGAAGAGGCGACAGCAAAAGCGCTCTATAAAGGATGGTACCATTCAGGTGATTTAGGTTATGTAGATACAGATGGTTATTTGTATGTTGCAGATCGTGTTGACGATATGGTTGTTAGTGGCGGAGAAAATATTTATCCGCGTGAAGTCGAGGACTTTTTGTATACGCATGAAAGCATTTTAGATGTTGCAGTGCTTGGCGAGAAAGATGAGCTTTGGGGAGAAAGTGTTCTAGCATACATCGTTTCAAAAGATCAGTCTCTTACCGAAGAGATATTAGATGAGTACTGTAAATCAAGTGATAAGCTTGCTGATTATAAACGTCCACGTCGCTATATATTTGTTGAACAACTGCCCAGAAATGCGAGCGGTAAAATTCAAAAATTTATTTTACGTAGCCAAGTGACAGAAGTGGAATCCAAGGAGAGGATATGATGAAGCATAAGTATTTACAGGAAGAGCATCACATTTTTCGTGATGCTTTTCATAAATTTTTAAAAAAGGAAGCATATCCATACTATAACGAATGGGAAGAAGAGGGGATAATTCCTCGTTCTTTCTGGACGAGTATGGGGAGTAAAGGTTTTCTTTGTCCAATGGTAGATGAGCGGTATGGTGGAGCTGGTGCTGATTTTGGGTATTCGGTTATCGTCAACGAGGAACTTGAAAAGGTTGGATCGAGTCTAATCGGAATTGGTTTACACAATGACATTGTCGTTCCATATTTCATGCAGTATGGAACGGAAGAACAGAAGAAGCGCTGGTTACCAAAATGCGTAAGCGGTGAATATATAACTGCAATTGCAATGACGGAGCCAGGAGCAGGTTCGGACTTGGCGAGTATTCGAACAACGGCAAGGAAAGAAGGGGATTATTATGTCGTAAATGGTGAAAAAACATTTATTAC
The DNA here is from genome assembly GCF_900107445.1 of Bacillus sp. 166amftsu. Taxonomy (NCBI): domain Bacteria; kingdom Bacillati; phylum Bacillota; class Bacilli; order Caryophanales; family Bacillaceae; genus Bacillus; species Bacillus sp. 166amftsu. The sequence goes on along the minus strand of NZ_FNQA01000001.1, from coordinate 1,057,567 downwards.
AAATGGTATTCATGCAGATTTAGTTATCGTTGTTTGTAAGACAGATATCAACGCTGCTCATAAAGGCATGAGTTTACTCGTTTTAGAAAGAGGAATGGAGGGATTTAAGAGAGGGAAACAGCTTAAAAAGGTTGGCTTACATAGTCAAGATACAGCAGAACTTATTTTTGAAGATGTAAAAGTCCCTGTTTTGAATTTGTTAGGGGAAGAAGGAAAAGGTTTTTATTATCTTATGGAAAAGTTGCAACAAGAACGTCTCATCGTTGCAATCGCCGCGAAAACAGCAGCGGAAGTAATGTTACATATAACGAAAAAATATGTCCAAGAGCGAAAAGCGTTTGGGAAAAGTATAAGTGATTTTCAAGCGGTACAATTTCGATTAGCAGAAATGTATACGGAAATTGAAATTGGTAGAACATTTGTAGATGACTGTATTATAGGTCATATGAATGGTGAGGACATCGTAACGAAAGTATCGATGGCAAAGTGGTGGTTAACAGATCTCGCAAAAAAAGTGTCAGCAGAGTGCATACAACTACACGGTGGATACGGATATATGGAAGAATACGAGATTGCGCGGCGTTATCGTGATATTCCAGTCAGCGCGATTTATGCTGGAACGAATGAGATTATGAAAAATATAATTGCGAAAGGTATGGGCTTATGATGTTGAAAGGAATAACAGGTGCTGATTCTTCTCACTACTTACCAAGCCTATATGCATTGTTTGCTAATATTCAACACTATTTCAAAACATATTGTCTTGTTGTTGGAATGTATGCTGTGGAAACAAAAAGAAAATGATTAAAGGGGGAAAATAATGATTCAAAATATCGCGGTAATTGGTGTAGGAATTATGGGAAGTGGAATTACCCAAGCGTTAGCAATGGGCGGTAAAGATGTGAAAATGTATGATGTATCAGAAGAAAATTTACAAAAGGCTTATGAAACGATCAACAAAAGCCTGAGTCGTTTCGTGCATGCAGGGCGTATGACTGAGGAAAAGAAAAAACACATTCTAAATCATATTACTCCTACAGTTATATTGGAAGAAGCTTGCCAGAATGTAGAACTTGTTATTGAAGCAGTACCAGAAATATTACAGTTAAAGAAGGAGATTTTTCAAAAACTAGATTCGTATACATCACAATCTACTATTTTAGCAACGAATACATCTGAGTTAAGTGTAACTGCGATTGCAAGTGTGACAAGTCGTCCAGAGAAAGTAATAGGGATGCATTGGTTTAATCCCGCTCCTGTTATGAAGCTCATTGAAATTGTACGAGGAGTAGTTACGGCGGAAAGTACGATACAAGCAGTAAGAGCAATCTCAGAAGAAATAGGGAAAGAAACAGTTGTTGTAAAAGATACGCAAGGATTTGTGACCACGCGGGCAATTGCTATTCATATGTTAGAGTGCATGCGTATGTATGAAGAGGGAATTACAAGTAAAGAAGACATTGATAAGGCGATTAAGCTTGGTTTGAACTATCCAATGGGGCCATTTGAATTAGCGGATTATATAGGACTCGATACGCTGTTATTTGCGAGCGAAGGGCTAATAGAAGCATTTGGTGAGAGGTTTAGAGCGCCACAAATACTTGTGAAACTTGTAGAGGCGGGGCATCTTGGAAGGAAGACTGGGAAAGGTTTTTATGATTATTCAAAAGGGAAAGTGGGGGAGAAAATATGAAGCGAGACGTTGTTATTGTTGAAGCTGTACGTACGCCAGTTGGGAAAAGAAATGGTGCGTTTCGTGAGTTACACCCAGTACAGCTTGCGGCAGTTGCGCTGGATGCAGTAACAAAACGGGGGAATATAGAAAAAGGTCTCATAGAAGATATTGTTATGGGGTGTGTAACGTCAATTCACGAGCAAGCATTTAATATTGGAAGACTTTCAGCACTTGAAGCAGGTTTTCCTATAACAGTTCCAGCGGTAACGATTAATCGACTTTGTGGTTCTGGACAACAGGCTATTCACTTTGCGGCGCAAGAAATTAAATCAGGCGATATGGACATTACGATTGCAGCTGGTGTTGAACATATGACAAAAGTTCCTATTTTAACTGATGGAAATGAGCGAACCATCCCAAGTAGTCTTCATGAAAAATATCAAATTGTACATCAAGGTGTATCTGCTGAGATGATTGCCGAAAAATATGGAATTACCCGTGAACAGTTAGATACTTACGCGCTAGAAAGTCATAGACGAGCAATTCAAGCGATTGAATCTAGACGCTTTCAGCGAGAAATCGTACCACTGAGTGGTGTAGATAAAGAAGGCAACGAAATATTAGTTGAAAGTGATGGAGGACCAAGAAGAGATACTTCGTATGAAGCATTAGCAAATTTAAAAACAGTGTTTAAAGAAAATGGAGTGATTACAGCAGGGAATGCAAGCCAAATTAGCGATGGTGCTGCAGCAATTTTGCTGATGGATAGTGAAAAGGCGAAAGAACTAGGTTGTAAAGCACGTGCTCGTATTGTGAATCAAGTAGTTGTTGGTTCTGATCCAACGACAATGCTTGACGGCGTTATCCCTGCAACGAAAAAAGTACTGCAAAAATCCAATTTAACAATTCAGGATATAGATGTTATAGAGATTAATGAAGCATTTGCATCGGTTGTTTTAGCATGGCAAAAGGAGATGGAAGCAGATTTACAAAAGGTAAATGTTAATGGTGGTGCGATTGCACTAGGTCATCCACTTGGGGCAACGGGTGCAAAATTAATGACTTCTCTTCTTCATGAATTGGAGCGGAGGCAGGGAAGGTACGGTCTGCTGACAATTTGCATTGGACATGGGATGTCAACAGCGACGATAATTGAAAGAATATGAAAAGGCGTGCAGAAATTCATCTGCACGCTGTTATCCTTCTACTGTCTGTAAATACCCCGATGGGTGAGGCGTACTAATCATCAAATGATATGGAAAACCACTACTAATCAAAGTTTCGCTTTATTTAATACTGTCTCTTCGGATTAGCCGAGTTCCTTTACGCCGCCGTTACTTCTAAAACAGTACCTGTTTTTGCATCTACTAAAAATTCAAATCGTTCTTGTATATCATTTAAAATTGTTGTAAGACCGCCGCGATATACTTCGTATGCGACATCATATTTTTCAAACGTCTCTGGAACCATATGTACCCAAGAGCCAGTAATTTCGCCTTTATGACTGAGTGCTTGTTTCACCATTTTCAATGCTTTTTCTGAAGAAATATGGGATTGTTCTTGAACTTTGTTTGCAACAAGATAACCAGCCGCAAAACCAATGCCAACCCCAGCTAGTAAACCTTTCCAGTTCATATATTCACCTCAATTCTATAAAATAGTGTATCGATGATAATTATAATGCAATTTTAACTAAAAAAGAAGAAACTAGAAACATTTCGAAAATTTCGTTACAATAAAAGAGGAATTCTACTAAGGTTTGAAAGAAGGGAACTTCGTGAATAAAGAGACATTAGAATTATTTCGTACGTTAACAGAACTACAAGGTACATCAGGATTTGAACATGATGTACGCCGTTTTATGAAACAAGAACTAAGTAAATATGCAGATGAAATTGTTCAAGATGGTTTAGGTAGCGTGTTCGGTCTTAAAAAAGGGGATGAAAATGGCCCGCGCGTACTTGTAGCTGGTCATATGGATGAAGTCGGCTTTATGGTTACGCAAATTACGAAAAACGGAATGATTCGTTTTCAAACGCTAGGCGGTTGGTGGAGTCAGGTACTATTAGCACAGCGTGTACAAATTATGACGAAGAATGGCCCGGTTATTGGGGTTGTTGGATCTATCCCCCCTCATTTATTAAGTGATGCGCAACGTGCAAAACCGATGGATATAAAAAATATGTTAATTGATATTGGTGCAGATAGTTACGAGCAAGCACTTGAAATTGGTGTGAAACCAGGACAACAAATCGTTCCAATTTGCCCATTTACACCAATGGCAAATGAAAAGAAAATTATGGCGAAAGCTTGGGACAACCGTTACGGCTGTGGCCTTGCGATTGAATTATTAAAAGAATTAAAAGATGAAACTCTGCCGAATACATTATATTCTGGTGCAACTGTACAAGAAGAAGTTGGTCTTCGCGGGGCACAAACGGCTGCAAACATGATTCAGCCAGATATTTTCTATGCGCTTGATGCAAGTCCAGCAAATGATGCATCTGGAGATAAAACGCAGTTCGGTCAATTAGGAAAAGGGGCGCTTCTTCGTATTTATGATCGTACAATGGTAACACATAGAGGAATGCGTGAATTTATTTTAGATACAGCAGAAACACATAACATCCCGTACCAATATTTTGTTTCACAAGGTGGTACAGATGCGGGCCGGGTACATACGAGTAACTCTGGTATTCCGTCAGCAGTAATTGGTGTTTGCGCTCGTTATATTCATACACATGCTTCTATTTTACATGTTGATGATTATGCTGCAGCGAAAGAATTGATTACGAAACTCGTGAAAGCAACGGATAAAACAACATTAGAAACAATTAAAAATAACGCTTAAAAGAAAGGGCCAGTTTTGGCCTTTTCTTTTCGTATAAATATAAAACCCCTTTTTTTAGGTGGAAGAGAGTGTCCGTTCATGCATAGTAGCGGTTTAGTCTCAGGGCATGTGAATCTAAAAAGAGGAAACGAGATGGGATTTCTTTTGTTTTCATAGTCGCAAATTATATGTTGTGAAAACGAAGAGGATATATCATGAAGAGCGGAGATAAAGTCATCCTTTTTCCTCATACAGAGTTAAAATCAAAGAAAGAACAAGAATGTTAATTACCCTTTGTTCTTTGTAGCGCTGATTTATATAGAGGTGAAGAATATGAAAGTAGTAGTTGGATCGAAAAACCAAACAAAAGTAGGTGCCGTAAAAGAAGTATGGAAAGAGGCGAACATTACAGCCATTTCTGCTTCTTCAGGAGTAGCGGCACAACCATTTTCTGATGAAGAAACGATGCAAGGGGCAATCAATAGAGCCAAGCGAGCACTGGAGAAAGAACAAGCTGACATCGGTATCGGTCTAGAGGGCGGCGTCATGAAAACAGAGCATGGCTTGTTTATGTGTAACTGGGGCGCTTTAGCAACAAGTACAGGTAAAGTATTTGTAGCGGGCGGGGCACGTATTAAGTTGCCAGATGATTTTGTTGCTCCTCTTGAAAGTGGGAAAGAGCTAAGTGAAGTTATGGAGGAATTTGTAAACCGAAAAGACATCCGTAGTCATGAAGGTGCAATTGGAATCTTCACAGATCATTATGTGGATCGTACAGGATTATTTGTCCATGTTGTAAAGTTGTTAGTCGGGCAATATAAGTATGACGAAAAACAAGCATAAATCTTGCAGCATACGTGATGTATGGTAGTATAAAAGAAAGATTACATATGAAAAGATACACTTCGTTAGAGGAGGAAATATAGATGAAATCATTAGAAAGCATGGAGCAATTCCAAGAACTAAAAAATGAAGGGAACGTTATTTTTATGTTCTCAGCAGAATGGTGTCCAGATTGCCGTTTTGTTGACCCATTTATGCCAGAAGTAGAAGAGAAATATAGCGATTTCTCATTCTACTATGTAGATCGTGATGAATTTATTGATCTATGTGTAAAATTAGACGTATTTGGCATTCCGAGCTTTGTAGCGTACAATAAAGGAGAAGAAACTGGGCGCTATGTAAACAAAGATCGTAAAACACAAGAACAAATCGAAGCGTTTATTGAAGGTTTAAAATAAGGCGATCAGCCAATTAAATTGTAAAAACAACCTCTACCTTCGCGGGGGAGGTTGTTTTTTTGGAAGGGAGGCAAACGAGATGAAAATGACAAGCAAAAAAATGAAAGAAGCACTAATGAACAGGCTAGCTCGTCCAGAATGGGACTTTCATTATGATAGCGAAAAAGATGTGCTTCGTATTGAACAAAAGGATACGAAGAAGGGAATTAATGTATCGCTTCCAGGAGTTGTAGCAAAATGGGAAGTCAAAAAAGAAGTAGCGATTGAAGATGTCGTCTATTACGTACAAGAGGCATTAGTTGCGATGCATAAAGAAGAAAGTAGCACAGCAAAAATTCTGCCGGTAATTCGCTCTACATCTTTCCAGAAACAAGCGGAAGAAGGCAATCCCTTTATCATGACAGATCATACAGCAGAAACGCGCATTTATTATGCATTAGACTCTAATAAAACATATCGATTAATTGATGAGCGTTTATTACAAAAGCTAGGACTTACTGAGCAGCAAGTACGTGAAATGGCATTGTTTAATGTCCGCTCATTAAGCTATACATTTAAACAAGATGAAGTGGCTGGGAATACATTTTATTTTTTAAACACAAATGATGGCTATGATGCGAGTCGTATTTTAAATGAATCGCTATTACAATCGATGCGCGAGAAGATTTCAGGTGACATGGTGGTGGCTGTTCCGCATCAAGATGTATTAATTGTTGCTGATATCGTCAACGAAATCGGTTATGATATTATTGCACAAATGACAATGAAGTTTTTTGCCGAAGGTCATGTTCCGATCACATCACTTTCATTCGTATATGAAGATGGCAACTTTGAACCAATCTTTATTTTAGCGAAGAATCGGAAGAAGACAAATGGAAAAGAGAAAGGATGAACATAGTGAACGTTTTTTATAACCTTGAAGGAATTGGCGACACATTAATCGTTGCCTTACAAGATATTACATTAGAAAACCGTACATTTGACCGCAAAGGAGATGTTGCTCGCGTTTATGATCGTGAAAGCAACGTAACAGGAGGATTTAACATCTTTAATGCTTCTTCTTATGTAGAAGTAAAAGAAACTGGGAACATTACTTTAACAACTGAGCTTGTAGAAAAAATCAATGACATTTTAGTGAAAAACGGCTTTGAAGAAAAAGTAGAAGCAGACCTTACGCCAAAATTTGTTGTTGGCTATGTAGCTGAAAAAGAAAAACATCCAAATGCAGATAAATTAAACATTTGTAAGGTAGAAATCGGTACAGATACATTACAAATCGTATGTGGTGCACCAAACGTTGATGCGGGACAAAAAGTTGTTGTTGCAAAAATCGGCGCTGTAATGCCAAGTGGTATGTTAATTAAACCAGCCGAGCTTCGCGGTGTTCCATCTTCTGGAATGATTTGCTCTGCACGTGAATTAGAGCTTCCAGATGCTCCTCAGGAAAAAGGGATTCTTGTACTAGAAGATAGCTATGAAGTTGGACAAGAGTTTAAATTTTAATTGATATAGAAAAAGTGGCCTCATTATAAAATGAGGCTATTTTTTTTGGCTTAAATATTCTTATATTGTAACGCTTTTCCTAAAAATCCATGTTGTATTTCAAAAACAAATTAGTTAAAATTTAGAAAAAATAGAAGGTAAGAATATATGAAACAACATCCAAAAGTGAAAGAACTTCTGGGGCTTTATGTTGAAAAATTTGTAGAGTATGCACAAAATAGATGGGAGAGAAACGATGAAATATATAAAAATGATGTGTGCAGTTATATTACTTGGAATATATATGAGCGCATGCTCGAAGGAACAAGAACAGAAAACATCATCTCCTGTACAAGAAGAGAATAAAAAAGTTGTAGAACAAAAGAAAGAAGCACCAATAGAGAAGCAACCTGAGGAAAAAGAGAAGAAAGCAGAAACAGAATTACCGGTGGGACAAAATGGAGACCAAGAGAAAAAAGTTGAACAAGAGGCACCTGTGGAGCAAAGTAAAGAACAATTGCCGCCAGCTGAACAAACTGAAGCAAAAACAGATGCTGAGAAAAAACAAGGAAAGTTTCTTATTGTGATTGATCCAGGGCATCAAGAGAAAGCAAATTTAAATTTAGAACCAATTGGTCCAGGTGCAACTGAGAAAAAATATAAAGTGACTGATGGAACGACAGGTGTTGTGACGAAAAAGAGAGAATCCGCTCTTACACTTGAAGCTGCTTTTATATTAAAAGAGAAGCTTGAAGCAAAAGGCATGCAAGTACTTATGACAAGGACAACACATGATGTTGATATAAGTAACAAAGAGCGAGCTACATTCGCGAATGAGCATCAAGCAAATGTATTTTTACGCCTTCATGCAGATGGATCTGAAAACCAGGCACAAAAGGGTTTTGCTGTGTTGACGCCAGCCGAAGGAAATCAATATACAAAAGATATTTATGCAGAAAGCTTACAAGTTTCTCAGATTATCGTGGAGAAAATGAAAGAAAATAGTCAGGTGAAAGTAAATGGGATTAAGTTTCGTGATGATCTTTCTGGTTTCAACTGGTCAAAGGTTCCAGGAGTTTTACTTGAGCTAGGGTTTATGTCGAATCCTGAAGAAGATCAAAAACTATCAGATAAGCAATATTTAGAAGCTTTACTGCAAAGTGTAACGGAGAGTATAGAAGAATATCGGAAGAGTAAAGTTTAGGTATATATTAAGCAGTTCAGATAACATAGAGAAACTGTATAAAATAAAGAGTTAAATTGTTTTTTGAATTCTACGGTGAGGATATGGAAGAAGAGTATTTGGAGATAGTATTGCTACGATTAGAAGGGGTATGTAAATACATGAAAAGAAAAGCAAAAGAAGACGATATAAATTTTCAAAAGATGATAGATGAAGGGCACCTTGAACATTATTAAAATGATATTAAATTCATTCGTGAACATGGAAAAGAGTGGATTTAATGAAATAAGTCGTATACAAAAGTAAAGCTCAGAGTCATATAGGGACTTTGAGCTTTTTTTGCGTGTTATTTACTACGCCAATTAACCCGTGAATGAATATGTTATGTAGCTCGTTATTTTAGATTCTCTCCACAATAACTGAACTACTTATATATAAATATAGATGAAAACATTTCTTTTTGTTTAGAAGAGGTTAGTACCTTGTTTTGCTCCATGCCGAGTGAAACCAAAAGGAGAAAACAAGTGTAGGTCTTCTTTTATCCTGCATTAAAGAGCAGCAAGACCTCTGCTTCAGGATTCAAAGAGAAACAAGGAGGATAGGTCTGGGATGAAGAAAATCCTCACTGATTAAAGTATCACTTTATATTGTACTTACTGAAAACTGGAATATGATGGACAAAAGGCAAGGGCGTAATTTTACCTGCACTTTTTGCTGAATGCTGATACAATAAAGGATGTTACTATTTAGTAGAAAGAGTGGTAAGCATGTTAGATTGGATGAAAAAGCTGTTTAAAAAAGAGGAACATCAAGAAGAAAAAACAGCGGTGAATAAAGAAGTACCGAAGAACACTGAAAGTAAGTCGAAACGTCCTCGTGTAAACCACTACACTGAAGCAAGAGAAGCGCAAATGGCTAGTCGGAATTCAGGTGTGAAATGTCGATTTCCGTTAGTGCCTGATGATGGATTTGATGAGGAGAATGTGGAAGAATCAACACATGTTGAAGAATCAGCATATGTTGAAGAGCAGCCACTGCCGAGAGTAATAAACGTGGAGAGGCGCGGGCCGAGATATGTAGAAGAACCAATCCATACATTTGCCCCTCAACAAGTTGAACAAGAAATTGAGCCAAAGCCTTTCATACCAAAAAAATCTGTGCCAACACAAGAAAGCAATCGAAGACCATTTCGCCCAACAGAGATGATTTCACCGATCTTTGGATATAAACGTCCGTCTATGGAGAAAGAAGAGGTGAAGACGGAAGAAAAAAGGCAGGAAGATCTTGAAATATCGGTTGAAGGAAAATCGGTCGTCGATGCATGGCTAGAGAAAAAAGGATACTCACTGGCGAATTTATCAGACGAATCTTTTATTCCTTCAAAGGAACGAGAGCAAAGCTTTGATGATGATCGACAACAAGAAAGTAAAAAAGAAGAAAAATCCGTTGTTGATCAGTGGCTAGAGAAAAATGGTTATGATTCTGAACGTTCATTTATTGCGGTAGAGGAGAAAGAAAAGACCGATGTTTCTCCAGACTCTCGTCCATTTGCAACGGATGGCTCGTTACATAAAGCAGTTGGACAGGATAACAAGAAGGAAGAACATGCTCTTCATAACGGACAGGTAGTTGGACAAGAGCCAGATGTAGTGGTGTTATCACAAGATGATATCGGAGAAAATGAAGAATCTCTACAAAATCAATTACAAGACTCTATTGTCAAGAACATCGATACAACGTCAATGGAAGAGATTGAATATAAGAAAGAAACAGAAGAACAGCTAGTAGAGAACACTGTTTTAACAGAATGTGTTATTGAAGAAGCAGAACCAGCGGCTGAAGTAGAAGAAGAGGAAGAAGCAGAACCAGCGGTTGAAGTAGAAGAAGAGGAAGAAGTTGAACCAGCACTGGAAGTTAAAGCGGAGGAAGAAGCTGACATAGTAGAAGCAACTGCTCAAGTAGTAGTTGAAGAACCAGCAGAACCACAGAAGGTTGTTTCTAAAGTAGAAAATGATATTTGTGAAACATCTTTAGCAGCAGACGAGCACACGAAGGAAGCTGTTCAAAGTTTTGCAAATGTATTAATTGAAGAAGCAGAAGAAAAGCAAGAAGTGACTGTAGAAAAGCCCGTTGAGAAAACTGTAGAACCAAAACGTGAGAAAAAGCGTCATGTGCCGTTTAATGTTGTGATGTTAAAACAAGATAGAAGAAAGTTGATGGAGAGACAGGTGGCAGGAATGAAAACGCCGCAGACTCCTGTACAACAAGTAGAAGAAGTATCACAAAGAAAAGAACAACTAATGCAGCAAGTTGTAGCGGAACCGCAAATGGAAGAGAGACCAACGCAGCAAGTTGTAGCGGAACCGCAAATGGAAGAGAGAGCAATGCAGCAGGTTGTAGCGGGATCGCAAATGGAAGAGAGACCAACGCAGCAAGTTGTAGTGGAACCGCAAATGGAAGAGAGACCAACGCAGCAAGTTGTAGCGGAACCGCAAATGGAAGAGAGACCAACGCAGCAAGTTGTAGTGGAACCGGAAGTAGAAGAGAGACCAACGCAGCAAGTTGTAGTGGAACCGCAAGCGGAAGAGAGAGCAATGCAGCAGGTTGTAGCGGGAACACAAGTAACAGAGAAGCCAGTTCAGCAACCGGAAGTGAAGGTACCTGTTGCAAATGCAGGAGTACAAGAAAAAGCATATGTTGTAGCTAAAAGAGAAAATGATATGCGTAATGTACTGCAAACACCGCCTGAATATACAATGCCACCATTAACCTTGTTGACGATTCCAACTCAAGCAACATTGGATAATACAGAATGGTTAGACGAACAGAAAGAATTATTGGATACGACGTTTAATAATTTCCATGTTGGGGCTCAGGTTATCAATGTTTCACAAGGACCGGCTGTAACTCGCTTTGAAGTACAACCAGACCCAGGTGTGAAAGTAAATAAAATTACAAACTTAAGCGATGATATTAAGTTAAGTTTAGCAGCAAAAGATATTCGAATTGAAGCGCCGATTCCAGGGAAAAGTGCAATTGGAATTGAGGTTCCAAATAAAGAGAGTAAGCCAGTATTTCTAAGAGAAATCTTGAGAAGTCCTGTGTTCACGAAGAGTGAATCACCGCTTACAGTTGCACTTGGACTTGATATTTCTGGAGCGCCGATTGTAACGGATATTAGGAAGATGCCACATGGACTGATTGCTGGTGCGACTGGTTCAGGAAAAAGTGTGTGCATTAACGCGATTTTAACAAGTATTTTATATAAAGCGAAACCGCATGAAGTGAAATTGATGTTGATTGATCCGAAAATGGTTGAGCTTGCGCCATATAATTCTGTTCCACATCTTGTGGCACCTGTTATTACAGATGTAAAAGCAGCTACAGGGGCGTTAAAATGGGCTGTAGAAGAAATGGAGCGCCGTTATGAATTGTTTGCCCATGCTGGTGCACGTGATTTAACTCGTTATAATACAATTGTGAGTGAGCGAGAAGTTCCAGGGGAGACATTGCCATATATCGTCATTGTAATTGATGAGTTAGCGGATTTAATGATGGTTGCACCTGGTGATGTTGAGGAAGCGATTTGTCGTATCGCTCAAAAAGCGCGTGCTTGTGGTATTCACTTATTAGTTGCAACGCAGCGTCCGTCTGTGGATGTTATTACAGGGTTAATTAAATCAAACATTCCAACGCGTATTGCGTTTACAGTATCATCTCAAGTAGATTCCCGTACAATTATTGATATTGGGGGCGCGGAAAAATTACTTGGCCGCGGTGATATGTTATTTTTAGGAAACGGTACGTCTAAACCAGTTCGTGTGCAAGGGGTATACGTATCGGATGATGAAATTGAAAAAACGGTTGACCATGTGAAAAAGCAAATGAAGCCGAACTATTTATTTAAGCAAGAAGATTTATTGGCGAAAACAGAGCAACATGAGGCTGAAGATGAACTGTTTTTTGATGCATGTCAGTTTGTTGTAGAACAAGGGGGAGCGTCCACATCTTCTGTACAGAGAAAATTCCGCATCGGTTATAATCGCGCGGCACGTCTTATTGAAGAGATGGAAGCACAAGGAATTATTTCCGAAGCAAGGGGAACAAAACCGAGAGATGTCCTTATTTCAGAGGATGAGTTTGCTGCGATGCAGGAAACAAATGTATAGGAAGTGGTTTTGCTGTATACTAAGAGAAAATGTTGGATAGTAAAGTAGGGAGTAAACGAAATGAAAGAAATTGAATTAAAATTAAAAGGTGAAATCAATCGACTAACAAATAAAACATTTAAATTTGATGAACGAGTTGGAGAAGGCTGGTTTTCTGCCGTTTACTTTTTAAAAACTCGTGATATTATTCAAGAATTTCGCCCAAAAAGTATTGTAACAATGCAATTTTTCCAGAAAGAGCATGCGGTACTTTGCGGAACAGATGAAGTAATCGCATTGTTACAAACGTTTGCTACACATCCTGAAGAACTTGAAATTCATTCTTTAAAGGATGGTGACAATATTAATCCATTTGAAACAGTTTTAACAATTACAGGGCCTTATGAATATTTCGGGTTTTTAGAAGGTGTAATTGATGGGATTTTAGCTCGTCGTACATCTGTTGCAACAAATGTGTATAATGTTGTACAGGCTGCTCGCAGCGGTGAAAAAGAAAAACCTGTTATTTTCATGGGAGACCGTGATGATCATTATACACAGCAAGCTGGTGATGGGTATGCTGCGTATATTGGTGGTATGAGCGCACAAGCAACGCATGCAATGAATGAATGGTGGGGCAAAAGTGGAATGGGGACAATGCCTCACGCGTTAATTCAAATGTTTAATGGAGACGTTGTAGAAGCTGCAAAGGCGTATCATAAAAAGTTTCCAGAGGATGATTTAGTTGTACTGATTGACTACAACAATGATGTTATTACAGATGGGCTTCGCGTTGCACGCGAATTTGGTTCAGAATTAAAAGGTGTACGCATCGATACATCACGTACAATGATTGATCAATATTTCATTCGTCATCCAGAAGTGCTTGGAACATTTGACCCACGTGGTGTCAATCCATCACTTGTTTTCGCTCTTCGTAAAGCGCTCGATGAGGAAGGATTCCAGCATGTAGATATTGTTGTAACTGGTGGATTTGATGAAAAGCGTATTCGTGAATTTGAAGCGCAAAATGTTCCTGTGGATCTATACGGAGTAGGGAGCAGTTTATTAAAAATGAACATTGGTTTTACAGGTGATAATGTAGAATTAAATGGAAAACCAGAAGCAAAAGCTGGACGCAAATATCGTCCAAACCCACGTTTAGAACGTGTTCAATTAGAAAAAAGAGAAGATATGTAAGAAACAGAAAAACTGATAGGTGATTGACCCTATCAGTTTTTCTGTTATCATAGTATAACGGATTGTTTTTTGCTATAATAAGTTTGTTGTGGACATCTAAGAAGTACGTACGTGTTTATCCTGATTGGCGAGAGCTGATGAAAGTTCCGCTGTATCAAAAATGTATGATGATTACCAAAATAAGAAAAGATTCATATACTGTCTTATAGATAGGCCGTTGTATTAGTTCGAAATGTTGGAGGTTCTTTAAGATGACAGTTTACCATTTTGTAGGAATTAAAGGAACAGGAATGAGTTCATTAGCACAAATTCTTCATGATATGAAGCATACTGTTCAGGGTTCTGATTTTGAAAAACGTTTCTTTACACAAGTTGCTTTGGAAAAGCGTGGTATCTCCATCCTTCCTTTTGATAATAATAATGTAAAAGAAGGACAAGTGATTATCGCAGGAAACGCGTTCCCTGATACGCATGAAGAGATTGTAGCAGCGAAAGAATTAAATATTCCAGTACATCGTTACCATCACTTTTTAGGGGATCTTATGAGTAAGTATACAAGTGTTGCTGTAACAGGTGCACATGGAAAAACATCAACAACTGGTTTGTTAGCCCATGTAATGCAAGGTGCACACCCGACGTCTTACCTTATTGGAGATGGAACAGGGCATGGGGTAGAAAATAGTAAGTATTTTGTGTTTGAGGCATGTGAATATCGTCGCCATTTCTTGTCGTACTATCCAGACTATGCAATTATGACAAATATTGATTTTGACCATCCAGACTACTTTACAGACATCAATGATGTATTTAGTGCATTCCAAGAGATGGCACTTCAAGTGAAAAAAGGAATTATTGCATGTGGTGATGATGAAGAACTTCAAAAAATTCAAGCGAAAGTACCTGTTATTTTCTATGGATTTGGTGAAGATAATGATTTCCAAGCTCGTAACATTCAAAAGAGAACAGATGGCACTGTATTTGATGTGTTTGTTCGTAATACGTATTATGAAACATTCAAAATTACAGGATACGGCAATCACAGCGTATTAAATGCATTAGCAGTTATTGCGCTTTGTCATTATGAAAATGTTGATGTAGAAGCAGTGAAACATCAATTAACAACCTTTGAAGGTGTAAAACGTCGCTTTAATGAAAAGCCGATGGGAGAACAAGTCATCATTGATGATTATGCGCACCATCCAACAGAAATTAACGCAACGATTGAAGCGGCTCGTCAAAAACATCCAGAGCGTGAAATTGTCGCTGTATTCCAGCCGCACACATTCTCACGTACAGAAAAGTTCTTAGATGAGTTCGCAGAAAGTCTAAGCAAGGCTGATCAAGTATACTTATGTGATATTTTCGGATCAGCACGTGAAAACAAAGGTGAATTAACGATTCAAGACCTGCAACAACGCATTGATGGTGCAGAATTGATTACAGATACAACAACGGATGTATTAAAGAAACATAAAAACGGCGTTCTTATTTTCATGGGCGCAGGCGACATCCAAAAATTCGAAGCAGCTTACGTGAAAGAAGTGCAAGTTGCAGAGAAGTAATAAGGAGGAGACGTGCAGCGGTGGTTGCACGTCTTTTTTTGTTTCTATAGCGAATGTGGGTTAACAGATTCTTCGGAAAAATGTTAGAATAATAAGAAAATAAAAAAGGGGATGGAGAAATGTTCACACTTCGAGTCGATGATGAAATTGAACTTCAATTACTAGAAAAACATCATAAAGAGGAACTATATCAATTAATTGATGAAAACCGTAATCATTTAAGAAGGTGGCTTCCATGGGTGGATGGGACAAAATCTGCTGATGCGTATGATGAAATTTTTCCAATGTGGCTAAAGAAATTTGCAGAGGGAGACGGTTTTGAGAGCGGTATACGTTATAAAGGAAAGCTTGTTGGGATGGTAGGTATTCATCCAGTGACCTGGAGCAAGAAAGCGACGAGCATTGGATATTACCTTGCAGAAGATGCAGGAGGAAAAGGGATTATGACGCGAAGTGTAAAGGCTGTACTTCGCTATGCATTTGAAGAATTAAAATTGAATAAAATAGAAATACGTTGTGGGGTAGAGAATCAAAAAAGTCGTGCGATTCCAGAACGTCTTGCTTTTCAATTAGACGGCATTCTGCGTGAGGAAGAATGGCTGTATGACCATTTTCATGACATTGCTGTATACAGTGTACTAGCTTCAGAATGGGAGAAAATCCGATGAACGATTCGATTTGTATTACTCCGTATGAGAGTAAGTTTCAAAGTGAAGTAGTGGATCTCATTGTTCACATTCAGCAAAAAGAGTACAATGTGCCAATTACGAAAGAAGAGCAACCTGATTTATTAGAAATAGAAAAGTTTTATCAAAGGGATAATGGGGATTTTTGGGTAGCGACGTATAACGGGAAAGTTGTGGGAACAATAGCTTTATTAGATATTGGAAACAATCAAGTAGCTTTAAGAAAAATGTTTGTGAAGAAAGAATTTCGCGGGAAGATGTGGAAGACAGCAAGTTTGTTATTACAAACAGCAATTTCTTGGGCAAAGGAAAAGAACTTAGAAACTATCTATTTAGGAACAACAGTCCAGTTTTTAGCGGCGCATCGCTTCTACGAAAAAAATGGATTCCAAAGTGTGAGTGTGGAAGAGTTACCGAGGAATTTCCCAATACTTGAAGTGGATAAAATATTTTACAAATATCCCCTTTAATTAATAGGATAATTAGGAAAGGGGTGATGATATGAGCTTTCCTATCCAAAGAAGCAAGCCTATAATGATTTTTGTAAGTGTGATGTTGATTCTTATGGTTGCTTTGCCAGTTGGAATGCTCATTGTAAACAAAGAAAACTGTGGATCAGCACGAATTGGGATGGCCTTTGCATTTGTCGATAGCAGTAGGCATTTTAGCAGTTGTACTTTTGTTTTATTACCATTTTCGTCAAATTTGAAGCAAAGGGTAGGAAGTAGAGAAATAATATCGCTTTTTTTAATATATCGACCGTCTCTCGCAATATATCGATAACATGGACTATTCGACAAAACAAGTGAAAAAAGCTCTCCCGTCAAAGGAAGAGCTCTTTTTCACTTATTTTAAGTTCTCAGGATTTAAAGCTTCTAATTCAGATACAACGAAGCGTCCGTCTTTACGGATTAATACATCGTCGAAGTAAATTTCACCGCCGCCGTATTCAGGGCGTTGGATACATACTAAATCCCAGTGGATGTTAGAGTTGTTGCCGTTCCATGCATCGTCGTAAGCTTGTCCAGGAGTGAAGTGGAAGCTACCATCAATTTTTTCATCGAATAGGATGTCGCCCATTGGATGTAAGATGTATGGGTTTACGCCGATTGCAAATTCACCAACGTAGCGTGCGCCTTCATCTGTATCGAAAATTTTGTTAATGCGTTCTGTATCGTTTGCAGTTGCTTCAACGATCTGTCCATTTTTAAATGTAAGTTGTACGTTTTCAAATGTATAGCCGTTATATGGTGACGGTGTGTTGTAAGAAACTGTACCGTTAACAGAATCGCGAACTGGTGCAGAGTATACTTCACCGTCTGGAATATTTAAATGACCAGAGCATTTAATAGCTGGAATGTCTTTAATAGAGAATGTTAAGTCAGTTCCAGGACCAACAAGGTGAACTTTATCTGTTTTGTTCATAAGTTCAACAAGGTTATCCATTGCTTTGTCCATTTTACCGTAATCTAAGTTACATACTTCAAAGTAGAAGTCTTCGAATGCTTCTGTGCTCATTTTTGCAAGCTGTGCCATAGATGCATTTGGATAGCGAAGAACGACCCAGCGAGTTTTCGAAACGCGAATGTCTCTATGAACTTTTTTGCCAACTGTTTGACCGTGGATTTTCATGCGTTCACTTGGAACGTCAGCTTGTTCATTAATGTTATCACCAGAGCGAAGGCCGATGTAAGCGTCCATATCTTTCATTACGCTTGCTTCATAGGCAGCGATTTGCTCGAAGTGTTCTTCAGTAGCACCCATTAATAAAGAGCGATCAACTTGATGGTCTTTCAATGAAACGAATGGGAAACCACCAGCTGCATATGCTTCTTTCACAAGTGCAGTTACAAGTTCTTTTTGCAAGCCAAAGTTTTCAATCAATACTTTTTCGCCTTTTTGTAGGCGAATGGAGTAGTTAATTAAATTATACGCTAACTTTTCAATACGTGGGTCTTTCATATGTAAAAGCCTCCCTACTAATTATGTATCCTTTCTTATTGTAACCTACTTAGTGGAATTTGTTGAATAATTTATGTTACAGTTAACAAACAAGTATGAAAATTCTAATGAAAATGTAAGGGTTAGAACGAAACGGAAAATGATTGTATAATAGGAGAAAGTATGAAAAATATAAAGGAAGTGATGAAATGCAAGTTCTTTTATATGTAAGTGCAGCTATTATCGCAGTTGCTTTTGCTATATTAGTGGTATATGTATGTAGAACACTACTATCAGTTCAGAAGACATTAGAAAACGTTGCAGGTACACTAGAAGGCTTAGAAAAGCAAATGCAAGGAATAAGCGTAGAGACGGAGCAATTATTACATAAGACGAACGCGTTAGCTGATGATATTCAGCAGAAATCTCAGTCGTTAAATAAAGTAGTAGAAGGCGTAGATGGAATTGGAACGACAATTCATTCTTTAAATACGAAACTTCGCAATGTATCAGATTCTGTAACAAATGAAATTGAGAATAATGCAGACAAAGTTGCGCAAGTTGTACAATGGAGTAGCGCAGCGATTGAAGTGTATAATCATTTTCGAGCTACTAGACAAGAAAAAAAACTAGAAAAAGCAGAGAAGAAGTTAGAGAAGGTAGAGAAAAAAGAGAAGCGCTCTAGACTTCCAATTCGGATGAGAGGTGAATAACATGGACATGACAAAAATCGAAACAATGGAAGAGTTTGAAGCATTAGTAGAAACAGCGGAACCATATATTCTGTTTAAACATAGTATAACGTGTCCAATTAGCCAAGGAGCGTATGCTGAATTTGAGGCATATTGTCATGATGAAAAAGAAACGCCTGCTTACTATTTATACGTGCAAGATGCAAGAGATGTTTCGAATCGTATCGCAGAGCATTTTGGTGTTAAACATGAGTCACCACAAGTATTATACATAAAAGATGGTATGGCGGTATGGCATACATCCCATTGGAATATTAAGAAGCAAACTTTAGAAGAGAATGTGAAGTAGGAAGAAGCAAGCGTAGATGCTTGTTTCTTTTTTTAGGATTTATAATTAGCAATCATAAACTTGATGTATCTAACGATAAATTCGACTTTAGGAATCAATAATGAAGTTATATAAAAGCCATATAAAAAAGTTGTGGAGCATATTTTCTTTAAGTGAAAGAGAACGATTTTACCTGTAGTGTATATCATGTGACAACCTAACATCTATCGGATATAATAAATTATCTTAACTACGATAATAAGGTAATTTCATATATATACAACTTTGAAAGAGGTGGCTATCTTATGGCATCACAAGAATTAGATCTTTTACGTTCTCAAATTGATCAAATGAACCTACAAATTTTAGAATTACTAAATGAGAGAGGTCGTCTTGTTCAAGAGGTCGGTAAATTAAAAGAAGTGCAAGGTGTGAAACGATTTGACCCTGTACGTGAGCGTAATATGCTTGATTTAATCGCTGAGAAGAATGATGGGCCGTTTGAAACATCGACTCTTCAACATATTTTCAAACAAATTTTTCAAACAGGTTTAGAATTACAAGAAGATGATCACCGTAAAGCGCTTCTTGTTTCACGTAAGAAAAAATCAGAAGATACAATTGTTGATATAAAAGGTGAAAAAATTGGTGATGGCAATCCGCATTTTATTATGGGACCATGTGCGGTGGAAAGTTACGAGCAAGTGCGCTTAGTTGCTGAAGCAATGAAGGAGCACGGATTAAAGCTAATGCGCGGCGGTGCATTCAAGCCTCGTACATCTCCTTATGATTTCCAAGGTCTTGGCTTAGAGGGCTTGAAGATTTTACGTCAAGTGGCGGATGAATATGATTTAGCGGTTATTAGTGAAATTTTAAATCCAAAGGATATTGAAATGGCATTAGATTATGTTGATGTGATTCAAATTGGAGCTCGTAATATGCAAAACTTTGAATTACTTAAAGCGGCAGGATCGGTGAACAAACCAGTATTATTAAAGCGTGGTTTATCAGCAACGATTGAAGAGTTTATGTATGCAGCAGAATATATTATCGCACAAGGTAACGGAGAGATTATTTTATGTGAGCGCGGCATCCGAACTTATGAAAAGGCAACACGTAATACGCTAGATATTTCCGCTGTGCCTATTTTGAAGAAAGAAACACATTTACCTGTCGTAGTGGATGTAACACACTCTACAGGGCGACGTGACCTCTTATTACCAACTGCAAAAGCAGCGATGGCAATTGGTGCTGATGCGGTTATGGCTGAAGTACACCCAGACCCAGCTGTTGCATTATCAGATTCAGCGCAGCAAATGGATATTCCAGAATTCAATGAGTTTATGAAAGAGCTAAAAGCATTTCGGGCTAGATAATCAGAGGTGCTTATAAGGTCTATGCGATACTTGTTGCATAGACTTTTTTGCGGGAAATATCCTTTTTTACATGAAAAATACGAAAATAGGAGAAAAGAAGCGAATTTTTTCGAAACTTTTGCGGGAAAATATTGTATGAGCCTGTATTTTTATCGTATCATTAGTAAAAGGACTCGGGAGTGACATCTTCAAATAGAGTTGATGTCTTTTTTTCATTTAAGTGAACCGATACATAAGGATAGATAATATATATAGAAGGAGTGTGTGAAGAGATGAACGTAACAATCTATGATGTAGCGCGCGAAGCAAACGTTTCGATGGCAACCGTATCACGTGTTGTAAACGGTAATCCGAATGTAAAGCCTACAACAAGAAAGAAAGTATTAGAAGCAATTGATCGTTTAGGGTATCGCCCAAATGCAGTAGCACGTGGACTAGCAAGTAAAAAGACAACAACAGTAGGTGTTATTATTCCAGATATCTCTAATACGTTTTATGCAGAACTTGCACGTGGAATCGAAGATATCGCAACAATGTACAAATATAACATCATTTTAAGTAACTCTGACCAAAATAGAGAAAAAGAATTTCATTTATTAAATACAATGCTTGGTAAACAAGTGGATGGTATTGTATTCATGGGTGAAGATATTACAGATACGCATGTAGAAGAATTTAAAAAGTCTCCAGTACCAATCGTCTTAGCAGCATCATTTGATGAGGAAAATGAAACATCATCAGTAAATATTGATTATACACAAGCTGCTTATGATGCAATGAAGCATTTCCTAGAACAAGGCCATAAGCGTATCGGTTTCGTATCAGGTCCTTACATTGATAAAGCGGGAAGTGCAAAGAAATTACAAGGTTACAAAAAAGCTTTAGAAGAAGTAGGTATCGCTTATGATGAAAATCTTGTAATTGATGGAGATTACACATACGATTCAGGTCTAGAAGCATTTGAAAAGCTTTGGGAACTTGATGAAAAACCAACAGCAATCTTTGTATCTTCAGATGAAATGGCACTAGGTGTAATTCATGCAGCACAAGACGGTGGTTTAAACGTCCCAGAAGATGTAGAAGTACTTGGTTTTGACAACACACGTCTTGCGTTAATGGTACGCCCGCAACTTTCAACAGTTGTACAACCAATGTATGACATCGGTGCAGTAGCAATGCGTCTGTTAACAAAATATATGAATAAAGAAAAAGTAGAAGATCATACAGTTATCTTACCTCATCGTATTCAATTTAGAGATTCAACGAAGTAAGAATAGGAAAACTCACAGCGTGGTGCTGTGAGTTTTTTTATTATCCATGCTTCCTTTTATAAATGATACTAGCTTACGATGGAAGTCGATATGTAATCGATGAGACCATTGATAATGGAGATATGTTGGAATTCTGCGTAGGACATGTTTTCATACATTTCAGGTTGAAAAACATTCATTTTGTTCTTTTAACGTTTTATTGTATTAGATTGGATTGGGGTCACAAGTGAAAAGTATATTACAACAATGATTAGTAAAATCCATGCCTTTTGGAACGATTCTCTCACGGGTGAAATGATATCTTAATATAATACTGAAAAGAAAACTTGGAAATAAAAATGCTATCGTATCTATTTTTTGTAAGGTTTTTATTAGAATATTTTAGTTTACACGTGCTTTGTCAATATTTGTTCTATTGAGAAAAGTCGTATTTTCCATTTTTAGAAAAAAATCACAAATTTTGAAATTATGTTATATTGAGTGCGGGGAAAAGGGACAATAAATATAGGGGTGGATACGATGAAAAAAATGAATCGAGTTATCATTGCGTTTTTAACAATCATTACGTTTGCAATCCCGGTAGGAATTGTTTCGGCAGCATCAGTAGCGAATGGGGAGTTAATTTATAAAGGCGGACAAACAGATTCAAAAGTATACTCTGATATTAGAGATGCGATACCTACTAATAATAATAAATATATGGTATGGGCAGCTGTAAAAGTTTGTGGCAACACATATTCATCTGGATGGAAAGCAGATCAAGCCTATAAAGATGCGGACAGAAAATGGTATTGTGATGAAACTTCACATTACGATTATTATAAAAGATAATATTTAAAAATTTTTGCCCTTTTCCCTTCCTAACAATACTTTCGGATTGAATATGATGTGCAGGAGGATAGTATGAAAAAATTATTGTTTATCTTTCTAATTGGGCAGCTATTTCTGCTATCTTATATATTTAATAAATCTGTTTATGATATATATGAGTTGAATAATTTAGGAGATTCATCTCTTGATGGTTACATTGTAGAAGATGTTTCAGGGCATAAATTGAACGAGTTATATGAGAAAATGAATTCGGCATGCTTGTCGAATAATACGTGTCAATTACAACTCGTTAAAACACCTGTATCTAAGCATAATGAGTTTATTTATGATATATATCATAGTCAAGAAAAAGATATAAATAAGCCGAAATCAATTTCATCTGATACAGTTTTAAATTATCACCCATTAACAAAAGAAGATTTTGTTGATAGTAATGGCGTGTTTTATACGAATTTATCATTGGATCGATTAAATGATTTATCAAAGGCAATAGGAATTACTATTAACCCGTATCATAATGATATTGCTTATAGTCAAATTGTTACATACAATGTTTTAAACTTTGTCATTCTCTTTATACTGACACAATTGGTTTTAGTGATTTACACATTTACAAGAATCAAAGTAAATGCGATTAAAAAGATGCTCGGTTATTCGAAATTTAAAATGGTACAAGCGTCATTAAAAGATTTTATAGTGATGGAAAGCGTGATACTTGTTATTACGTTAGGTGTTCATTTTCTATATTATGTATTCGTTGGTAACGTTGTATCACGTTATTTTTATTTATTGTTAGTGTTTTTAGTACTAGTGATCGTAATAAATGTTGTCATGTTACTATTTACGCAAATTAGTTTAAGATTTATCGATATAAATTTGATGATAAAGAACAAAGTATATTCGAACAGATTAAATTATATTTTATATGTAATTAAAATCCTGCTAATATTATCTATCACAGTTTCGGTTTCCTCGTTTATCTCGAATTACAGAGAATATAAAGCTAAGTCGAGAGATTTAGAGCGCTATACGAAATTAGAGGGGTATTTTACATCGAATGGCTTTAACTCTAATGAGGATGAAAAAGCACGCAAAAATCCGAAAATAATCGCAGAATATGGTGATGCTGTTCAGAAAATGTATCGTCATTTTGATGAACAAGAAAAGTTATACGTGAGTGATGCTTACATTCTCGAATTATTAAAACCAACATATTTAGAAATGAACGGATTAACAAAAGAGGATTTATATACTTCTATAAAAGATAATTACATAGTAGTTAATGAAAGATATATAAATGATTTTATGAAAATTAAGAATGAAACAGGAGCGAAAATAACAAATTTCCATGTAACAAAACCTACTATCCTGGTGCCAACTAAGTATAAGTCCGAGGAATCAAAAATTAAAAAGATGTATATTGAACAATACAATCAGTTGCTGAACTATAATGAAAATTTTGGAATTCCTAAATCCGACTCGAAGAACATTGATAATGTAGAAGTTATCTACATTGCTAATAATCAAGAACATGAATTGTTAGGTAAAAATATGTCTGAAGATGATTCTGATATGAAACTTAAAGATACAATTATTATGATCGATCAAGGAAACTTTGGTAGCTTATATTATTATGATCAGTTAAGTTCGGGTAACGTTTATTTTCATTTAAACCAAAGAGATGAATTTAACCAAATACTTGCGAAGCATCATTTGAATAAACTCGTAAATGTTGGCACGCTGTTAACGCCTTATATGGATAAAGTGCATTTTGTAGAATTTATTATGTACAATTCTTTAGTCTTTACGTCACTATTCTTATTCACATTAATCTTTGTAATTTGTATTTCAAATTATGTGGATATCATATCGAATAGTAAAAGGTACGCAATTCAATATATGTATGGCTATAGTATAATGAAAACATTTAAATTACATTTGATCGTATATGCGATGTTGCTAAGTATGATCGTTATGAATATATTTATAGAATTTAACGTTCCTTTCTATATTTGCATACTCGTAATAGATTTTATTGTTTTATTATATTTATACAAAAAGATTATTAAAAACGATATTCACAAAATCGTTAAAGGTGGATAAAGATGGAGATTATAAAACTCGTGAACGTGTCTAAAACATATGAGAAAGAAGAAGTACTCTCAAATGTTAATTTAACGGTAGAGAATGGTGAAATGATTGCAATTACTGGAGAAAGTGGAAAAGGAAAAACGACACTCTTAAATATTATTGGCTTAATTACGAAAAAAGACAAAGGGGATTTATTGTTATTTGATACAAAAAATCCGTCGATTCATTCGAAAGAAGCGATGATGTTCAGAAGAGAAAAGATAGGTTATTTATTTCAAAATTATGGGTTAGTGGATGATGAAACGGTAAAATGGAATTTAAATTTAGCCCTAGAATACAAGAAGTTAGGCAAAAAGGAGAAAATCGAAAAAATCGATGTGCTTTTGAATGAATTTAAACTATCTCATTTGAAAGAAAAAATGGTCTATCAATTAAGTGGTGGAGAGCAGCAACGAATTGCACTCATACGATTAATCCTACAAGAAAGCGATTTAATACTAGCAGACGAACCAACTGCTAGCTTAGATGCCGAAAATGAAAAAGTAATATTGCAGTATTTGGAACAATTAAATAAAAAAGGAAAAACAATCGTGGTTGTGACACATAATCAAGATATCTTACCTTATTTTTCGCGTGTCATTCGTTTACATGAATTGTCTTAAAGGAAGAAAAAAGTGCAGAGTTATGAGTGGAAACCTCCAAAACTCTGCACTTTTCTATTGCCCAACATAACTGGTTCTTTTATTTGTGTAAATAAAAATAAAGTCTTAATTATTTTCAATAAATGCCCATAGTTCATCCGTATTACACAGATTATTATCCCCTGTATTGTACATGATCCAAAATCAAATTTCCCTATAATTACGCAATGTCATGTATAATAGAAAGAAAAGGCTTGTGGGGGGGAAGAGATGATTATTCTTTGGATAATTACGCTTTGTATGACCGCTTTTTTTGCATATATGACGTTAAAACAAAATGGCCTAAAGCGCTTTGTTCCAGGAAGTATTCTTGCAGGAATTGCCCTTATCACGTATGTAGCTTCTATTTTTATTGAAAGTATTTCAGTCAATGTAAGCACGGGCCTCGTATTTGTTGCGATTACATTATTTGCAGGTTCGATTATGGTACTCGTGGTTGCTGGTATTATTTTATTCATTCATATGAATTCGGAAACGTTATAAAATATAAAGAAAGGCATGTCCCACGAGGGGCATGCCTTTTGTCCGTTCAATTATGCGTTGTCTTTTGAAGCATTTTGTTGTTTCAATAAGTCGCGAATTTCGCCAAGAAGTACTTCTTCTTTTGTTGGTTCTGGAATTTTTTCTACTTTTTCTTCTTCTTTTTTGAATGCTAGTTTATTAAATAGCTTAATGAATAAGAAGATAGAGAATGCGATGATTAAGAAATCAACAACCGTTTGAATAAACGCACCATATTTTACAACAGCGCCTCCAAATTTAAAGGAAAGCCCTGTGAAGTTTATTCCTCCAAGTAGTAATCCAACTAATGGCATGATAACATCTGCTACTAATGAAGAAACAATTTTACCAAATGCACCACCAATTACAACCCCGACAGCTAAATCCATAACATTCCCTTTTAAAGCGAACTTTTTGAATTCGTTCAACATGTGCAATACCCATCCTTTCCACGATTCAGTATAAAATTTATAATTCCTATCAACATATTCTATAGAAGTTTTTGTTAGAAATAAAGAGAAAATGGGAATGAAAGTAAATTCTGAAAAATGTATCCGTTTTATTTTATACCTTAAAATATAAATATTAATTTTTCATAAACTGCTGCTAAAATAACTATAAAATCGCTTGAGTATTCGGAAATATCTTCTTATGCTTATGAGTAACATAGGAAAGTTTATAAAGTGAGGAATTGAGTCGTGTCTATTAAAACAAGGTTTCTGTTGTCTTATATTGCAGTTATTTTTGTTTCAATTACTCTGTTGTTAGTTATGGGTTTTTTGATTATTTTTTCTATAACAGGGAATTTGGAGTCAGTGAAAAATTTCTATAAGAGTTCGTATATTCAAAGGCCACTGACACCAGAGGAAGAAAATGCTTTTCTTGAATTGAAATCAGCAGCTAAGCAGAATCAATCACAACTATTAGATGAAGCCATGATGCCGTCATTAGAGAAAGAAGATGTGAAAATAGTTGTAAGAAAAGGAGACGCAATTTCATATGCGTCAAAAGCAATTGGAAGTTCTAATTTAAAAGAAGCTCTTCCGAAATTTGAAGCAACGAATATTAATAGTCGTGGTACGGTTGAATTAAATGACACATTTTATCGCTACGTAAAGTTTGATTTTTATTTTCCTCATAATGAAGAAGGAAGTATATTTGTATTGAATAAGCAAAGTTCGTATGTGGAACTAACCGAAAAGCTATTTCCCATATTGTTTATATCGTTATTACTGTTGGCTATTTTCATCATTGGATTATTAAGTTATTTCGTTTCAAGAAGTGTAATAAAGCCTATTCTTATATTGAAGGATGCAACTGGAAGAATTAAAGAAGGGGATTTACATTTCCAAATTCCAGTTACGTCTCATGATGAAATTGGTCAATTAAACCAAGCATTTGAAGAAATGAGGCAGAAACTAAAAGAATCAATTGAAGTGCAAGCACAATATGAAGAGAATCGAAAAGAACTTATTTCGAATATTTCCCATGATTTAAAAACACCCATTACATCTATTATTGGATATGTAGAAGGAATAAAAGATGGAGTTGCAAATACACCCGAGAAGATGAACAAATACTTAACAACAATTTATACAAAAGCAACACATATGGATACACTTATTGATGAACTCTTTTTATTTTCAAAATTAGATTTGAATCGTGTGCCATTTCAATTTGAAACGATAGAACTGTATACGTTTATGGAAGATTTAATAGAGGAAATGCGAATGGACTTGAGTAAGTATGGAATTAACTTGCACTTACAATCACTTAAAGCTTCGCAATTCTATGTAATAGCTGATCGTGAGAAAGTAAAACGAGTTATATCCAACTTAATTCATAATAGTGTGAAGTACATGGATAAACCGCAGAAAGAAATTACGGTTACATTATTAGATGAAGAGAATGCGGTAATTGTGAGAGTTACAGATAATGGATTGGGTATAGAATCTGATAAACTTCCATATATTTTTGAACGTTTTTATCGTGCAGAACAATCCCGTAATTCTAGTACAGGTGGAAGTGGACTTGGTTTAGCCATTGCAAAGCAAATTGTTGAAGAACACGGCGGAAAGATTTGGGCGGAAAGTAAATTAGGAGAAAGCACAAGTATTTTCTTCTCATTGAAAAAAGTACAGGAATGTGGTGAGTAGAGTGAAGAGGATTTTACTAATTGAAGATGAGGTAAGTATTGCAGAATTACAGCGAGATTATTTAGAGATTCATGATTTTCACGTGGATGTACAACATTCAGGTGAAACAGGATTGCAATGCGCTTTACAGGAACAATATGATCTAATTATTTTAGATATCATGCTTCCAAAAATGAATGGATTTGAAATTTGTAAACAAATACGTGCTGTGAAAGATATTCCTATTTTGCTTGTTTCAGCTAAAAAAGAAGACATCGATAAAATCCGTGGGCTTGGACTAGGGGCTGATGATTATATTACAAAGCCGTTCAGTCCAAGTGAATTAGTTGCAAGAGTAAAAGCACATATTGCCCGTTATGAAAGATTGTCTGGAAATATGATCAAGCAGAGAGATATGTTACACATACATGGGATTTCTATTGATCAACGAGCGAGAAAAGTATTCATAAACAATGAAGAAGTTGCTTTTACAACAAAAGAATTTGATTTACTTACATTTTTTGTGCTGAACCCGAATCAAGTGTTAAATAAGGAACAGTTATTTGAACGTATTTGGGGATTAGATTCAGCAGGAGATTTAGCTACAGTTGTTGTTCATGTGCGGAAGTTACGTGAAAAAATTGAAAGAGATCCTGCTAATCCGCAATATATTGAAACGTTGTGGGGAGCTGGATATCGCTTTAACGTATAGTGAACCTGTCAAAGTATTGACAGGTTTTTTTATGTTTAAGGGAAGTAAGGTCAACAGAATTAAAAATATATTACCTTTATTTAATCTTTTTTTAAGAATTTATTTATTGGAAATTTATACTTGCCATCTAATATAGGTATCACAGGAACAAAGTGAACAGATAAGAAGATATGAGGAAACAGGTATCTGTTATATGTGCACGAGGTGGTTGAATAGGAAATGAAAATAATCATTTGGAGGTTTGATGAGGATGAAAACAATAAAATTTTTAGTACCAGCTATGATTGGCTTTACAGTAATGGTAACAGGATGTGCGCAAGGGGAAACAAAAGCAGAAGCAAAACAGGAGACAAAACAAGAAGCGAAAAAAGAAAAAAAGAAGCAAAAAGCGCAGATTACAAAATTACAGCCATTAAACGCGATGACATTGCAACTGACATTTTCTAAACCTTTATCAGAAGAAGGGGTGAAATTAGAAAATTTAGAGGCAATTAAGAAAAATTTTGTTTTTGATAATGGTTTAGAAATTGTGAATGTACCACGATTAAAAACAGGTGCCACAAGTACATATATTGTACCTGTTACAGTTCAAAAACCCGGTACAGCATATAAGGTGAGTTATAAAGGTGGAAAAAAAGAGAAATTCGAGGCGAGTACTGAAAAAATTAATGTTCACCAAGCGAAACAAGTGACAAATGATACGTTTGAAATTGAATCATTTTTAGAAGATGGCGTGACAGATTATGCAAACATTATTGAGGCATACAAAGCTGGAAGAGGAGATCAAGCGTTTCAATTAGATGAAGAAAATAAAGATAAAGAAGGAAAACAATATCAAATTATTTCTTCACTACGTGATCGAAAACTAACCATTACATCAAGTGTAGGAGAACAAATTGTAGTAGGGTATGTTCCGTTTACACAAGCCGCAGATGGCAGACAAGCACCTAAGTTTCGTCTACCTGCTGGCCAAACGTTACAACCAGGTGTGACGTATACAATAACATCGGATTGGGCGACGATTAAGAATCCGACTTTTACTGCGGAAACTATTGAGCCACTTGCGATTCAAAGCGCTGAAGCGATAGATAATAAGTCGATCCAAATTACATTAGGGAAAGATCCAAGTATGGAACTGTTTGCTGGGCGAAAAGTAGAATTACAAGGTGAAGATGGAAATCGAGTAGAAGCACAATATCGTTTTTCTTCTCGAAAAGGAGCAGTAGGAATCTTTGATTTACAAAATGGTGCAACGTTGCAGCCAGGTAAGAAATATACAGTTGTACCGATGAATGACTGGGCAACTGCAAATCAGGTGGCGTTTGTAGCGAAATAAAGAAAAATTTTAAACCAGCAGCAAGTGATTTAGTACTTGCTGCTTTCGTGCTGTAATGATTTATAGAAGGTTTTAATGATAGATGCAAAACGATTGCTTTCTTCTAAAAAAGGATAATGGTTACTATACTCAAATGGAATAAATATAGAATTTGGTATACTTTCGTGCATCTCTATTGAATATTGCAAGGGGCACTGAACATCGTGTTTCCCGCAAATAATTAATGTGTTTACTATGATAGATGAAAGCTGATCTTTCAAATCAAAGTGTAGATATTCTTTAGCAAAAGCATTCATTCGACTTACTGCCATTATTTTATAAATAGGTTTTGAAAAATATATTTTGTAGTGTTCGGGTTCATATAAAGATAACTTTGTTCGCTTGGTTGATAATGCACTTCGCTCTTCTTGTGTAAGATGAGAGAGTTTCAGTTCTTCGATAATGTCTTGCATATATTGAAATTGTGGATGGTCTGGATGATAAATACAATCTGGTGTTTTTGTGTAGTTACTAGCAGCGGCACCGACAACAACTAAGGATTGCAAGGAGTCTGGGAAAGTAATAGCGTATAGCAGTCCAAGCATCCCTCCTGTAGAATGACCAGCGAAATGCCATGATGAAAATTGTAATGTTTCTTTTATAGCCTCTAAGTCTTTAATTGTCTCACTCATGCTTAATTCATTTTCCCTTGTAGCTTTCGTAGAACGACCAGCATCTCGCAAGTTGATAAGAAAAACACGGTGAGTAAGAGTAAAGCTCTCCGCAAAATAATCACCGGTTTCGTTAAATTGTGAGTAATGATGAGTAATACAAAGTGGTTCTCCGCTGCCTTTTATAAAGATTTCAAAAGTACCGCGTTTCGTATGTATGAGTTGTCCTTTCCACATAAGATATCACCTTTCATGAAAAAGAATAGGAGAAAACCTCCTATTCTTGTAAATTAATATAAAGCCTTTTTCGTATTATTCCGAATAATCTCGAGGCATTTTGCCACTGTTAATGCATTTTTTTCTTCAATTTCTGGTTTTCGAGGGATGGGGTTATACATGTTGTTAGGGTCTTCCCATGTAAGCGGAAGTCGGGTAGGTGCTTGTCCTTTCCAAGCTTCAATCCATTCTGGAGGGAGATAACCTGAGATGTTTTGGATGTTGTTCATTTCGAGCCAAATGAGCGCCCATGCTCTTGGAACGACGCGCCATATGTCGTAGCCGCCACCGCCAACCGCAATCCAGCGTCCATCGCAGTACTCATTGGCGATTTCATGAGCAAGCTTTGGAATTTCATGATAAATTTGCATCGTTGCACAAAGGTGAGTAAGGGGATCATAATAATGTGCATCGGCTCCGTTTTGCGTTAAAATGATATCCGGTTTAAAGTAAGCTGCGACTTCTTTTACAACAGTGCGATAAGAATGTAAAAAAGATTCGTCTTCTGTAAAGGCATCGAGTGGAACGTTAAAAGAATAACCGTAGCCCATGCCTTGGCCGCGTTCATTTACAGCACCGGTTCCAGGAAATAAATAGCGCCCGGTTTCATGTAGTGAAATGGTGCAGACGTTAGGGTCATCATAAAAAGACCATTGTACACCATCACCGTGATGGGCATCTGTATCAATGTATAAAACGCGCAAGCCATATTTTTTCTGCATATATTTTATAGCGATAGAGCTATCGTTATAAATACAAAAACCGGATGCTTTACCTCGGAATCCGTGGTGCAGTCCACCGCCTAAATTTAATGCATGCTTTACTTGACCTGAAAGTACGGCATCTACAGCTGTTAATGTCCCACCAACAAGTAAGGCACTTGCTTCATGCATATTGGGAAACATGGGTGTATCTTCTGTCCCAAGACCATATGAAATTGCGACTGATTGTTCTAATTTTCCTTCTCCAGCACGTTTTACCGCATTTATGTATTCCTCTGTATGAATGAAAGCAATCTCCTCATCTGTTGCCATTCGCGGTGGAATGACTTGAGAAGGATGAATAAGCCCGCTTTTTTCTAATAAATCGTAAGTGAGTGTAACGCGGAGCTGATTAAAGGGATGTTCAGGGCTAAAGGAATAGCCCCGAAAATCATCTGAATAAATGAAGGCGCTCGTCATGCTTGCATCCCCATTATATTTGGCCATAAAACATGGTAGCCTTTTTTCTCCAACGCTTCAATCACTCTTAGCGGATTCATTGTTTGGATGCGGAAAACGAGTACTTTCTCATTCTCATCTTTTGCTGGATAGACGAGAACGCTCACAATATTAATGTGTAATTCACTAAAAATCGCAACGACTTTTCCAAGAATACCAGGTTCATTTTTTACTTGAATTTCAATTTGTGAACTTGGTTGATGAGCACCTGTTAGCTTGACGAGTGTATGCAATACTGTGGATTCCGATATGATTCCAACAAGTTTACCACCCTTTGTAACAGGAAGACAGCCGATTTTATTTTCAAAAAATAGCGTTGCAATTTCCTCAACAAAATCGAGAGGATGGCATGTCATAACAGGTTGTTTCATAATTAATTGAATCGGTTGCTTAAGCATATCCTTTGAAACTTCTTCATCGAGAATTGAGGGACTTGCATCACGTACGTCGCGGTCGGAAATAATGCCGACTACGTTGTTGTTATGACCAACAATTGGAATGTGACGAATGCCCTTTGTACGTATTGTTCGGATTGCGGTTTCAATTGTGTCATCTGGTTGCAGTGTAATTACATCATGATTCATAATTTCTTCTACAATCATTCCATATGCCCCCTTTCTTAGTACATAAACCGATTTTGAAAGCGTAAGCGGTCAAATGCTTGGATGGAGTTTGTATCAACACGGTTGCCAATGCGGACCATTAAGCAGTTAGCAGGGTGAGAACAAATTTCTGGGTCATCCGTTGCCATCCATTGTAAGCCACCAGCATTCATCATTTTCTCCATCACTTTTCGGTATTCCCAAACATTTAAACCAGTTTGTTTTAAATCCCAGTGCCAATAATATTCAGTCGTTAATATAATATAATCTTCCATATGATCATCCATCATAGAAACTTCTAATAGATTTTTTCCAACAGAGCATCCGCGAAATGCTGGAACGACCTCAATTGCTCCAAGTTCAATTAAATCGTCCATTTTTCCTTCTGACCATCGTTCTAATGGATCCGGATATAGGTATGTAACATAGCCAACAATCGTTTGATCATGTCTAGCAATAATGAGACGAGCTTCTGGTAATTTAGAAATTTCGACAATTGCTTTATATTGTTGTTCGGCAGGACGGAATGCAACTAAATCTGGATGAAATTCATACATTTCAAGATTATGGGTGGACACAGGACCTTCGATAATTAAGGTTCCTTTTGCTGTTTTTAAGTTTCTTGCATTATATATTTTTTTATGAATCAATGTTTTGCTCACCACCTTGAGGGTTTGTGAATCTACTTTATATCGTATCTTACAGTATATGCGATGTGAATCGAATTTTGTCAGTAAAAATTTGTCTAAAAATCAACAAAAATACTGAAAATTTTAAATAATGTTATTATAATAGATAATAGAATACATAGGAGGGGGATGTAAAGTATGAAAGTAGAAACACTTCCTGTTATTAAAGGAGAAAATAATTTGCTTGATTATAAAGAAGCATATGCAAATTTCAACTGGGAAGAGGTTAATAAAAACTTTTCTTGGTTTGAAACAGGCCGAGTAAACATGGCATATGAGGCAATTGATAGACATGCGAAATCTGATCGGAAAAATAAAGTGGCCCTTTATTATCAAGACGGATCGCGTAAAGAGAAATATACGTTTAAAGAAATGAAGGAGTTCTCCAACAAAGCGGGAAATGTCCTGAAAAACTATGGTGATGTAGAAAAAGGCGATCGCGTCTTTATTTTTATGCCGCGTTCACCAGAATTATATTTTGCACTTCTCGGTGCAGTGAAATTAGGAGCGATTGTTGGCCCGTTATTTGAAGCATTTATGGAAGGGGCAGTACGCGATCGCTTAGAAGATAGCGAAGCAAAAGTGCTAATTACAACACCTGAATTGTTAGAGCGTGTTCCGCTTAATGATTTACCAGCGTTAAAAACAGTCTTTCTTGTTGGAGAGAATGTAGAAGAAGGCGGAAAACTTGTTGCGTTTAATCCATTATTTGAACAAGCTTCTAATAAGTTGCAAATTGAATGGTTAGACCGCGAAGATGGATTAATTCTTCATTATACGTCCGGTTCTACAGGGAAGCCAAAGGGCGTTCTCCATGCGCAAAATGCGATGGTGCAGCATTATCAAACGGCAAAATGGGTGCTCGATTTAAAAGAAGACGATGTATACTGGTGCACAGCTGACCCAGGCTGGGTGACAGGAACTGCCTACGGCATTTTTGCACCGTGGTTAGTAGGTGGATCAAATGTCGTTTTAGGAGGACGCTTTAGCCCAGCGGCATGGTACGAAGCGTTGCAAGATTACGGTGTAACAGTTTGGTACAGTGCACCAACAGCATTCCGCATGTTAATGGGAGCTGGCGACGGAGAAATTAAGAAGTACGATTTATCAGCACTACGTCACGTACTAAGTGTTGGTGAACCATTAAACCCAGAAGTAATTCGCTGGGGAATGAACGCATTCGGCCTTCGAATTCATGATACATGGTGGATGACAGAAACAGGAGGACAAGTAATCTGTAACTATCCTTGTATGGAAATTCGCCCTGGTTCAATGGGGAAACCAATTCCAGGTGTGAAGGCAGCAATTGTTGATAATGAAGGAAATGAAGTGCCGCCATATACAATGGGGAACTTAGCGATTGCTAAGGGATGGCCATCAATGATGCGCGCTGTTTGGAACAATCCGCAAAAATATGAGTCTTACTTTATGCCAGGAGATTGGTATGTATCGGGTGACTCTGCTTATATGGATGAAGATGGCTACTTCTGGTTCCAAGGACGTATTGATGATGTAATCATGACGTCTGGTGAGCGTGTTGGCCCATTTGAAGTAGAAAGTAAATTAATTGAACACTCTGCAGTAGCAGAAGCGGGTGTAATTGGTATTCCAGACCCAGTGCGCGGTGAAATTATTAAAGCATTTATCGCGCTACGCGCAGGATATGAAGCATCTGATGAATTAAAAGAAGAGATTCGTCAATTTGTGAAAAAAGGCTTAGCAGCTCATGCAGCGCCGAGACAAATTGAATTCCGCGATAAATTACCGAAAACGAGAAGTGGTAAAATTATGCGACGCGTGTTAAAAGCGTGGGAGCTAAACTTACCAACAGGTGATTTATCAACAATGGAAGATTAAGAGAAAAAGGTCTGAATGGATATTTCATTTAGACCTTTCTTTTTTGTGTTATCATAAGGAAAATAACTTATATATACGTGTTTGGGGGAAGGGAATCATGAAACCGGAAAAAGAAAAGATGATCCAAGGTGAAATGTACGTACCAGCTGATCCAGTATTAGTACAAGACAGGGAACTGGCTCGTATATTAACAAGAAAATTAAATGAAACACCGGAAACAAAGTCTGAAGAACGTAGTTTGCTAGTAAAAGAATTGTTTGGATCCACAGGTGACAACATTCACATTGAATCTTCTTTCAAATGTGATTACGGCTATAACATTCATGTTGGTGAAAATTTTTACGCGAACTTTGATTGTGTCATTTTAGATGTATGTCCAGTTACTATTGGTGATAACTGTATGTTAGCTCCTGGTGTACATATTTATACGGCTACACATCCGCTTGATCCAATTGAGCGCATAAGCGGTGCTGAATTTGGTAAACCAGTTACAATAGGAAATAACGTATGGATTGGCGGACGAGCGATTATTAATCCTGGTGTCACAATTGGTGACAATGCCGTTATTGCTTCTGGTGCAGTTGTAACGAAGGATGTTCCTGAAAATGTTGTAGTTGGTGGGAATCCTGCGAAAATCATTAAAAAAATAAATTGAATTTTGAACCAGTTGTCTCCTTTGTTTGTATAAGTTTATGATTGTCTTTCATGTTTCACTATTAGCTGGTGTTCCAATTCTTTCTCTTATTACGATATTAATCGCGAGTTTGTAAAGGAATGGAAGACTAAGAAACTTCCACCTCTATTTGACACGCCTATACAAATAATGATATAAAGAAAAGTATATAAATAATTGAGCGTGGAAAGGGAGAAGTAGTGATCATTTCCCTGTTTTAGAGAGCTGATGGTCGGTGAAAATCAGCACATAGATGATCGCGAATTACGCCCCTAGAGCATCTTTTTTCGATTGAATTGTATTCAAAAGGGAAAAGACGGTGCTGAGCCGTTATGTGAATGAGGTGGTAGGCTTTTGCTTGCAACTAGGGTGGTAACGCGATAATCAAAATCGTCCCTTATTTGAGGGGCGATTTTTTTATGTTTTCAAATTTCGCGCTCGATTAATTTAAAGGAGAGTATGTAGGATATGGGTATTTTACAAGATCTTGAATTTCGCGGACTAATTAATCAGCAAACAGATGCTGAAGGTTTACAACAATTATTAGAAAAAGAAAGTGTAAAATTATACTGTGGCTTTGACCCAACAGCGGACAGCTTACACATCGGTCATATGCTACCAGTATTAATGTTACGTCGTTTCCAATTAGCTGGTCATCAACCAATCGCACTTGTTGGTGGCGGTACAGGAATGATCGGAGACCCAAGTGGTAAAAAAGCAGAACGTACATTAAATACGAAAGATACAGTTGCTTACTACACAGAAAGCATTAAAAATCAGCTTTCAAACTTCTTAGAGTTTGAAAATGTAGAAAACCCAGCAACAATGGCAAATAACTATGACTGGCTTGGGAATTTAGATGTAATTACATTTTTACGTGACATCGGTAAAAACTTCGGTTTAAACTACATGTTAGCAAAAGATACAGTTGCATCTCGTTTAGAAACAGGTATTTCATTTACTGAATTTAGTTATATGATTTTACAATCATACGACTTCTTAAATCTATATCAACAACAAGGTTGCCGTCTGCAAATTGGTGGTAGTGACCAATGGGGTAACATTACAGCGGGTCTTGAATTAATTCGTAAATCAGAAGAAGATGCGAAAGCATTCGGTTTAACAATTCCACTTGTTACAAAATCTGATGGTACGAAGTTTGGTAAAACAGAAGGCGGCGCGATTTGGTTAGACCCAGAAAAAACAACGCCTTACGAGTTCTACCAATTCTGGATTAACACAGATGATCGCGATGTTGTAAAATATTTAAAATACTTCACGTTCTTATCTCATGAAGAAATTCTTGAGCTAGAAAAACAAGTAGCTGAAGCACCAGAAAAACGTGCAGCGCAAAAAGCATTAGCTTCTGAAATGACAAAACTTGTTCACGGGGCGGAAGCGTTAGAGCAAGCTATTAAAATTTCTGCAGCTTTATTTAGCGGTTCTGTAGCTGAATTAACTGCAAGCGAAATCGAGCAAGGTTTCAAAGATGTACCATCTGTAGAGCGTAGTGCAGAAGATACAGTATTAATCGATTTGCTTGTTGAAAGCAAAATTTCACCATCAAAGCGTCAAGCACGTGAAGATGTGACAAATGGTGCAATTTACGTAAACGGTGAGCGTACACAAGCATTGGATTATGTTGTAACAGAAAAAGACCGCATCGAAGGTAGATTTACAATTATCCGCCGCGGTAAAAAGAAATATTTCTTAATTCGTTACTAATAAAAAGCTTTGAGGAGATTTATCCTCAAAGCTTTTTTTGTTTTAATCTCCTTTTCATGTTCATACGAAAATCACATGTAAGGAGTATCATAAGAGTATAAGTAAAAAGAAAGGAGTGGTAAAACAAAATGTCACTAGAAGCGCTCATCATCTTTTCTTTGCTAAATGCGGGGCAGCTTGCTGAGAATACAAAAGGTGATATACATACAAGTCCAAAGGATGCCTATGTGTATGTGGAGAAACAAGAAGAAAATAAATAATATTATTATATATATAAGGAAATTCAAAAAGGAGGATAAAGATAGCAAGCAGCTATCTTTATCCTCCTTTTTAAACAGCACTATAAGAACGAAAAAAGCCGATCCGAAGATCGGCTTTTTGTCATTAACGAGAGTAGTACTCTACGATTAATGCTTCGTTGATTTCAGCAGCTAATTCAGCACGCTCTGCATGGCGAGTGAAAGTAGCTTCTAATTTGTCAGCATCGAAAGTTAAGTACTCAGGTACGAAGTTGTTAACTTCGATTGCTTCTTTGATTACAGCTAGGCTGCGAGATTTTTCGCGAACGCTAATTGTTTGACCTGGTTTAACACGGAAAGATGGGATGTCTACGCGAGCGCCATCTACCATGATGTGACCGTGGTTTACTAATTGACGAGCAGCGCGACGAGTGCGAGCTAAGCCCATGCGGTAAACTAGGTTGTCAAGACGAGCTTCAAGAAGGATCATGAAGTTTTCACCGTGTTTACCTGACATTTTACCTGCTTGGTCAAATGTGCGACGGAATTGACGCTCAGTCATGCCGTACATGTGACGAAGTTTTTGTTTCTCTTGTAATTGTAAACCGTATTCAGAAAGTTTCTTACGTTGGTTAGGACCGTGAGGACCTGGTGCGTAAGGGCGTTTTTCTAATTCTTTACCTGTGCCGCTTAGAGAGATTCCAAGACGACGAGACAGTTTCCAAGCTGGACCTGTATAACGAGCCATAGTTGACTCCTCCTTTAGTGTTTTTATTTTCGTAAAATAAAAACAGGCGTAATTGATATTTACGGGTATTTTGTTTTCATGTACCTTCGCTCCAGCAGCTGGGAGTTACGAGATACACCTCACAACAGAGGAACAAAATACAAACGATAAACTCATATTACAAGGCTGCCTTTTTATTTTACACAAACGCTATTATATCTTTTTGCTGGAATTTCGTCAAGCGAGTTCTTTTTTGTTTTATTCATGGAAATTGTGGAAATTGCAAGAAGGAATTCGAAGCCGTATGAAAGAAAGGATAGCAACATAGAGAAAACGCTTACATAAAATAGAACATAAGGGGGATGTTTGTATGAAAAAGAAACATATAGAAACAGCGCTTATTCATCACGGGTATGATTCCAAGCTGCATAAAGGGAGTTTAACGCCACCACTATTTCAAACTTCAACGTATACATTTGAAACAGCGCAGCAAGGAGAAGCGAGTTTCGCTGGGCAGGATCCATCTTATATTTATTCGAGACTTGGAAATCCGACTGTGGAATTGTTCGAGGATCGCATGGCTGTTTTAGAAGGGGGAGAATCGGCGCTAGCGTTCGGTTCTGGAATGGCAGCGATTTCGGCGACACTTCTTGCGTTTTTACGTGCTGGAGATCATATCATTTGCTCGAATGGATTATATGGGTGTACGTACGGGTTTTTAGAAGTACTAGAAGAGAAATTTATGATTACCCATTCACTATGTGATATGGAAACAGAAGAAGAGATTGAGTCAAGCATACGTCCGAATACGAAAATAATATTTGTTGAAACACCAATTAATCCAACAATGAGACTGATCGATTTAGAGAAGGTTATTAAAGTGGCAAAACAAAATGAATTGCTTGTCATTGTCGATAATACATTTTGCTCACCTTATTTACAAACACCTCTTACACTTGGCTGTGATGTTGTTCTTCATAGTGCTACGAAATATATTGGTGGCCATGGGGATGTTGTTGCAGGTGTGACGGTTTGTAAAACGAGGGAACTAGCTGAACAAATTCGCCCGATTCGAAAAGATATTGGGGGGATTATGGCACCTTTTGATGCGTGGCTCTTGCTACGTGGGTTAAAGACGCTAGCTGTACGAATGGATCGACACTGTGAGAATGCAGAAAAAGTAGTAGAGTTTTTGCGGAATCACGAAAGTGTTGCATCAGTTTGGTATCCAGAAGGAGAACTAGCATCTCACCAAATGAAACGCGGGGGCGGTGTGATTTCATTTACGATTAAAGGTGGAAAAGAAGAAGCACAGGCGTTCATGAATGAGTTGCAATTCATTACAATTGCAGTGAGTCTCGGTGACACAGAGACGTTAGTGCAACATCCAGCAACGATGACGCACGCTGTTATTCCAGCGGCAGTACGACATGAAATGGGGATTTTTGATAATTTAATACGCTTGTCTGTCGGATTAGAATCATGGGAGGATATTGTTTCTGATTTAGCGTACGCGTTACAGAAGCTATCGAATACATTTTCTCATGTGAATGGAGAATGAAAAATGAGCCATCGATTTACGGAATCGATGGCTCTTCTCTTTTACATATGTTTTAGGAGCGTTTCCACAAATTTCTCTAAATAGTGTTGATCTACTTCATCGAAACGGTTTTTTTCGGGACTATCAATATCTAGTACGCCGATGACGTTGCCTTCTTGTATAATCGGTACAACAATTTCGGAATTAGAGGCGCTATCACATGCGATATGCCCTGGGAATTGATGAACATCTGCAACAAGCTGTGTTGTTTTTGTTTCAGCTGCTACGCCGCAAACACCGCGCCCAAATGGGATGCGAACGCATGCTGGCATTCCTTGAAATGGTCCAAGTACAAGCCCTGTTCCTTCTGTTACATAAAAGCCAACCCAGTTAATACGCTCTAAGAATTGATTTAAAAGAGCTGAAGCATTTGCTAAGTTAGCAACTACATTTGATTCACCAGTTAACAATGCATTAAGTTGCTTAATTACCGTTTCGTATTGCTCTTCACGTGAGCCTGTATAACTTTCTTTTGTAAACATGGAAACGTCACCCTTTCTATCGAGAAATGTAAAATCATAGCAAAATACGCTGTATTTCATATGACTTTGTCGATAGAAAATTAAAGGAATTTGTCTTAAAAGTCAAGAAATTTAAACTATAGCTGTTCAGAGTGAGAGGAAGTGAG
Organism: Bacillus sp. 166amftsu; assembly: GCF_900107445.1. Lineage (NCBI taxonomy): Bacteria > Bacillati > Bacillota > Bacilli > Caryophanales > Bacillaceae > Bacillus > Bacillus sp. 166amftsu. The sequence continues at coordinate 1,016,759 of NZ_FNQA01000001.1, read as the reverse complement.
CACGTGAAGCAGACGAAACAAAAAGTAATTGATGCGGCAATTTCGTTGTTTTACACGAAAGGGTATGATGGGACATCGGTGCGCGATATTGCAAAGCGGGCGAATGTGAATGTGGCTAATATTTCATATTATTTTGCTGGAAAGAAAGGTTTATTAGAACAGCTTATAACGGATTTTTTAGAAGGATATATCGGAGTAATTGAGAGGGCATTTGAACAAAGAGAGTACTTACCAGCTAAAGAAGTGTTGAATCAAATTGTACGAGGCATTTTGCGCTATCAGTTTGAACATAGGGAACTTACTCGATTCTTTTACCGTGAGCTTTCACTTGATACAACGTTAATCCGGGAAGTGATGACTGTTTATTTTTCTAAAGAAAGATATTATATAGAGCAAATCATTAAGCAGGGACAAATGCAGCAGGAGTTTCAGAAAGTGTCTTTTACAATGTTTATGACGCAATTAAAGGGTATGATAAACATGCCATATTTATATCCGCAATATATAACAGAAGTCTTGCATTCGTTTCCGTCAGAAACATTCTTTTTGGAAATGTATACGAAAGAAGTAGAGCAATGGATGGAACAAACATTATGTAGACTACATATGTATTATCCTCTGCCGCGAGCAGTTCATATGTAGAATACCCCCGCCATATTGTAGGTGGGGGTATTTTGTGGCGTGTGTTTCAAGGCTTAATTTCCTCTTGTATACGTTCTTGTTTTCGTTGCCATAAGTTGTTGCATAGTAAAGCGATAATTGTAATTATCGCTCCAATTATTTCAATTATTTCAATTTGATAGCCCCGAAAAATGGAACCTATAAGTGCGAGCACAGGGACTAAGTTCATAAATAAGATGCCGTTAATAGAAGAAATAAGGCGATTTCCCATGTTCCAGCAAAAGACGGCGACAACACCAGCGATAATGGACATATACAATAGTTCAAATCGAACTGTAGCGATTGTATAAAATGTAGGTATAGAAATGAATTTCATATATGTTAGTACAATGACAGTACAAACTAACGAAATGGATCCAAATAAACATGTGAGTGTTGTATAGCGAAGTGGCGACCAAGTTGGAAAATGAGAACCGCCGTTTGTGTAAATAACCCAACAAATAACGCCAGAGAGCATAAGTATATTTGTTGAAACATGTCCTGCTGCTCCAAATAACATATGAATATTACCTTTGGAAATAACAAGTAGCACACCTATCAGTGCACAAAACATACAAAGGAATGTATAGTTTTGTGGTTTTTTCTTCTTTAAGACCCATTGTAATAATAAAGCGAGTATTGGCATAAGAGACTGAATCATGGCTGCGTGAATAGCCCCAGAAGGTCCTGCCAATTGCTGTCCGTAGAAAACAAGAAATCCGTATCCAGCAAAACCGACTGTACCATAGAATAATAAATAGAAGGCTTGTTTTTCTAAGTGAAAGGCGCTTTTTCCTTCAATTATGAAGAGAAGAATAATAAAAATGATAGCTGCTGATCCGTAACGAAAAGTAGTAAAAAAGAATGGATCAATAAATTGTAGAGCGCTGGCCATAACTGGAAACATAAATCCCCAAGCTGTTACAGCGAGTAAGCATAAAAGAGAGCCAAATAGTATTTGTTTTTTATCCACGAGTATCTTTCTCCTTCTTATTTCGATATAGTGAGTTCATAAAAATAAGCATGAGATGAGTATAGCGCTCACTTTCTATGGACAGGAAATATTGATTTGTTATAGCGGTTATAACTTTTGGTTAGAGGTGTATATCAGATGGATTTTGAAGCAGTACAATCGTTTATTGAGGTGAAACATACGAGAAGTTTATCGAAAGCGAGTAAACGTCTGCATATTTCACAGCCAGCCCTTAGTAAACAAATTCAAAGATTAGAGGCGGATTTAGAAGTTAAATTATTAAAACGTTCTACACAAGGAGTGGAGTTAACAGATGCTGGAGAGCTATTTATAAAACGTATTGAGCCAATTATAGAACAAATAAATGAAGTGAAGGGAGAGCTGAAAGAGTATCAAGAAAAGAAAAAGATTTCAATTGGAGTATTGCCAAGTTTAGCTGCTCATTACATATCAAAATGTAAGAGTATATTAGAAACATACGAAGTAGAGTGGCAAATTGAACATACGAAAGTGTTAATGGAGTTATTCCGTGAGAGAAAGATTGATGCAATGTTAATTGATTCGGAAGTGGAAGGAGCCAAGTTTGTAAAAGAAGTAAAAAGAGAAAGTATTGTTTGCGTGGTTTCAAATGAACATGCTTATAAAGACGAACATACGATTCAAATAAAGAATTTACAGCATGAAAAACTTATTATTTATCCGGAAATTTGTGATATCAGAAAAATGATTATGACAACATTCAAAGGAATGGGTGTTAAACCTACTATTGCTGTAGAAACATCATACGCAGAGCCGATGCTTGCGATGGTTCGGGCTGGCCTTGGTATTACGTTATTACCAGAAATTGCAGTGAAGCAAGCTATGCAAGCTGGGATTCGTGTTATGCATGTGGAACCAACGTTAACGAGAGTAATTTATTTTATATCACATAGGGAAGAGATGTCCTTATTAAAGGCGTTACAGTAAATATTTGAAAAAGAGATACAGAAATTTTTAGGAAGTAATATTACAAACGGATCAAAAGAAACATGAAATTTTAAAAAAAACTAGGTCAAAAACACGTCATTACATGATATGATTAGTACATTGTTAGTTGTTAAATATAGGGGATTCCCCTTTTTGTACATAATGCCTTCCATTTCATAAACGGAACGGACAAAAAAAGAGATATAATAGGAGGCTAATTTACATGGATTCTATCCTGACGATCGTTATCATCGTAGTAAGCTCTATTCTAGTGCTGCTCATGATAGAGCTCGTGATAAGAAATCGTTTATATAAAGATATTGAAGCACTTGAGCAGTGGAAACAAGAAATAAAAGATAAACCTGTTGCAGATGAGTTGAAACGGGTTAAGGATTTAAATATGACTGGCCAAACAGAAGAATTGTTTGGGAAATGGCGTGAAGAATGGGATGAAATTGTTACAAACCTTCTACCAAAAGCTGATAAAACATTAGAAAGCGCCCAAAAGTCAGCCTCACAATTTTCCTTCCGAAAAGCAAAGCGTTTGATGAGTGAATCCATTCGTGATTTAGATGAAGCGGATAACCGCATTATGGAGATTTTAAATGAGCTGCAACAATTGTTAGAGAGCTATGAGAAAAATAGTTCGGAAATTGAAGAGTTACGTGATACATATCGTAGTATGAAAAAAAGTGTACTTGCTCATCGTCATATGTTTGGAAAATCTGAACAGAAAATTGAAGAGTTACTTGATATAGAACTGGCGAAATTTCAAGAATTTGATGAGACAACAGAAAACGGTGATTATTTAAAGGCGCGTGACATTGTAAAAAGTTTGGAAGATGGATTAGCGAGCTTAGAAGTTATCATTCATGAAGTTCCTGATCTATTAGTCGAGTGTCAAGCGACATTACCAGTACAATTAGATGATTTATTACAAGGTCATGATGATATGAAGCGTCAAGGATATGTATTAAATCATTTAGAAATCCCTAAAGAATTACGAGATATGAACAAACAACTACAAACATGTCTGATTGATTTGGAAGAACTTCATATAACAGAAGCTAATGAGAAAATAGAGGGATTAAAAAAGCGTCTGGATACGTTGTATGATCAATTAGAACAAGAAGTGCATGCGAAGCATTATGTAGAGAAAAAATCAGTTACAGTTTATGAAGATTTAGAGGAAATTCATGAAAAAGCAATTGAAACAAAATCCGAAACGCAATTTGTGAAACAAAGCTATCAGTTGCAAGATAAAGATATTGAGTCACAAAAATTGATTGAAAAACAAATGCATATTTTAATGAAGCGCTTTGAGGTATTGCAATTACGTATTGCTGAGCAAGATATTGCTTTCTCTGTCATTCGTGAAGAACTGGAAGAGATTTATGAGCAATGTGAAACATTAAAGGTCCTTCATGTAGAATATAAAGAGATGTTGCAAACGATGCGTAAAGAAGAATTTGAGGCGCGTGAAAAGTTACAAGAAATGCGTCATATGATTGTAGAAGCAAAACGCTTTATGCAAAAGTCTAACTTACCAGGTCTTCCAGAAAGCATTATGGAAGATTTACAAAGAGGGCAAGAGGCAATGCAAGGTGTTTATGGACAGTTAGAATTAAAGCCGCTGAATATGCAGGTTGTAAATAGCATGTTAGAAGAAGCATATGCAATCGTAAATGGTGTATATGAAAAAACGCAGGAGTTAATTGGACAGGCGTATTTAGTAGAAAAGCTAATCCAGTATGGTAATCGTTATCGTAGTCATGATACGGATTTATCCCAAAGCTTAGAGAATGCAGAGAGATTGTTCCGTGAATATGAATATGATGCTGCATTAGAACAAGCAGCTTCTGTTTTAGAACAACTTGAACCTGGTGTTGTTCAAAAGATTGCTGAATTTGTAGACAGCGAACAAACCCCTTGATGAAAAAGGGGTTTGTTTTTTTGTGCTGGATTTGTGTAAATTCTAGAGCGATATTGCTATAATGAATAGCGGAATACAGCAGTGTTTTTCGTTTCAAAATATAAAATTATGCTTGTATATTAAAAAATGAAACCTTTGAGTATGTTTAGCGTAATTACACGTGTTTGTGATATGATTATATGATGTGACAGCGCTGAAAGGAGAAGAACGATGATCTATTTTGATAATAGTGCGACAACGAAACCATATCCAGAAGTCCTTCAATCGTATGTAACGGTTGCAGGAAAATACTTTGGGAATCCTTCTTCTATTCATTCGCTCGGGGGAGAAGCAGAGCGTTTATTAACACAATCAAGAACGATTGCAGCGCAGCTTCTTCATGTTAAACCTTCCGAAATTATCTTCACATCGGGTGGAACGGAAGGAAATAACCTTGCGATTAAAGGAATAGCGATGAGGAATCGCTCTCGTGGTAAACATATTATTACAACAAATATTGAACACGCGTCTGTGTTTGAAGCATATAAACAATTAGAAGGGCTCGGTTTTGATGTAACATACTTACCTGTAAATGAACATGGTATTGTATCAGTAGAAAATGTAAAACGAGCGCTTCGTGAGGATACAATTCTTGTTTCAATGATTCATGTTAATAATGAAACAGGAGCGATTCAGCCTATTTCTGAAGTTGGTAAATTGCTAGCGAACTATCCGAAAATAAGATTCCATGTAGATCACGTGCAAGGGATCGGAAAAGTACCGCTTGATCTATATGCCTCGCATATTGATCTTTGTTCGATATCGGGACATAAATTTCATAGCGTAAAGGGAACTGGACTTTTATATGTACGCGATGGAGTAAGATTAGATCCGATTTTATCAGGTGGTCAGCAGGAGCTCCGTTATCGTTCTGGTACAGAGAATTTACCTGGTATTGTGGCAATGGTAAAAGCATTGCGTATGACAATGGAACATATGAAAGAAAAAAGTGACCGTTTACAGAAGTTACAAGCAGAGCTTGTCCGTTTCTTTGAGGGCATGGAAGATGTAACGATTAATACATCCCTTCAATATGCAGCACCGCATATTTTAAATGTATCATTCGTTGGTTTAAAACCAGAAGTAGTGGTTCATGCTCTAGAAGAACGAGACGTATATGTATCAACAAAATCAGCTTGTTCTTCAAAAGTAAATGAAGTAAGCCGCGTGTTAGAGTCAATGGGCGTGCCGCGTGCAGCAGCAGCAAGTGCAATTCGCATTAGTTTAGCATCTGAAAATACGATGGAAGAAGTAATGCAATTCGAAGAAATTATAAAAGAAACATTACCAAAATTATACGAAGTGATGAGGTAAAGAAACATGATGAAATATGAATATATTTTAGTGCGTTACGGTGAAATGACGACAAAAGGAAAAAACCGTTCTAAGTTTGTAAACACGTTAAAAGAGAACGTGAAATTTAAATTAAAGAAATTCCCAAATATCAAAATCGATGCAACACATGATCGCATGTACATTCAATTAAATGGTGAAGATCATGAGGCGATTGCAGAGAGATTACAAGACGTATTTGGTATTCATAAGTTTAATTTAGCGATGAAAGTACCATCAGAACTAGAAGAGATTAAAAAAGGTGCGCTAGCGGCTTTCTTACAAGTAAAAGGCGATGTGAAAACATTTAAAATTACAGTGCACCGTTCTTATAAACATTTCCCAATGCGAACGATGGAATTACTTCCTGAGATTGGCGGGTATATTTTAGATAATACAGAAGACATCACAGTGGACGTTCACAATCCAGATGTAAATGTTCGCGTAGAAATTCGCAGTGGTTATAGCTACATTATGTGTGATGAGCGCATGGGCGCAGGTGGATTACCAGTTGGTGTTGGAGGAAAAGTTATGGTGCTTCTTTCTGGCGGAATCGATAGTCCAGTAGCTGCGTTCTTAACAATGAAGCGCGGTGTATCAGTGGAGGCAGTTCACTTCCATAGTCCACCTTTTACAAGTGAGCGTGCGAAGCAAAAAGTAATTGATTTAGCCCAAGAGTTAACGAAATACTGCAAACGTTTGACGCTTCACCTTGTTCCGTTTACGGAAGTGCAAAAAACAATTAATAAAGAAATTCCATCTAGTTATTCTATGACAGTAATGCGCCGTATGATGATGCGTATTACAGAGCGCATTGCAGAAGAGCGTAATGCACTTGCAATTACAACGGGTGAAAGTCTTGGACAAGTAGCGAGCCAAACGTTAGATAGTATGCATACAATTAATGAAGTGACAAACTATCCAGTAATTCGTCCGCTTATTACGATGGACAAACTAGAAATTATTAAAATTGCAAATCAAATTGGAACATATGATATTTCGATTCGTCCGTATGAAGACTGCTGTACAGTATTCACACCAGCGAGCCCAGCGACAAAACCGAAGCGTGAAAAAGCAAATCGCTTTGAATCAAAATATGACTTTACACCACTTATTGAAGCTGCTGTTGCTAATACAGAAAAAATAGTACTACAAACAGTAGAAGTGGCTGAAGAAGAACAATTTGAAGATCTTTTCTAAAAGTGTTTGTTCAAAAGGAGGATAAAGAGAGCTTAGCAGTTCGAGACGCGGAGGTCAGGAGGATGCGGCGTGTAGAGTGAACTACATGAGTACTGGACTGGCGACGAAGGCGAAGAAATACGGCAGTTATCTTTACCGGACTTTTTGAATATCTTTTGAAACCATAAATTACCATATCTGAAAATGTATGAAGTCCTATGGTTTATCACACTCTATACTCACAAGGAGGTGATACCATATGGCACGAAGCACAAATAAATTAGCGGTTCCTGGTGCTGAATCAGCATTAGACCAAATGAAATACGAAATCGCTCAAGAGTTCGGTGTTCAACTTGGAGCTGATTCAACATCTCGCGCTAACGGATCTGTTGGTGGCGAAATTACAAAACGTCTAGTTTCACTAGCTGAGCAACAATTAGGCGGTTTCCACAAATAATCCCATATATGATGGCTTAGAAGGAGCGGATTTTCCCGCTCCTTCTTTTTTGTCGAAATACCATTAAAAAATTTGTCAAAAGAAGAGGGTTCAAAATTTACTGAAAATTCTTTATTATAGAAGGGAGATAGAGATTAAGGAGGATGATTGTTATGAAGAGAGAGGAATTATTAGCGCCGCCGTCTTACAATTTAGTTGCGGAGATAGAAAAATATACAAATGAAAAAGAGAAACTTGCTTTAATTTGGCAGGATGACAAGGGGAATAGACGAGAGGTTACATACTTTGAATTAATAAAAGGTGCGAATAAAATTGGAAACGCTTTTATAAAGAGTGGCTTACAAAAAGGGGACAAGCTTCTCATTATGATGCCACGGTTAATTGAAGCGTATATGACATACATTGCCGCAATTAAAGCCGGATTTGTAGTTATTCCAAGTTCAGAAATGCTTCGCAAAAAAGATATTGAATATCGCATTCAGCATGGAGAAGTAAAGGCAATTGTCAGTTATGGGCCGTATATCGAACAATTTGACGGTGTAGAGATGGTGGAGTCTCTACAAAAGTTTGCGCTGAGCGAGCAGTCAGTAGATGGCTGGATCAATTTAAAAGACGTATTAGAAATAGAAAGTGACGAATTAGAGATGGCTAAGACAGACCGAGAAGATATGGTCTTTTTATCTTACACATCAGGAACAACAGGAAATCCAAAGGGCGTCGTTCATACACATGCTTGGGGCTACGCGCATTTACGTACAAGCGCTCCAAATTGGCTCGGAATAGAAGAGAATGATGTTGTATGGGCAACGGCTAGTCCAGGTTGGCAAAAGTGGATTTGGAGCCCGTTTTTAGCAACGCTCGGTTCTGGAGCAACAGGATTTGTATATCACGGTAAATTTGAACCGAAGACATATCTACAGTTATTAGATGATAATAAAGTGAACGTGCTTTGTTGTACGCCGACAGAGTATCGCTTAATGGCAAAAGTAGAGAACCTGCAGCAATATAATCTATCAGCGTTACATAGTGCTGTATCGGCAGGAGAGCCGCTGAACCGAGAGGTAATAGAAACATTCCAAAATCATTTTCATGTTACCGTCAGGGATGGCTATGGCCAAACAGAAAATACATTACTTGTTGGCGTTATGAAAGGAATGGAGATTAAGCCAGGGTCGATGGGGAAACCGACGCCAGGTAATCATGTAGATATTGTAGATGAAGAAGGAAAACCTGTATCCATTGGAGAAGTAGGAGATATTGCTGTTCATATTGAAACGCCAGCACTTTTTAAGCAATATTATAAAGATGATGAGCGGACAGCGATGCAATTCCGTGGCGATTATTATATTACAGGTGATAAAGCGAAAAAAGACGAAGAAGGTTATTTTTGGTTTGAGGGGCGCGGTGATGATATTATCATTAGCTCTGGTTATACAATTGGGCCATTTGAAGTCGAAGATGCACTTGTGAAACACCCGTATGTAAGGGAGTGTGCTGTTGTGGCAAGTCCGGATGAAATCCGCGGAAGTGTCGTAAAGGCATTTATCGTTTTAAGAGAAAATGTACAAGAAAAAGAAGATACACTGATTCCTTTACTTCAAGAACACGTTAAAGAATTAACTGCACCATATAAATACCCTCGCAAAATTGAATTTGTAGACGAACTACCAAAAACAATTTCCGGAAAAATTAGACGCGTCGAACTTAGAAAACAAGAAATGGGATTAGGGCTAAAGTAAGAAAAAATGGATTTAGATTGTTGCAAGTGCATGTAAAGTTATGATATCATTTGATAGAACGTATGTTCTTGTTTGGGTTTAAAATGACTACTGAAAAATTGAAAAAAGAGGTGTTTTTTATGATTTTAGGTATTAATCCGTATTTAGTTTTGGATGGTAATGGACAAGAAGCAGTGAAGTTTTATGAACATGCATTGGATGCAAAAGTTGAAGTCATTCAAACTTTTGGAGAAATGCCTGAAACTCCAGGATTTACTGTTCCAGATGAGGTGAAGGAACGCGTTTTACATGCGCATTTAAAAGTAGGTAATACAGACCTTATGATTTCAGATACATTCCCAGGTAAACCACACGAAATTGGATCGCAAGTAACGATAGCGATTAGATTAAGCGATGCAGAAAAGGCAAAAGAAGTATTTGGAAAATTACAAGATGGCGGTCAAGTAATTATGCCAATTCAAGAAACTTTCTGGAGCCCGGCGTATGGACAAGTAAAAGATAAATTTAACGTAGAATGGCAAGTAACAACAATCCCGGCTAATTAAAATTCATTTTTGGAAAAGCACCATGTTTGTAAAGTGGTGCTTTTTTTCTACACTTAAATTTCGTAGACTAAAAGAAAAAGGGGAGAGAAGATGGGGGAGATTTGGTTCGGTGGACATATTTATACAATGAGTGAAGAGAACGAAATGGTTGAAGCTGTGTATGTAGAAGATGGGATGATTATAGATACGGGGAATAAAAAAGAGTTAGAAAGTCGTTATGAGCCTGAGCGGGTGCATAATCTAGAAGGAAGAACGATGATTCCAGGCCTTGTGGATAGTCATATGCACCTTATTGGGCATGGAGAAAGGTTACTTCGATTAGATTTATCTGCATGCACGTCGTATCAGGAAATGCTTTTGCTCGTTAGAGAGCGGGTTAACGAAGTGGCAGAGGATATTTGGGTTATTGGTGAGGGCTGGAACGAAAATAATTTCACAGATACTAAAAACGTCCATGTCCGTGATTTAGATGCGATTTCGAAAGAACATCCTATCTTATTAAAACGTGTTTGTCGACATGTTACATGGGTGAACTCTTACATACTTGACAAAGCAAATATAACGGTTGAGACGAAGGACCCAAAAGGCGGGAAAATTGGCCGGGATTCATCAAATGAATTAACAGGTCTTTTATATGAACAAGGCCAAGAATTAATTAAGCATCTTCAGCCTGAAATAGATGAAACATATTTACGAAGAGCACTAGAAACAGCTATTCGAGATTGTTGGAAGTACGGATTAGTGGGTGGACATACAGAGGATTTAAATTATTACGGCAGTTTTCGAAAAACGTACAATGCGTTTCCATACGTTATAAAAGAAACGCCTTTTAAAGCACATTTACTCGTTCATCATGAAGTGGCAGAAGAACGAAAAGAATATGAAAATGAGCATTATATTGAATTTGGAGCCATGAAGATTTTTTCTGATGGTTCTTTTGGCGGAAGAACGGCTTTATTAAGTGAACCGTATGAAGATGAGAAGGAAACAAATGGAGTAGCTATTTTTTCTCGTGAAGAGCTCGCGGAATTAGTGAAGAAAGCACGTAATCTACGGATGCCAGTTGCGATTCATACAATCGGTGATTTATCCCTTGAATATGTAATTGATGCACTGGAGTTATATCCTCCCGGAGAGGGGCTGCGTGATCGTATTATTCATTGTCAACTTGCTCGTGAAGATTTAATTGAACGTATGAAGAACTTACAAGCAATCATTGATATTCAGCCTGTATTCGTCTCGTCTGATTTCCCATCTGTTATTGAAAAACTAGGAGAGCATCGTCTTCGTTATGCGTATGCTTGGAAAACATTGCTCCGTGCAGGTTTGCATTGCGGCGGTGGATCAGATGCCCCAATCGAGCAAGTAAATCCGTTTTTAGGGATGTATAGTGCCGTAACGCGCCGAAGTTTTATGGATGGAACATGTTATATACCAGAAGAGCGTCTATCGGTATTTGAAGCTGTTTCACTCTTTACGACCGGAAGTGCATATACGATTGGAAAAGAAAACGAGCGTGGTAAAATCGCCCAAGGGTATGAAGCGGATTTCACCATAATGGATCGTAATGTATTTGAAATTGAAGTAGAAGATATAAAAAATATACAAGTTACGGCAACTGTAATAGATGGTCAGATTGTGTATCAAAAATAATAGCGACCGTTCGAAAATATGTGACGCAAAAATGAGTGCTAGGGAATCTCCTAGCACTCATTTTTCATCTTATAAAAACGTTCTCTGTACTTTTTCCCAGAACGAATTATTTTTTAGTTTTACTGTTTTAATTTGTTTATCACTTAAACGAACAACTGCTTTCTCGACTTGTTTAATGCTAAGCGCTTCATTATCCATTCCGATAACAGGATAATCATTACCGTCTGGAGCAAGCTTTAACGTTAATGTACGTTCATGATTTAAGATGAACGGTGATCCAAGTGTACGATATGTGTTGTTATTTAAAGAAGCAAGTTCGCTTATTTGGAAGCATGGAATTAATGGATCAACAACTGCGCCGTGCAATGATTTATTATAAGCTGTACTTCCTGTCGGTGTAGAGATGACTAAACCGTCTCCTCTAAATGTTTCGAAATATAAATCATCAACATGTACATCAACTACAAATGTTTTAATGATGCTAGAGCGTAAAGAAAACTCGTTTAAACAATGGAAAGATGTGTCATGATCAACATCTATTTGAATTGTTGGATATTTTCGCACTTCAATTTCATTTTGTGTAATTTCTTGAAGGGCTGTATCGACATGGTCAATATGGAAATCACAGTAGAAAGAAATTTCATCTTTCGTAGAAACCCCTGCATATAAGCAATCTTCTCTAAAACCTGTTTTACGAACGGCTTGTAAGAAGGTGCCGTCATCTCCAACACTGACGATAGCGTTTGCATTTTTTGGATGATCTAATATGGTAAATCCATTTTCCTCTAAAATACGACATATTGGCTTCATTTTTTCGACAAGCGTTGCTTTGTCATCACCATAAAAGAAAAATAAATTGCGGCGATCTGTCATTGTGTATCCCTCCATTGCAGTCAAATTTAACGTGGTGCTCCATTAGAAAAACTCTGATGGTATGCTCAAATAATATATTTCGATATAAAATGTCAAAATCCCTCTTTGTTTTTAGAAAAATTTTTATATTCAATTTTATAACTACTTGTTTAATCCTGTTTGAACCTGTCGATAATGGATGTGGAGTGAAAGGATGATACAAATGAAGTGGTTTGTGATTGGAATTGGAATTCTTCTCTTGCTCGTTTTACTTATACTATTGTCGAAACTATCGCTTAAAGTGACGTTTTTATATTCAGAAATGGAGAAACAATGTTTATTTCAAGTGAAAATATGGATGATTCGATATACATTTGATGTACTGGAAAGAATTGAAAAACAACAAAAAAAGACCGAACAAAAAATTGAAAAGGCAGAGAAAGATGGCGGTATAGAAAATAAAATTATGGCGCAACTTGATAGTGTCGGGGAACTGATAAAAAAGCTTCAAGAAATCCATACTATCATTAAAGGTTTTCTTAAAAAAGTGAAAATCAATAAGTGGAGATGGCATTCGCAAATTGGAACTGGGGATGCAGCTAGTACTGGAATTGTTACTGGATATGCATGGGGAATAAAAGGAATGACTGCGGGGGCCTTGGGACAATATACACATGTTATCGATGTACCGGAGTTTGAGATTACACCTGTGTTTCAAGGGAAGGGATTTGCATCGAAAGGTGAATTAACAGCATCCTTTCATATATATCGTGCCCTAGTAGCAGGGGTGAAGTTACTCTTGTTTATGAGAAAACAAAAATCTGGTATAACAGAAAAATCTGTACAAGCATAGGGGGATAAAATGGATCATCCAATTCAAGGTTTAATGACAACTGCAATGCAGCATTTAAAACAAATGACTGATGTAAATACAATTATCGGCGATCCAATTAAAGCGGCTGATGGGAGCATCATTTTAACGGTTTCTAAAGTGAGCTTTGGGTTTGCTGCTGGCGGGAGCGAGTTTGGAAAAGTAGAAAGCTCCGGTCGTCATCCATTTGGAGGAGGGAGTGGTGGTGGTGTCTCCATTAACCCAGTCGCTTTTCTCGTTATAAATGGACAAGGCGTAAAAGTATTACACTTAGATCAACAGACACATGTGATTGATAAAATCCTTGAGTTAGCACCGCAAGCTGTTGATAAAGTGAAGGAAATGATGGAGAAGCGAAAAGGCGACGAACCAGAATTTGAAATATAGAGGATGAATTTCTGAGAAGAAGGGCTAAATAAAGGCCCTTCTTTTTTTGTGCTGAATTATGAAAGTGGCATCTTTTTTGAAAAAATATATAAGTTGAGTTAGTTTCATTTGTATTTTAGAATCATTATGACTATTATTAACACTATACATACTTTGTTTTATTAAAAGGAGGATTTTCAAGTGACAAACGTAACTTTTAAAGGTAACCCAATCACTTTAGTTGGAACAGAAGTTAAAGTTGGCGATCAAGCGTCAAACTTCCAAGTGCTAGCAAACGACTTATCTCCAGTAAGTTTAGAAACATACAAAGGTCAAGTGAAATTAATTAGTGTTGTACCATCTATCGACACAGGTGTATGCGATGCGCAAACTCGTCGTTTTAACCAAGATGCAGCTGGTATTGAAAACACAAAAGTATTAACAATTAGTGTAGACCTACCATTCGCTCAAAAACGCTGGTGTGCAGCGAACGGCTTAGAAAATGTAGCAACACTTTCTGATCACCGTGACCTTTCATTCGGTGAAGCTTACGGTGTAGTAATGAAAGAACTTCGTTTACTTGCTCGTGCAGTATTCGTAGTAGACAGCAACGACAAAGTAGTTTACGTAGAATACGTAAGCGAAGGTACAAGCCATCCAAATTACGAAGCAGCATTAGAAGCAGCAAAAGCTGCTAAGTAATGTAAATGAAGGCGACCTCTATGTAAGAGGTCGTTTTTTCTCATATAGTGCCGAACGCCGATGTACTGAAAAAGCGCTGATATATAAGAAGAAACAGTCGATATAAAATTAAAATCTGAAAAGGGAGCTCTTAAAAAGGGGTCGCTTTTTCTTTTGGCAAAAAATTAGATTGTGGTATGATATAAGTTATGTGTAATTGACAGAAGGAGGAATGTACGTGAGTCAGGCAGTAGAAACATTATTTTCTATTTTTGATTCTTCTACCGTAATTTTACGTAAAGAATTGGATGTAACCTATTTAGAAGCGCTTGTGGAAACAGGGGATAATCTGTTTGAAGGAGCGGTTCTACAAGAAGAATTATCTGAATCAACAATTGAACGGTTGAATCGTGAATATAGTAAGTTTAATGAAGAAAAATATAAAAGCGAGGAAATTCGCAAATCATTTCAACTTGCGATTCTAAAGGGAATGAAAGAAGGCGTGCAAGCCAATCACGAAATGACGCCTGATGCAGTTGGAATGTTTATGAGCTACTTATTCCATAAATTTATGAAAGATCAAAAAGAAATCGTTGTTTTAGATCCTGCGATTGGGACAGGGAACTTAATGACGACAATTTTTAATGGTGCTCAAGAAGGTGCAACGATAAGTGGATTTGGTGTAGATGTGGATGATTTACTTGTTAGACTTGCTTTAGCGAATGCGAATTTACAAAAGCAAGCAATCGAGTTCTTCAATCAAGATGGACTAGCACCGCTTTATATTGACCCAGTAGATGCAGTTGTTTGTGATTTACCAGTTGGATTTTATCCAAACGAAATTGGCGCAAGTGAATATACTCTTAAAGCAGATGAAGGAATGTCTTATGCACATCACTTATTTATTGAACAAAGTGTGAAATATACAAAAGAAGGTGGCTATTTATTCTTCTTAGTACCAAACTTTATCTTTGAAAGTGATCAAGCGCCAAAATTACATGCATTTATTAAAGAAACAAGCTTTATTCAAGGACTATTACAGCTTCCTGTTTCCATGTTTAAAAACGAGAAAAATGCAAAAAGTATATTTGTTCTCCAAAAGAAAGGT
Organism: Bacillus sp. 166amftsu; assembly: GCF_900107445.1. Classification (NCBI taxonomy): domain Bacteria; kingdom Bacillati; phylum Bacillota; class Bacilli; order Caryophanales; family Bacillaceae; genus Bacillus; species Bacillus sp. 166amftsu. Next base: position 1,001,405 of record NZ_FNQA01000001.1, on the reverse strand, counting down.
CCAAATGTAACAATGCCGAAACAAGCTTTGTTAGTGGAGTTGCCTAAATTTTCCAACATGAAGGCGATGGAGAATATTATGGATCAATTAAATACTTGGTTTGCAACGTATAAATAGTAATATATGTAACAGGAGTACTCTTAGATATAGTACAGTTTTGTATTGTATGTAATAATTTTTAATATATACAAGATAAAACTGAATTTTTTTGAAATCTGTAATATATATTTTTTCTTGGTGTTACAATTTTTTCACTTGAAATATATGTCGTACGATGTTTAAATTAAATTCGTGAGTATAAAATTTACTGGGGATGAAACGTTTTCATCTTTGGTATATTTAAACAGATAAAATCGAGCGGTTTGTGGTCTCATCCACACAACTACCAAGAGAAAAAAGGGGCGAAAGACTAGATGTCAAAAATCATCGCGATTAATGCAGGAAGCTCTTCCTTGAAATTCCAATTATTTGAAATGCCAAGTGAAACAGTATTAACAAAAGGTTTAGTAGAACGTATCGGTTTAGAAGATAGTATCTTCACAATTACTGTGAACGGTGAAAAACAAACAGAAGTAACAAGTATACCAGACCATGGAGTAGCAGTTAATATGTTACTTAACAAATTAACTGAAAACGGAATCGTGAAATCTCTTGATGAGATTAGCGGTATCGGTCACCGCGTTGTACACGGCGGCGAAAAGTTTGATGATTCTGCTTTAATTACTGACGAAGTATTAGCGGAAATCGAAAATTTAAGCGAATTAGCACCACTTCATAATCCAGCACACGTTGTTGGTATTAAAGCATTCCAAGCGGTACTTCCAAACGTACCAGCAGTTGCAGTATTCGATACAGCATTCCATCAAACAATGCCGGAAGAATCTTTCTTATACAGCTTACCATATGAATACTATGAGAAATATGGTGTTCGTAAATACGGTTTCCACGGAACGTCTCATAAATATGTAACACAGCGTGCAGCTGAATTATTAGGTCGTCCACTTGAAAGCTTACGTTTACTTTCTTGCCACTTAGGTAACGGTGCAAGTATCGCAGCTGTAGAAGGCGGAAAGTCTATCGATACTTCTATGGGCTTCACTCCACTTGCTGGTGTAACAATGGGTACACGTTCTGGTAACCTTGATCCTGCGTTAATTCCATACCTAATGGAAAAAACAGGACAATCTGTAGAAGAAGTTCTAAACGTATTAAACAAGAAAAGTGGTATGCTAGGTCTTTCTGGATTCTCTAGTGACTTACGTGACATCGAACAAGCGGAAAAAGAAGGAAATCACCGTGCAGAGGTAGCGTTAGATATATTCGTAGAGCGTATTCATAAATATATCGGTTCTTATGCAGCTCGTATGAAAGGTGTAGACGCAATCATCTTTACAGCTGGTATTGGAGAAAACAGTTCTCTAATTCGTGAGCGTGTATTAGAAGGCCTTGAGTTTATGGGAGTATACTTCGATCCGAAACGTAACAATGTTCGTGGCGAAGAAGCATTCATCAGCTTCCCTCACTCTCCAGTGAAAATTATTATAATTCCAACTGACGAAGAAGTTATGATTGCTCGTGACGTATTACGTCTTGGAAATATTGGTTAATATATGAATAAAAGACGGGATCCTATAGGATTCCGTCTTTTATTTTTGTTGCGAGAAAATGCATGATTCCATTTGGATACAAAGTTTTTTCTTGCCCGAGAAATGCTGTAATGGGAATCCACTTTGCATATGCACTTCGTTCGTTATCTTGCATAGGTATCATTTCACTTCCATATAATGATGTATCTGTAAAATGAAGCGAGTACAATTGAATAATCTCATGTCCGGCTTCCTCATCTACATAAAAGATATTTTCAAGACATCCTAAGTAAGTTGTAATTTCTACTTGTGCATTAATTTCTTCCTTAAATTCACGAATCACTGTTTGATCTGATTTCTCTCCAAATTCAATAGAACCGCCGAGTGGCCTGTAATATGTTTGAATTTCTGTTTGATATTCTTGAACAAGAATACGCTTGTTATGGAGTAGGATTCCAAATGCCTTTGCGCGTGGGTACATATTATAACCTCCTATATATTGGATAAATATATGTTTAGCCTATCAGATTTGTAAAGAAAAATCTGAAATATGTTACAATAGAACAAAATTGAGCGAGGTGGTTGTTACGATGCAATCGAAGCGAGAACAAGCCATTTTACAAGAGGTTAAAAATTGGGAAGGACAGCTATTGGAACAGGAGTCAACCGATTTTCAAAAGATGTTTGATAAGTGGTTGCATACTTCAGTCGCAAAGGTTCCGGAGAAAAAGCGAAAAGAATTTTTTGCGAAAGCAGACGGATGGTTATTTCATCTTCATGCATTGATTCAGAGTTCACAATCGCAGCTTGATGCACGAAATCGTATTTTAGGAACAGCGCGGTTGTTTGATGAATCGATTGAACAGCTGGGAGAATTGAAAGCATTATCCATTGATCAACTAACATACATAGCAGAGCAACAGACCGCGCGTCATCGTTTATATTCTTTTGTACAGGGAGGAGCAACTGGAGTCGGTGGTTTATTATTGTTGACAGCTGATTTTCCGGTCATGATTGCGTTAAATGTAAAGGCAGTTCAACTTATTGCAACATCATTTGGTCATGATGTGAACAAGCCATATGAAATGATGCTCGCTTTAAAAGTATTCCATGCTGCCTTACTGCCAGCAAGGCTTCAGCAATATGCTTGGTATAACTTGCTTCAGGAGCTAGAACAAGAGGATTCGTTCTTTTATGAAGGGGAAGAAGAAGTATTAAAACCAGCTTCTACAGAAATTTTGTTAAAACAAATTTTGAAGACTTTTTCTATTTATGCGCTTCGACGTAAACTATTTCAAGGTATTCCTGTATTAGGGATGGCGATTGGTTCTACGGTGAATTACCGTCTAACAAGGAATGTAACAGAATTTGCAACCAGGTTCTACCAAGTGCGTTACATAGTAGAAAAAGAAAAAAGAGCATAAAAAAAGCGAGAGGCCAAGGCCTTTCGCTTTTAGTTTGTTGCATGTTGTTTTGATATTGGAATAGATACTGTTTTCTTTTCTTCTGCTGGATAATAAATTAAATCAAGCGTCTTTGCCTGCACAGCAATTGAAAGAATAGTAAAAGCAATTTCTGTCCAAGTTAAATAATATAATGAAAGTGTAAGTACAATCGCATCAAAGACGAAGAAAATCTGACCAATTGTAAATCGAGTTTTTTTACTTAGTACAATTGTTAAAATATCGTCTCCACCGGTTGAACCACCAAATCGCAATATAAAACCGAGTCCAATCCCAGCCAGCGCACCACCTAGTACTGCAGCTATCCATAAATGATTTGATAAATCTACTGTAAATGGAGAATAGTTTTCCATTAAAGAATAAAATACTCCAAATGAAATCGATCCTATAAATGAATAACCAACCATCTTTTTACCTAAAAATGTAGCACATAGCAAAATAATCGGGATATCCATTATTACAGTTGAAATTGACGGTGAAATATCAAAAAAGTTTTGGATAAATAGTGCAATTCCTACAAAGCCACCTTCAGTTAAGTGGTTTTGAAAATGAATGTGATATAGTGCTGCTGATAAAATAAATGAACCGATTAAAAGCATAAAAATTTCTTTAATAATTTGTCGACTTTGGATGTTCCTCATCGTTATTCCTTCTTTCCGTAGTTAGTAGTTCTTTTCATCTTGTAAACTAACTACGAGCTCATATAGCCTTCAGTTAGTTTACATCAAACTAACTACGCTATATATCGCTGAAGAAATAACGAATAATCCTCTCGTCCATCAATTCTCCCTACTTTCGTTTTAGTTTAAGTCTAAAAACGACTAAACAAAACTTTGAGTAGGATTGGTTATTTAGCAATCCTGCCTTCTTCTTCGTTTTGTTTAGTAATTATCAATAAAGGCCTAAACAAAACGCTATGTGTAAGAAGAGTCTTTTCGTTGCCAAATTATCCTTCGGGCAATCATAATTTCCCCACTCTCGTATTTTTTTCGCTAGACTAAAGTATCTGAGCAAAAAAATACGCTACGTGTAAGATTCGTCAATTCGATGCCACATGCTCCTTCGAGCGATCATGATATCAAAATCCTTTCTGTAAAAGATTTTATATTATTATATCATACTTTCAAAAAATGTATGCGGATGGAAACCGACAATAACCGGAGAAAAACTACAGAATTTGTAATTTTATAGGAAGTATGCTGCTATTTTTAAATATTTTTGCAAAATAGTCCTATTTGTTTAGGAGTTGGGAGAGGATGTCCAATAAGTAATAAGAAAGAAGTACTGAAATTTACTCACTTGTTTCCTGTTTGTCACTTTTTTCTTTGAAAAAAGCATCCCAGTTAATGGGGGATAAAAATTAAACTTCCTGTAGAGTCATGTTTCTGTACAAATTCTTTTCGTTAGTATATGACGCGGGGAATGTATATTGTGTTATTTTTTTACAAAAATAAGTTTGTATGAGAGTATATTTGTATAGATGGATGAATGGTAAGGGAGGGGATAGTATGTTCAAAGATATGTTCAAAAGAAAAGAATTAGTATGTTCTCTTTGTCAAAAAAAAATTCAATATGAAGAAGAATTGGTTGCCTTTGTAAAGTTACCAAAAGAAAGGAATCTGTTAGTAGGTCCTTTTGATGTATGCTTAGCGAAATCAGCGAAAAATATATATTGCAAGCCTTGTTATGAAAAAAGCATGACCCACAGTAAATGAGGGCATGCTTCTTTTATTGATGCGCTTTTCCCTCAGACACATGTTGAGTAAGACGATACCATAGCCATAAATCGTTAATGATAGAGGCAAAATCGGCAATCTCAGAATTGAGTTTACAAGAAATCTCAAAATTTTCCTCGTTATTTAAACGCTGTTGTTTTTGGTTAATATGATATTCCAGTTCTTTTATACGATCAGGTATTTTTCCACGAATTTGTTCCCATTTTAATAAAATTGCATGCTGCATGTTTTCAGGGATATCTTCCCATTCTTCTTGTAGTTCAGGTACTTCTATTCCTAGGTGTTCATCGTATATAAAATATTGTTCCATATAGACACCCCCATTTTCTGTTTCCATTGTACCGAAAAAAAGAAAGAAGTTCGATGAAATTGTTAGAATTTTTTTTGTTAATATCCCTTGATTCATTTTATAAAAGGTGTTAAAGTTTGAATTATTATTAATGATAATGAATATTTATTCTTTAGGGGGATATAAAATGGAGAAGAAAAAAGTTGTGTTAGCATATTCCGGAGGTCTTGATACTTCCGTTGCAATTAAATGGTTACAAGATAAAAATTATGATGTTATTGCGCTTTGCTTAGATTTAGGGGAAGGTAAAGATTTGGATTTTGTAAAAGAAAAAGCACTTTCAGTAGGCGCAGTTAAATCTTACATGATTGATGTTCAAGAAGAATTTGCGAATGAATATGCATTGATGGCTCTACAAGGTCATACGTTATACGAAGGGAAATATCCACTTGTTTCTGCATTATCTCGTCCGTTAATTGCAAAAAAACTTGTAGAAATTGCGGAGCAGGAAGGAGCAAGTGCTGTCGCACATGGATGTACAGGAAAAGGGAATGACCAAGTTCGTTTTGAAGTTTCTATTCAAGCATTAAATCCGTATTTAGAAGTAATTGCGCCAGTACGTGAATGGAAATGGTCACGTGAAGAAGAAATTGCGTACGCGAAAGAAAATGATGTCCCAATCCCAATCAATTTAGATAGCCCGTTCTCAATTGACCAAAACTTATGGGGACGCAGTAATGAATGTGGAATTTTAGAAGATCCGTGGGCAGCGCCTCCAGAAGATGCATATGAAATGACATTAGCATTAGAAGATACACCGAATAAACCAGAGTTTGTGGAAATTGGATTTGAAGCAGGGGTACCAACAACATTAAATGGCATTTCTTATTCACTTTCAGAACTAATCAAAACGTTAAACACTCTTGCTGGAAAACATGGGGTTGGGCGTATTGATCATGTGGAAAACCGCCTTGTTGGGATTAAATCACGTGAAGTATATGAATGCCCAGCAGCAATGACGTTACTTACAGCACATAAAGAGTTAGAAGATTTAACGCTTGTAAAAGAAGTAGCTCATTTTAAACCAATGATTGAGCAAAAATTAACGGAATTAATTTATAACGGTTTATGGTTCTCGCCTTTAAAACAAGCGCTTGTTGCTTTCTTACAAGAAACACAAAAAACAGTAACAGGTACAGTACGTGTGAAATTATTTAAAGGTCATGCAATTGTAGAAGGACGTAAATCAGAATACTCTCTATATGATGAAAAATTAGCAACATATACAGTAGATGATGAATTTAACCATGATGCTGCAGTTGGCTTTATTTCTTTATTTGGTCTTCCAACAAAAGTATACAGCCAAGTAAATCAGAAGAAGGTGGAAGCGTGAGCAAACTTTGGGGAGGCCGTTTTACAGCAGAAGCAGAAGAGTGGGTCGAGGAGTTTGGAGCTTCCATCCCCTTTGACCAAAAATTAGTGGTAGAAGATATAGAAGGAAGTAACGCTCACGTTACGATGCTTGCGAAGCAGGGGATTGTGACAAAAGAAGAAGCAGAGAAAATTAAAGAAGGCCTTCAACATTTATTAGAAAAAGCGAAAGTAAATGAGTTAACTTTTTCAGTAGATGCTGAGGATATTCATTTAAACATTGAAAAAATGTTAATTGAACAAATTGGTGACGTTGGTGGAAAGCTTCATACAGGAAGAAGTCGTAATGATCAAGTTGCGACAGATATGCATTTATATTTACGTAATAAAGTGAAAGATATTATAAAGGCAACGAAACAACTGCAATCGGTTCTTGTTCATCAAGCAGAGAAGAATATTGAAACGATTATGCCGGGGTATACACATTTGCAACGTGCACAGCCAATTTCGTTTGCTCATCATGTACTTGCATATTTTTGGATGTTAGAGCGCGATGTAAATCGTTATGAGGATTCACTGGGGCGCATTAATATTTCTCCGCTTGGTGCGGGTGCTCTTGCGGGAACTACATTTCCGATTGACCGTTCGTATAGCGCAGAGTTGCTCGGTTTTGAAGGAATCTATGAAAATAGTTTAGATGCAGTGAGTGATCGTGATTTCATACTAGAATTTCTTAGCAATTCGTCCATACTAATGATGCATTTATCACGCTTTTGTGAAGAACTCATTTTATGGAGCAGTCAGGAATTTCAATTTATTGAAATGAGCGACCAGTACGCAACGGGAAGCAGCATTATGCCGCAAAAGAAAAACCCTGATATGGCTGAACTCATTCGTGGTAAAACAGGGAGAGTATACGGCAATCTATTTAGCTTGTTAACGGTAATGAAAGGATTGCCGCTTGCTTATAATAAAGACTTGCAAGAAGACAAAGAAGGTATGTTTGATACGGTGAAAACAGTAGAAGGCTGCCTGCACATTATGGCTGGCATGCTAGAAACGATGACTGTAAACAAAGAAAAAATGGGGCAAGCCGTAACACAAGACTTCTCCAATGCAACAGAAATTGCTGATTACTTAGCAAACAAAGGACTTCCATTCCGTCAGGCGCATGAAATTGTTGGAAAGCTCGTTCTTCATTGTACGCAAAAAGGAACCTATTTATTAGATGTACCGCTAGAAACATATCAAGAAATGAGTTCGTTATTTGAAGAAGATTTATATGAAGTTCTTTCGCCATATGCAGCGGTAAAACGTCGTAATAGTGCAGGTGGAACAGGATTCGAACAAATTCAAAATGCACTGGAAAAAGCGAAGGTGTTAGTGGGAGAGACTGTAAATTTATAAGGATGAGAGGATACCCCGCTCCATATAGGAGCGGGGTATCCTCTTTTTTTTACTAGAAAAAATAATAAGTGTGTTAAAGGAGAAAGGAGTTTCGCAATCTTAAGTTGAAATTTGGGTAGGTGGAAGATTTAGTAATGTAAGGAGCGTCTATTATGCCAACTTATTAAAGAGTTTACTTCAAATGAAATTCAAAAAGAATAGGGAGGTAATGCCCTGTGTTATCTATAAAAGATATTGAATTGCATATAGAACAACAAGTACAGAACAAAACAGTACCGGGGTTTGCACTATCAATCATAAATGAAACAGAAATTTTGTATGAAAAGGCATTCGGTCTCATGAACTGGGAAGAATCGAATCAGAAGGTTACGACCGATACATTGTTCCGCGTTGGATCAGTTAGTAAAAGTTTAACAGGGACTTTAATAATGAAGCTCGTAGAAGAGGGGATTTTAGATTTAGATGTTCCAATTTGTACGTATATAGAAGAGTTTACCCTGCAGAATCAAGAATACGCTCGCACCATAACTCTTCGTATGTTGCTAAGTCATACCGCGGGTTTACCTGATGGAGGAGATATAGAGGGACCTCGTGATCAGGCAGGATGGGTATCTTATATAGAGGAAATAGTTCCTAATTTGAAACTAGTAACTCCACCTGGCATCCTATATTCATACGGAAATCATGCTTATAATCTTGCAGGATATGTAGCTCAATCTGTATGTAAAAAGCCGTTTGCAGAGCTCATGAAGGAATATGTATTAGATCCACTTGGAATGACTAGAACAATGTATGATCCGCTTGAAGCGATGACATATCCTCTTGCTTTAGCCCATGAAAAAACAGAACAAGGCGATTGGAAGGTACAACATAAATTTGCAGAAAATGTAACGAATTATCCTTCCTTTTTTGGAATGTCGACCATAACAGATTTATCTCGCTTTGCGATGATGCATTTAAATAAAGGGATTTTAGATGGTAAGACCTTTTTAAGGTCAGAAATAATTGAGGAAATGCATAAGAAGCAAGTTGATAACTACACTTTAAACGAGTTTGGTAGCTGTTTAGGTTTGATAATAGAGAAAGAGCGAGGCTGCGAAATGCTATGGCATAGCGGAGCGATAAGCACATATAAATGTTTTTTAGTATTGTTCCCAGAGAAAAAGCTAGGATTTGTGACGATGGCGACGCAGGATTATGGGTGGGAAATTATAGAGATGTTAATGAACCAATTCATAGGACAAACTGTTAAACCTAAAATCACTCCTGTTCAGGTTGATTCGGATTGTTGGAGAAACTATGAAGGGACGTATTTAGGTGCAAAAAGAGGATTTGTCAGTATAACAATTGAAGATACTGCTCTTATGATGGAGTGGAATGGAGAAAAAATGCAATTAGAACCTGTTCGAAAGGATTTCTATATAGCGCGTCATAATGGTGAGGTAGTATCGATAGGGTTTCGAGTAATGGATTTAAGAACAAAGTATATCGTTATTAATGGAAGCCCTTGTAAGTATACAGATTTACAAAGAAAGCATGTTCAGGCAGTAGAATGGAAGGGCTATGAGGGAACATATTCAGCAGGCGTATTTGAGTTTAGCTTCTTAACAAAAGAAGGTAAACCAGTATTTGTAGATGAAGACCCGCACTATCCTTGTTTTCCGATCAACGCTTCTATATTTTACGCAGGAGAATATGGACTTCTTCGATTTGCAAAGAATACAAGCGGATCTCCAGTATTATCTATTCAAGATGCATGGCATTTGGAATATGTAGGAGAAGAAGTGAAGATAAAGTGAAACTTAAATCAGTGAGGGATTTAGCTCTCACTGATTTAGTGTTTTTATGCTTCTAGACTACGTGCATGCATCGTTTTATAGATATTTTCAATGATTAAAAAATGATGTTTCTCATGTATCGCTAAAAGTTGAATGGCTTGAATTAGGTTGGGATACTTAGCGAGTGGATCCAAAAATACAATGTGCCCCGCGATATTTTCTTCTATATTTTGAACGCATATTTTGATTGCATTTGTTTCGTTAACTAGCAATCGTTCCAGTTCTTTACCATCCATAGAATAATAGATTTTTTTGGATGGTACTAAAATCCAAGGAGCTTTCATTCCTTTCCCATTTTTTTCTTTGTATACTGCATAGATGTCATGTATTTCAGTTGCAAACGGAGCATTTCTTCTTATTTTGGCATAGGGAAGAAGTGTGAAAGAAAACTTAATTGCAACTTTTAGCATTTTTGCAATTAAGTACAGGTGGTAGAGATGTTCCCCAATTGACCATTTTCCATTTTTATTTCGATGCCATAGTTCTTCTTGCGGAAGTGATTGTAGTTTAGGGAGAAATTGAGATCTTTGTTGATTTAATGTGTGAAAATGTTTTGATATACTTTCAGATTTCATGTACCAGAACCCCCTAGTTCATTTTCCTAATTATACCATCATTATAATTGTTTTGTATTTTGGAAGGGGAATCCATGCTAAAACAACTCTTCATCTGGAATAGTATGTTTAGCAATCTAAGTTTACCGCATTGCCATCAACGTAAAGAAGGAGAGCACACTATATGATGTGCTTTCTTTTTTAGAAAACGTGTTCACATAAAGTTGGCTTGTCAATCTGAAAATACTATGGCAGTATATAAGGAACATCCCTATTTTTCGTGAGTTTCCAGTTCGTAATTGTTAAGTTTACGTAAGTATGAAAAAGGGAATTAAGAGTAATTTTTATAATGGAGGAAATAAAAAATATGCAAAACTTACCGAACTGTCCGAAATGTAATTCAGAATATACGTATGAAGATGGAAGTCTATTTGTTTGCCCAGAGTGTGCGCATGAGTGGGCTCTAGGGTCAGAAACTGAAAATAGTGAAGACAAAAAGGTTGTTAAAGATGCAAATGGAAATATCTTAAACGATGGTGATGCTGTAACAGTAATCAAAGATCTTAAAGTAAAAGGAACTTCATCCGTTATAAAAATAGGTACAAAAGTAAAGAGTATCCGTTTAGTTGATGGAGATCATGATATTGATTGCAAAATTGACGGATTTGGAGCTATGAAATTAAAATCTGAATTTGTTAAAAAGGCATAAAAAGAATCGTATATAAATGATTAAAAAGACGTTCAGTAAGGTGGTTTTGCCAATTACTGAACGTCTTTTCTTATTCGTATTTATGCCGATTTTCTGTAATACGAATATATTCAATATCCATTAAATCACGGAGGAGTGCACCATGACTCAGCTCAACACCATGCTTTTCTTTAAAATGAGAGCAGATTGTGTCGAGCATTTCAATTTCTTCATCATTTACATCTAAAATAATTCGTTCGGAATCGCCCATGTAGCATCCCTCGATTCTTTTTTTCTTAGCGTAACCGAACAGATATATTCTATCCTTCGATTTTTAAGTTAATCGAATGGGAGCAAAGGTATATTTTGTTATTTGATATTTGAATACACAAAAAAGCATCAAGCCTACATGAGCTTGATGCTTTTATATTTTTGATAAATTATAGTTCACCTTGCTCTTCTTCACCACGGACAACAAGGACATCGCATTTCGCATAGCGAATAATATGTTCAGAGACGCTACCGATTAAGAAGCGTTCTACAGCGTTTAAACCAGTTGCACCACACATAATTAAATCTACTTTATGTTTTGGAGCAATTTCTTTTGAAATTTTAGATTTTGGATTACCGAATTCTAATACAGTTTCTACTTTTTCAAGACCAGCTTCAGTTGCAGTCTTTTTGTAGTCTTCTAATAAATCTTCTGCAAAGAGATTTGCACGCTCAGCAATTGCTCGGCTATATGCTTCTACAGCAGAGTATGCTTTTACATCAACGATATGAGCGATTGTTAATGTTGCGTTGTTGCGCTTTGCAACTTGAATTGCTTTTTTAAAGGCTTTTTCTGCTTCTTTGGAACCGTCCACTGCAATTAAAATATTTGTATATGTATTATTCATAGTAGATTCCTCCCAATTCTTTTGTATAACCTTTTTACAACTTAATTATAAAGCAAAATATGGTAATGTGCTTGTCGAAAACGTTACAGAATTTTGAAAAATTAATTTCGATTCTTTTTAGTTGTAATTGATGGGATAACTTGTTACATATTGAGTATAGGAATAAAAAGGAGGCTATTTTTGTGAGACACGCGCTCATTACAGCCGGTACGAAGGGTTTAGGAAAGCAAGTAACAGAAAAATTATTGACTGAAGGATATTCAGTAACCGTAACATATCGCAGCGATATAAGAGCTGCCAAAGCAATGAGGGAAAAATATGAACATATAGCAGAACGTCTGCAGTTTGTGCAAGCAGATGTCACGAAAAAAGAAGATTTACATAAAATGGTAGAAGAGGCAATTGACCGTTTTGGCAAAATTGATTTTTTAATCAATAATGCAGGTCCTTACGTATTTGAACGTAAAAATTTAATTGATTATGGAGAAGATGAATGGAATGAAATGATACAAGGGAATTTAACAGCAGTGTTTCGTTTATTAAAACTTGTCGTTCCGATCATGAGAAAAGAGCGTTTTGGCCGTATTATCAATTATGGGTTTCAAGGAGCGGATAGTGCACCTGGTTGGATGAACCGTTCCGCATTTGCTGCGGCAAAGGTAGGACTGGTCTCATTAACAAAGACAATTGCTTATGAGGAAGCAGAATACGGAATTACATCAAATATGATTTGTCCAGGAGATATTATTGGTGAAATGAAAGAGGCAACGATTCAAGAGGCACGTATGATGAAAGATGCCAAGACACCAATTGGTAGATCTGGAACAGGTGAAGATATCGCTCGCACAATTGCATTTCTATGCGAGGAAGATTCTGATATGATTACGGGCACAATCATTGAAGTAACAGGGGCGGTTGATGTTATTCACAGACATCGATAAAAATAGATAAAATCTATCGGAAAACTCGAGATATTTTTTGTCAAATATTGAGATATTATGTTAAAATATAAGAGCGTAGAAAGCGCTTTAAAAAATGATTCAGGGGTCATTTCATAACTCAAGGGGGAATTAAGAATGCGTATCGGTATTCCAACAGAAATTAAAAACAATGAAAACCGCGTGGCAATGACGCCAGCTGGTGCTGTGCATTTAGTACACAATGGTCATGATGTTTTTGTTCAAAAGGGTGCAGGTTTAGGATCTGGCTTTACAGATGAAGAATACGTACAAGCTGGGGCAAAACTTGTTGAAACTGCTGAAGAAGCATGGAATCAAGAGATGGTTATGAAGGTAAAAGAGCCAATTGAAAGTGAGTATGGTTATTTCCGTGAAGGTTTAATTTTATTCACATACTTACACTTAGCTCCAGAACCAGAATTAACAAAAGCTTTAATCGATAATAAAGTAGTAGCAATTGCTTATGAAACAGTACAATTAGACAACCGTTCTTTACCACTACTTGCACCTATGAGTGAAGTAGCTGGTCGTATGTCTGCACAAATTGGTGCACAATTCCTTGAGAAAAACAAGGGCGGTAAAGGCATTTTACTTGCAGGCGTTCCGGGAGTAAAACGTGGTAAAGTAACAGTTATCGGCGGTGGTCAAGCTGGTACAAACGCGGCGAAAATTGCGGTAGGTTTAGGTGCTGATGTAACGATTATCGACTTAAGTGCAGAACGTCTTCGTCAATTAGATGATATTTTCGGTAACCAAGTAAAAACTTTAATGTCTAACCCTTATAACATTGCAGAAGCTGTAAAAGAATCTGATCTTGTAATCGGTGCAGTATTAATTCCAGGTGCAAAAGCGCCAAAACTTGTAACAGAAGAAATGATTAAATCAATGGAACCAGGTTCTGTTGTAGTAGATATCGCAATTGACCAAGGTGGTATTTTCGAAACAACTGATCGTATTACAACTCATGACAACCCAACTTATGAAAAACACGGCGTTGTTCACTATGCAGTTGCAAACATGCCTGGTGCGGTTCCGCGTACATCAACTCTTGCGTTAACAAACGTAACAGTACCATATGCAGTACAAATTGCAAACAAAGGTTACAAAGAAGCTTGCTTAAGTAACTCTGCATTATTAAAAGGTATTAACACGTTAGACGGCTATGTAACATTTGAAGCAGTTGCAGAAGCACACAGCTTACAATACGCTGATGCGAAAGAGCTTCTTGAAAAAGCTCCTGCTTTATCATAATAAAAAAATTGTGAGACCTTCCTTAGATAAGGAGGGTCTTTTTGTATATAGTAACTCAAGTGTCTTCTACAAAAAGTTAGACCTTGATTTGACAAAATATTCAATATGTTTTTATAACGTATGATAGACAAAAAAATTTTAAGAATGATACGATAGGATTTGGGGAATTATGTTTATTTCATATGTGATTTATAATAAGTAACGAGAATTATAGAATAAAGTAAATTGGTCTAGGGGGGATCCAATGGGGAGGAAAAGTAGTAAGAAAAAACAGAAGAGACAACCTAAACAACAGCATGTATTGCAACAAAAGGAAGTAGTTATAGAGCAACATGAGAAACCAATTGCCATTATACTTAAAGTACTTAGAATCATTACTATTTTTCTGTATTTAGGATTCTGTGTTTACATCTATTTTAAAATGAGTCAGTTACATCTAACTAAGGGGTTTTTTGGGGAGTTATTAAAGATATTTGTAGGAATAGTAGAAATGGTGTTGTATGGCTTTTTATTTCTATATATATGGACACCAAGTGATAAAGGTGAACAGGATAAGAGCAAGGCGAGAAGGAGAAAAGGTTCATCAAATTCATCAAGTGGATTTGTAAACTATAGCGATAACGATTGTAGTAGTTCAGGTGATAGTGGAGGAGGAGATTGCGGAGGCGGTGGAGATTAAAAAAGTAGTCCGCCTTAAAATGTTTCATTATTTGGAATGGTACGAGGCGATTTTGAAAGAAGTTGCCAATAAAATGAAACATTCAGCGGTGGAGCTTTCTCCATCCACCGCTGAATATTAGCCTTCACCAACTGGACTTTGACGAGCAGTCCATCTCTTACTAATTTTTTCTGTCAGGGAGCTTTGAGACGAGGGTATTACTGCTCGTAAATAGTAGGATAAAAGGGATGCTCTTTAATTTTTACTCGTAATACGAGATAGAGAGCATCTTTTTGTTTTGAAAATCTAAAAATTGGAATTTTTTCTTGTTAATGAGATTCCTCTTATGGTAGTTTGGGATTATATGAATAAGTAGATTTAAAGAGGGGATGTTATGGGGAGAAAGAGTAGGAAGAAAAAACAGATAAAACGGCAGAAATATATAAAGAAAAAGCAGGAACAGAATATACCATTTCAACAGAAGCTGGCTCTTCGTATAGAGGAAATTGCTAGGTATATTAGTATGGTTTTATATGTGATTTTGTGTATGTATTTGTTAGGTGTATTTTATCAAATCGAGATAAGACCTGAATTTTTGGAAGACATCTTTCAGGGGATTGTTTTTTTGGCACCATTCGGTATGTTTTTTGTATTGTTTGACAAAGTATGGCCAAGCCGTGAAAGTAAAAATGATAAGAAAAGGCAGCAGAAAAGAAAACGATCTTCCTATGCTTCAAACTCGTCAAGTGGATTTGTAAACTACAGCGATAATGATTGTAGTAGTTCAAGTGATAGTGGTGGTGGAGATTGCGGGGGCGGTGGAGATTAAAAAAATAATCTATCTTAAAATGTTTCATTATTCAGAATGAAACGTTAGAACTTGAAAGAGATTACTAGGATGGAATAGTGTATCGCAGAAAGGAAGCGCAGTAATAAATTTAAAAAAAGAGCCAGAAGAAAGAATACAAAAGAGAAGTGATTTGAACGAGAGGAGAAGCTATCGTTAGTTTAGAGCAAACTGTACGAGAATTAAAAGAAGAAGTGAAAAAAGTAAGGAAACAGAAATAGAAATGTTTTTTGATCTTTGCAATTGTAATTGTACTTGGCTGGTTTTTGCGGAAATAATAAATAACTTAGGGGATGGGAAGAATGATGGAGAAAGTAAATCTTTTAGAACTCACAAAAGAGATTACAGAGCAGCACAAAAATTTTGTTGTCTCGAATATAAATAATCATTGTTTGCGGATTGCTGTGTTTATGGGAGAATATGATTGGCACTTTCACTCGAATTCGGATGAATTATTTATAGTACTCGAGGGAGAATTGCTGATCGATTTTCAGGATAAGGATACAGCTGTTCTAAAACCGAATGATTCTATTTTAATTCCAGCAGGTACTATCCACCGCACAAGAGCACTACAGCGAACCGTTAACCTCTGTTTTGAAAATTTAGAAGCGGATACTGTTATTGTGGAGAATGTATGAGAAAGTTAGTGTTATCAGAGTATCATAAGATTCTTCCGGTTTTAGAAGAGAACAAACAGACAGCTACTTTTGCCTATGCAGTATGTGATCAAACGATAGATGGTGAAATCTTTGTAAATGATAGATTAACAGCAGGAATGATTGCGACTGCTAATGGTATTTACTATTTGTTTGGAGATACATATGATCAGGAATTTCAATGTACTTTGTTTTCTCACATTGAAAGTAATGTTTTAACAACAGAGAAACGATTCACATTATTTGTGTCTAGCTTAGATTGGGAAAACATTATTGAAAATCATTTCAAGGATGTATTTCGGAAAATCCCTCGAAAGAAATTTCTATTTCAAAGAGAGTGCTTTGAAGATGGAAAAAGAGAAGTAGATGATTTTACGTACCAGGTCATACGTGTCGATAAAAATGTAATAGAAAAAAGTACGGAATTTACGGAGCAGTATTATAAAGAGTATTGGGGATCAAAAGAAACGTTTTTGAAGCGTGGTTTTGGTTTTTGTATTGTACAAGGTCAAAAGGTAGTGGCGGAGTGTATTTCAATTTTTAGAGGTGATGATTTTGCGGAAATTGATATTGCAACACATCCAGACCATCAACGGAAAGGGCTTGCTGGATTAGTCGCAACTTCTTTCATAGAACATTGCATACAAAATGGAATTACACCGTGTTGGGATTGTAATAGCGATAACATTTCTTCACAAAATTTAGCTGGTAAATTAGGTTTTTGTCATCCGATAGAATATGTTTTATATGTACGAAAAAAGATGAAGGAATAAACATGAAGGTCGAATTAACAAGATTTAAAGTGAAACCAGGAAAAAGTCATCGTGTGGATGAGTGGATGAAACTTCTCAATAATCATATGAAAGAAGTACTTTTGACATTAAACGACGAAAAAATGTATGTAGAGACAATTTTCCAGGAAATAAGGGATGAGAAAGAGTATTTGTATTGGTATTCGGTACAAGGAGAAGGCGGAATAGATGTCGAAAGTTCTCAGCATGAAATTGATAAAAAGCATTTAGAGTTTTGGTATGGATGTATCGATGAAGAATCGCCTGTTTCCCATATGAAAACAGAAGTTGTTATGATTCAAGATGTTGTTAAAGAAGCGATGAAATAATATTTTTGTAAGTAATAGGAAAAGTTCATCAGAGGAGATGGGCTTTTTTGCTTGTAGAAAATTACATATTTCAAGCCTTTCTACTCATATAAGAAATACTGTTAGAGCGCTCAACATTGTGATTCCAACTACATGAATTTGAAGGAATAAAAAGCCCCTCTATTAATTTTCTGCTATAATAAACACTTATTATTATAATTCTTAATATAGAGAATTATAAATGAAATTGCAAATGATTATTCAAGTAGAATTAAAGAATAATTGAAATTAGTTGTGGGGAGTACCATATATAAGAGGGGGAACAGTTGAGAAATATCTATTTCGAAACATTAGTGAGAATAGTTAGAAAATTTATGTTATAATATGGAAAAAGGGGGCCTATATGAAGCAAATACATGGAGCAATTTATATCTACATAACAATGTTTTTTGTTGGAGCGTCTTATGGTTTAGGACATTCATACTCGCACCCAATTTTAACTTTTTTGAGCGGGACATGTATGGCCATCGCGATTTGTGTACACTTTTTCTCAGTTTGGATTGTTAAATTTCAATTAAATATTAGTGAAATGGAAGAAGGCACCTTTTGAGAGGCCTTCTTTTTAATTGTATTGACGAAATCTTTTTAATAAGTTTTCAATCTCGATTTCTGTTTCTTTACATATGGAATTTGTTCGTAATCGGAAGAATAAGCTTCGCAAAAATGATTTTATATTTCTGTATAACGCTTCATAAGGTGCGGTAGATAATTTTGTTTTTTGAACTTCCATTTGATTTACTAAGGAATGTAAGGATGAGATGAGTTCTTTTTTATTTAAACCGTTTTTAAGCATAGCGATGATAGGAGTGACAATTCTTTCATCTTCTTCATAGTTGTAATGAGTTGTATGTACACTTACTTTTTTTAATAGAGTTTGCATTATTTCTGGGTAATATGTGGTTTCAAGCTTTGGATTGTTGACAAGTTCATCGAATGTATCTGAAACATGAGCGATGCTATGAGCCCAACCTTGTTCACTAACATATCCGCGAAAATCATGTTCTTGGTTCATATATATAATTAATTTGTCTTTCACATCTAATATGTCAGACGGTGATAAGAAGTTATGTTTTGTATCGGCGTATATGATTAAAGCAATTAATAGTGTTGTAAATGATCGAGTGAATACTGCATCCTTATCATCTGTAGTGATTTTATAAAATAAATATTGTTCGTTTATACTTTGTGACAATAATTGCGATAATTGTGTGTGTGTAATATGATCATTTGTAATAAGATGGAAAAACGTTGTGTAGATTAATGTATCTCGTAAATAACTATCTGGGGTGCCGATATGCTGAAGCATTTTTGAAATTAGTTTATCGATATCTATCGTGGAATCTATGGTGTAATGATTAGCCTTTATTTCTTCTAATTGTTTTTGAAGTTGTTTCATGCAATCTCTCCTTTTTTTATGTGTTTAGAAAATTCTGTATTTAAATATTATAATAGAAATAGAGAATATACAAGAAATACATACTACAGTAAAAAGAAAGTTATTGGACTTTTCACGATAGTAACAGCATGTATACGTAATGAGAAAGTTGAGAATGAGCATGTGAATGTGCAACAACAAACAGAAAAAGGTGCTATGGAAGGATACGTTATGATGAGAAATGAGACTGTATATTTCATCATGAATAAAAAATCCGAAATGATAGAAGTTATATAAATCAACACCTACATATGGGAATCCAAACAGACGTAATTTTAAATTTTGACGATGAAGGTGTATATAAAAAGTTGAAATCAGGATAACTGTTAATAGGTTTGAGATAGTAGAGACATAGGATATAAAAAAAGGTAGCGCAGTCGCTACCTTTTTTCTTATTTAACAAACTGTAATTCTTTTGGGAATTTCGTTAAAATTTCTGATCCGTCTTTCGTGATGTAGAGATCATCTTCAATACGAACGCCGCCTACGTTTGGTATGTAAATACCTGGTTCAATTGTGAAGACCATTCCTTCTTTTAATGGAGATGGATTTCCTTCTTTTACATCTGGATACTCGTGTACGCTAATTCCAAGTCCGTGGCCAAGGCGGTGCGGGAAGAAATCTCCATAACCTGCATCTGCGATAACAGAGCGAGCAGCACGGTCAATTTCGCCAAGTGTAACACCTGGTTTACAAGCTTCAACCGCTTGTAATTGGCCAGCTAGTACAGTGTTATAAATGCGTGTTTGTTCTTCTGAAATATCGCCAAATGCTACTGTACGTGTAATGTCAGAGCAGTAACCGTCAATGATGACACCTAGGTCAAATAGTACGAAGTCACCGCGCTTCATTTTGTTTGCTCCTGGAATGCCGTGTGGCAATGCGGAGTTTGCTCCTGTTAGTACCATTGTGTCAAAGGACATTTTATGAATGCCTTTTTTCTTCATTTCATGTTCGATGATTGCTAACACTTCTAATTCGCTACGATTTTCTTGAATCGCATTTACACCGATTTCAACAGCGTAGTCAGCCATGGAAGCTGCTTGGCGTAAAATAGAAAGTTCTTTTTCGTCTTTAATTAAACGAAGTTCGCGTACTTTTTCTTCGGCAGATTGGAAAGATGCTTTCGGGAATAATTTTCTTACTTCTTCATAGCGTTCTACATTTAAATGTTCTTTTTCAATTGCCACTTTATTTACATCGATGCCACGGTCTTGAATTGCTTTTGTAATCATATCCCACGGTTTGTCTGTATCAGTGAATCCGATAATTTCATGCGCCCAACCAGCGTTTCTAGCCTGACCTTCTTCCATTTTAGGACAGATTAAAATTGGTTCTTTTTCTTGGAATACAAATAGACCGAGTAGTCTTTCGTGTGGTTCGCAATGGAAGTTTGTCATATAGAAGATGTTTGGTGTAGAAGTTAAAAATGCAGCTTCTACGTTCTGTTCTTGTAGCCATTGCATTAAGTTTTCTAATCTAGTATTCATAAATTCGCACCCCCGAGATTTTAATTACATATATAACTTTACATCGGATGGAAGCGTTATGACAAGCAAATCGATGTTTGAAAAGACAGGGAATTGTGAAATCATGTAGAATACAAGGTGTGAATGTAAACAAGGGAGGAATATAATCATGAAAGTATCTTATCATGGCCATTCAGTTGTAAAGATTGAAACGAATGGGAAGGTTATCTTAATTGATCCATTTTTAACAGGTAATCCGAAAACAGATTTAAAGGCCGAAGATGTTAAGGTAGACGCAATTATTTTATCGCATGGTCATGGTGATCATGTCGGCGATACAGTAGCGCTTGCGAAGAAAAATAATGCGGTTGTTGTGGCACCATTTGAACTCGCAACATTTTTAGGATGGCAAGGTGTGAATACGCACCCAATGCATATCGGTGGCTCGCATGTATTTGATTTTGGGAAAGTGAAATTTACACAAGCATTCCATGGTTCTAGTTATATCGATGAAGAAAATAAGACGATTACATATACGGGAATGCCGGCTGGAATTTTATTTACGGCAGAAGAGAAAACGATTTATCATGCAGGGGATACTGCATTATTTTCTGATATGAAGTTAATTGGGTCTCTGAACAAAATTGATATCGCATTTTTACCAATTGGTGATAATTTTACAATGGGACCAGAGGATGCAGTATTAGCTGCGGAATGGATTGGAGCAAAAACGGTTGTACCAATGCATTATAATACGTTCCCAGTTATTGAACAGGATCCGCATCTTTTTGTGCAAAAATTAACAAGTAGTACAGGTAAGGTATTAGAAGCTGGGGAAAGTATTACAATATAAAAAGAAGACCCTTCATTTGAAAAGACAAGTGAAGGGTTTTTTATGTGTGCAAAATAGGTTTGAAAGCCGATGCTTGTTTTGGTGTTTCTTTTACTTCTGGTGATGTTTGTTCTGGTGCTTCATTTAATTCCATTGCAACTTTTTTGCCATCAACGAAAGCTAAAAATATAGCACCTACAACTTCTAAAAATTTTTTCATTTTCATTCGCTCCTTCGTTTGACTTCTTGTCTTTATTGTATCTTGGAACGAGAAGACAAACTATCGAATGAGGTGACAGTAGCATTACACTGTTGTAAGAATGTGACTGATAGAATATAAGGGTCATTTTTGTTATAAAAAAAATAGTACAGATACATAAAAGTACAGTGTAACAGTTTCGGAAATATAGTATACTAAAAATACAACACATGAAGAATTTAGGGAAAAGAAAGTATGGTGAAACCATTTGGCTACCAAGCATAATCAAATTTTAGAACATATTAATAGCCTGCCGGTAGGGCATAAAATTTCTGTACGTCAAATTGCAAAAGATTTGAGTGTAAGTGAAGGAACAGCCTATCGTGCGATTAAAGATGCAGAGAATAAAGGATATGTCAGTACAATTGAACGTGTCGGAACGATCCGAATTGAACAAAAGAAAAAGGAAAATATTGAAAAACTAACATATGCCGAAGTGGTCAATATTGTCGATGGCCAAGTACTTGGTGGAAGAGAAGGATTACATAAAACATTAAATAAATTCGTGATTGGGGCCATGAAATTAGAGGCGATGATGCGCTATACAGAAGCTGGGAACTTGCTGATTATCGGTAACCGTACGAATGCCCATCAACTAGCGTTAGAAGCAGGCGCTGCAGTCTTAATTACAGGTGGATTTGATACAGAAGACCGTGTGAAAAAATTAGCGGATGAATTAAAGCTACCGATTATTTCAAGTAGCTATGATACGTTCACTGTGGCAACGTTAATTAACCGCGCCATTTATGATCAGCTTATCAAAAAGGAAATTGTACTTGTTGAAGATATTTTAACACCAATTGAAGAGACGCTATATTTAAAACCTAGTGATAGAGTAGAACAATGGCATGCGTATAATGAAGAAACGATGCATGGGCGTTATCCAATTGTGGATGAAAATAAAAAGGTATTAGGGATTGTTACTTCAAAAGATATGATTGGTATCGCGAAAGAAACACCAATTGAAAAAGTAATGACAAAGCAGCCGATTACAGTAAATGGGAAAATGTCTGTTGCAGCGGCAGCCCGCATGATGGTATGGGAAGGAATTGAACTTCTTCCTGTTGTTGATGAAAACAATCGCTTGCAAGGAATTATTAGTCGTCAAGACGTACTACAAGCGCTGCAAATGATTCAACGTCAACCGCAAGTTGGGGAGACGATTGAAGATATCGTTACAAATCAATTTGTGACACCGAAAGAAGCAAAGCACGAACACAGTTATCAATTTTCTGTGACGCCACAAATGACGAGTTCATTTGGAACATTATCATATGGAGTATTTACAACTGTTGTCACAGAAGCAACGAATCGTGCCATTCGTGCGCAGAAAAAAAGCGATTCGATTGTTGAGAATTTAACAATCTACTTTGTAAAGCCTGTTCAAATCGACAATGTTGTTTCTGTACATCCGCAGGTGTTAGAAATTGGGCGTAAATTTGGAAAGGTAGATGTAGAAGTGCGGCACGGAGGAGAAGTTGTTGGAAAAGCACTATTAATGGTGCAGCTCATTGATCGATAAACATGAAAAAGAGCTGAATGGAGAATCCCTTTTATGACAGGGATATTCATTCAGCTCTTTTTTGTAAAAGGGTATGAATACAGCTAATAGTAACGAAATAGTGGGAAGATTATATTCCATGAAGTAAAGGTGATAGGAGAATCGGGATAGTAATGTTTCGTATACCCAATTTCGTATAGAGCGTTTAGAATGAGTGTGATGATAGGAACTAAGAACATTTTCTTCATGATTACGGAAACACATAAACCTAAATCAATGACGATAAAAAGAACAATGAACAATTACATAAGAACCGGGTCAATTTGGTCAATCAATGAGATTGCGGCTCCTTTTGTTTGGCAGTTTATGGTATAATTGAATTATCAGATAATTAATATATATAAAGAAAAAAAGGATGGTGCTTGATATGTCATCAGAGTTACTCTTTTTTGGTGGTGTTGCATTGTTTTATTTTCTTATGATGATACCGATTCAGTATCTTTACATTAAAGGATTAAACGAGCAAAGGCAACTAACAAAACTTTCACAACAAGAACTGTATAAAAATATGTCTTTTGAAGAAGAACAATTACATTTTCATGTGCAAGGCAATCCTTTTAATATTCCACCTGCTTTTGTTGCCTATCTAATTTTGAAAATAAAGAATCACAAAAAAGCATCAGCATGAATAGCTGATGCTTTTTACATTTTTTCATATGCTTCTGCTTCTTCGATTGCAAGAGGCGAGAAGTGTTTATACTGGCGGAATCCATTGAAAACGCTTGCACTGCCAAATAAGATAAATAAGACACCGACGATGATACGTGCAGTCGAGATGTCTAAGAAAAATTGATTTGCACCGAATAATGCAACGAATACACCAAGTGCCATCGCAGATTTTCCAGCAAGCCACCCTTTTTCCATCTGACGATTTGTACGAAAATATTTTGTTTTATAGAAGAGATACAACATAAATGAAATGATAATACAAAAGACTAATACTGGCATAATGTAATCCTCCATTATTTTGTATGTAGATAAATTAAAAACATGAAATATAAAGTCCCTCTTTTTTAGGTGGAAGAGAGGATCCGCTCAAGCATAGAAGCGATTAGTGCCCATTTCATATTCATGCCAAAAGAAAACAAAAGACATTATCTAAACTTTCTAACTATTATTATAAAGCAATTGTCCACATGAATAAATTATTTTCAGTTATAATGAAGGATAAAGTAAGAAAATTGATGACAGAGGTAGAAATCAATAAAAAGGAGATTATACATATGCATGAACAAATTTTAGCGATGATTAAAGAGTTTGATACGATTATCATTCACCGTCATGTGCGTCCAGACCCAGATGCATTAGGTTCTCAGTGTGGTCTTGGGACAATTCTTCAAGAATCGTTTCCAGAGAAAAAGGTTTATATGGTCGGATACAATGAACCAACCTTATCTTATTTACGAGTAATGGATGAAATTGATGATGAGACTTATGTGAATGCACTTGTTATCGTTTGTGATACTGCGAATCAAGAACGCGTTTGTGATCAGCGTTATACAAAAGGAAAGATGCTCATTAAAATCGATCATCATCCAAATGAAGATCCATACGGAGACATTACGTGGGTGGACACGACATCAAGTTCTACAAGCGAGCTTATTTATGAATTGTATTCTTATGGAAAAGATAAAGGTCTAAAACTATCGAAAGAATCTGCACGTCTTATTCTAGCTGGTATTGTTGGAGATACAGGGCGTTTCTTATTCCCAAATACATCGGCAAGAACACTTCGCTATGCAGGTGAGCTTGTTGAAATGGGTGTAGATTTTCCAGAGTTATATAACGAAATGTATAAAACGAAAGAGAAAATCGCTCGTTTAAATGGATTCATTTTACAAAACTTTACGATGACAGAAGAGGGAGCGGCTTATATTAAGCTGACAAAAGAAGTGCTAGAAGAGTTCGATGTCCTTCCTTCTGAAGCATCTGGCGTTGTTGGAGCACTTGGTAATGTTGACGGACTAAAAGCTTGGGTTTTATTTTTAGAGGAAGAAGATGTAATTCGCGTTCGCCTTCGTTCAAAAGGACCGGTTATTAATAAGCTAGCGATGAAGTATAATGGCGGAGGTCATCCGATGGCTTCGGGTGCAAAAGCGTCTTCTTGGGAAGAAGCAGATCGTCTTTTTGCAGACTTGCGTGAGATTTGTAAATAAGAATACTCTTATATAAAACAAGAAAAAGTAGGGACGCTGCGTTCCTACTTTTCTTGTTTTATATTGATGTCAATTTCGAGCACGGTATCAAAAGAGAGTGAGGAAACTTTGAAGCGATAGGTTCGATCATAGTGTTTATATACTTTATTTTCAATTACTTTTTTTAGGAGTTCTTTATTTTTCGCAATGCTTTGTATATTTTTCGTTAAGAGATGTTGTAGGTCATTGTGAATGGATGTTGTCATGTTTTCGAGAGTAAGGTTGTCTAAGTCGTATTTATCATGGTTTGAAATTTTAATTTTAATTTCTTGAATAGTTAAGAGTTGCTTGTTTTCTTCATTTAGTTTATCGTGATCTTCAAGAAGAACATGAAGCTTTTCTTCTTGTTTCTTAATGATTTGTTTTTGTTTTTCAATTGTACTGGCTTGTTCTTGTTGAAAAACACCATATATGTACAAAAAAATAAACCAGCTAAAAATACCACCAACCGCAGCGCCACCCAAAAATAAATACCATCGTTTAGCGGTAGAATCGCTTGGTACTCTCATACATGATCCTGCGTAATCCATTTAATAATAATAAGACCGGTTTGCATGCCGCCTGTTGCGAAAAAGATAAGTAAAATTTGTTTCACAATGTCTCTCATATCTCCTTCGAAAAAACTTCTTTCAAAGCTATAAAATGTGTCAAAAGTCCCGCCGATTGCTGCGACGAGTGCCCAAATTCGTAAATTTTGTGCGAATTGATTAATGGAAGTAAGGGCAGGCTGTCCAATCAGAAATGCCCCAACTCCTCCAATTAAAGAACCACCAAGTATAACCCCAAAGGCAATAAAATAACTAATAATAAGAAGAGAGAAAAAAGTATATTGTCTTACATCCATCGTCATTCTCCTTTCTCTTTCATATATATGGACAAAGTATAAGAAGTATGTTTTGATTTCCGCTTTCCGCATCACCTATAATGAGAGTAGTCAAATAGGTAAAGAGAGGGTACAACAGTGAAGTTTGCGCATTTACAATGTCAAACCGTTTATAGTTTGTTAAAAAGTGCTTGTAAAATTGATGAACTCATCGTTCGGGCGAAAGAGCTTGGCTTTTCATCGCTTGCGATTACAGATGAAAATGTGATGTATGGAGTCATTCCGTTTTATAAAGCATGTAAGAAGAATGGTATACAGCCGATTATCGGATTAACAGCTTCTGTGTTTAGTGAGGAGGAGGAGCGAGCTTATCCGCTTGTATTACTTGCAGAAAATGAAATAGGTTATCAAAACTTATTAAAAATTTCTAGTACGATCATGACTAAGTCTAAAGATGGGATCCCAAAAAAGTGGCTTTCTCATTATGCAAAAGGGTTGATTGCAATTTCACCAGGAAAAGACGGGGAAATTGAACAGCTATTGTTAGAAGGAAGAGACGAGATCGCTGAAGAAGTAGCTCGTTCGTATCAAAATATGTTTGGAAGCTTTTACATGAGTTTGCAGCATCATGCGATTCAAGATGAACTGTTTTTACAAGAGAAAATACCACAATTTATAAACGAGATGAATATTCCAGTCGTTGCGACAAATGATGTCCGTTATGTGAATCAAAGCGATGCACTTGTGCAGGAGTGCTTGCTATCAGTTCAGAGCGGAACAAAGATGACTGATCCAGATAGACCAAGACTCAAAACAGATCAGTATTATTTAAAATCAGCAGTTGAAATGCAGGCTTTATTTTCTCATGAAGAAGAAGCCGTTCAGAATACAGTTCATATAGCTGAGCGTTGCCGCGTAGAAATTCCTTTCCACGTTAATCAATTGCCGAAGTTTTCTGTTCCATCTAATGAAACATCAGATGCTTATTTGCGCCGTATTTGTAATGAGGGTCTAAAACAGCGATATAGAACGGTTCAAGATGTACATAGGAAACGTTTAGAACATGAACTTGAAGTTATCTCTCGCATGGGATTTAGTGATTATTTCCTCATTGTTTGGGATTTTATGAAATACGCACATGAACATGACATTTTAACAGGGCCGGGTCGTGGTTCAGCAGCAGGTTCACTTGTTTCTTATGTGTTAGAAATCACAGACATCGATCCAATTGAGTACGACTTGCTGTTTGAACGATTTCTAAATCCTGAACGTGTTACGCTGCCAGATATTGATATTGATTTTCCGGATATTAGACGTGATGAGATGATTCGTTATGTAAAAGATAAATATGGTCAGCTTCGTGTTGCTCAAATAGTTACGTTCGGAACGCTTGCTGCAAAAGCAGCGATTCGAGATATCGCCCGCGTAATGGGGCTTCCACCAAGGGATATCGATATATTTTCAAAACTTATTCCGTCAAAGCTTGGAATCACATTAAAAGAAGCGTATGAAGAATCTAGGTCTCTTCGTGAATTTGTACAAGGAAATCTCTTGCATGAGCGTGTTTTTGAAATTGCGAAGCGCGTCGAAGGTTTACCACGTCATACGTCTATTCATGCGGCGGGAGTCATAATGAGTCAGGAGCCGTTAACGGGGAGTGTTGCGATTCAAGAAGGGCATAACGATGTATATGTAACGCAATATCCAGCAGAAGTGCTAGAAGAACTGGGCCTGTTAAAAATGGACTTTTTAGGTTTACGTAATTTAACGTTACTCGAAAACATTCTTAATTTTATTGTGACTAAAACTGGTAAACAAATTGATATACGGAATTTACCACTTGAGGATGAAAAGACATTCCAGTTACTTGGAAAAGGAGATACAACAGGCGTGTTCCAGCTTGAATCCGGAGGAATGCGGAATGTATTACGTAGCTTAAAACCAAATGAGTTTGAAGATATTGTTGCTGTTAACGCATTATATCGCCCAGGACCAATGGAGCAAATTCCAACCTTTATTGAATCAAAGCACGGAAAGCGTCAAATTCATTATTTACATGCGGATTTAAAGCCGATTTTAAAAAGCACATATGGTGTCATTGTATACCAAGAACAAATTATGCAAATCGCCTCGCAGTTAGCAGGGTTTTCACTCGGGGAAGCTGATTTGCTTCGCCGTGCAGTGAGTAAGAAAAACCGTGAGATTTTAGATCAAGAAAGAATGCATTTTGTACAAGGGTGTTTACGAAATGGATACGATAAGACATCAGCAGAACAAATTTATGATTTAATTGTGAGATTTGCGAATTACGGTTTTAACCGAAGTCATGCTGTAGCCTACAGTATGATTGGATATCAGCTTGCTTATTTAAAAGCGAACTATCCTTTAGAGTTTATGACTGCGCTGTTATCTAGTGCGATAGGTAATGAAGATAAGATTGTGCAATATATACGCGAAACGAAGCGCAAAGGTTTTCGTGTTTTATCGCCGTCTCTTCATAGAAGTAGTTACAATTTCCAAATAGAAGGGAACGCAATCCGTTATAGCTTGCTGTCAATTCGAAATATAGGGATGGCTACAGTGAATGCGGTGATAGAGGAAAGAGAAAGAAATCCATTCCAAGATTTATTTGAATTTTGTCTTCGTATGCCAGCAAAGTTTGTTACGGAGCGTAATTTAGAGGCTTTTGTTTGGGCAGGCTGTTTCGATGATTTTCAAGTTTCGCGAACAACGTTGTTTAACAGTATTAAGGGAGCTCTAGAGTACGCAAGCCTTGCTCGTGAATTAGGGGAAGAAAGTGTCCCAAAATCAGTATATGTACAAGGAGAAGAGCTATCTTTTATTGAACAATTAAATAATGAAAAAGAAGCGCTTGGCTTTTATTTATCCAGTTATCCAACGGCGCAGTACGCAAAGCTCGTAAAAGAACTAGAAATTCCATCGCTTGCGCAAGCGATGAGGCAAAAGCGAAAAGTACAACGTGCAATTGTTTATGTAACAGGTGTAAAAGTCATTCGGACGAAAAAATTGCAAAAAATGGCGTTCGTCACTTTTTGTGATCAAAATGATGAAATGGAAGCAGTTGTTTTTCCTGAGACGTATATTCATTTTGCGGAGAGGTTACAAGAAGGTACAATTGTTTTAGTGGAGGGGACGATTGAACAGCGAAATCATAAATTGCAATGGATTGTGAACGGTCTTTATCCATTGGAACAAATGGATGTTTACAATGAAATGAAAGAAGCGTCGATTTATGTAAAACTACCCTCGCAGTATGAAAAGAGGCTGTTAAATCAAGTTACAAAAATATTGTTTCACTATTCAGGTTTTGTGAAAGTACTAATTTATTATGAAAAGGAACATAAAATGGTACAATTATCTCGTAGTTTATCAATTCATCCAAGTGAAGAATGTTTAGGAGCACTTCGTGAAATAGTCGGTGAGGAAAATGTCGTAGTGAAAATATAATGGACAATTTCCCTATAGTTCGATTATTATAGTAATTGTGTTCGTGGTCAGACCACTTGGAGAGAATAATATCAGCAAGAATAATTTGAGGAGAGTGGATAGTTTGTCAACACTTCGTGAAGAAGCACTTCACATGCATAAAGTGCATCAAGGAAAATTAGAAACTGTATCAAAAGTAAAAGTAGAAAATGCTAAAGATTTAAGTCTTGCGTATTCTCCAGGGGTTGCAGAACCTTGTAAAGAAATTTATGACGATAAAAGTAAGGTATATGAATATACGATGAAGGGAAACATGGTAGCAGTTGTGACGGATGGAACAGCTGTACTTGGCCTTGGTAATATCGGACCAGAAGCATCTCTTCCAGTAATGGAAGGTAAAGCAGTATTATTCAAGAGTTTTGCTGGCGTAGATGCATTCCCAATTGCTTTAAATACAAACGATGTAGATAAGATTATTGAAACTGTAAAATTAATGGAGCCAACATTTGGCGGTGTAAACTTAGAGGATATTGCAGCACCAAACTGCTTTATCATTGAAGAACGTCTGAAAAAAGAAACAAATATTCCTGTATTCCATGATGATCAACACGGTACAGCTATCGTAACAGTAGCGGGTCTTGTAAATGCACTTAAGCTAGTTGGAAAGAAAATGTCTGACATTAAAGTTGTAGCAAATGGTGCAGGTGCAGCAGGGATTGCAATCATTAAACTTTTATATCGCTATGGTGTACGCGACATTATTATGTGTGACCGAAAAGGCGCAATTTATGAAGGTCGCCCTGTTGGGATGAACCCAGTGAAAGATGAAGTTGCAAAATATACAAATAAAAATCGTGTAGAAGGTTCATTAGCAGATGTCCTGCAAGGTGCGGATGTATTTATCGGTGTATCTGTAGCGGGTGCGTTAACTGAGGAAATGGTTCGTACAATGAATGACGATGCAATTATTTTTGCAATGGCAAATCCGGTTCCAGAAATTATGCCGGAAATTGCAAAAGCAGCAGGCGCAGCTGTTGTTGGGACTGGTCGCTCTGACTTCCCGAACCAAGTAAATAATGTACTAGCATTCCCTGGTATTTTCCGTGGTGCACTTGATGTACATGCTACGCAAATTAATGAAGAAATGAAAATGGCAGCTGTACAAGCCATTGCAGAGCTTGTAACGGCAGATGAGTTAAATGAGGATTATATCATTCCGGCACCGTTTGACGCGCGTGTAGCGCCTCAGGTAGCGGCTTACGTTGCGAAAGCGGCGATGGAGACAGGAGTAGCTCGCCGTCAAGTAGATCCAAATGAAGTTGCTGAGAAAACAAAAAAATTAGCGCTGATTGGTAAAGAGTAAGCGAGGAATTTCCATTGACATCATCAAATACAAAAGTATATCTCGAAATTGTAAAGAAAATCCGTTCCATTATGGAAGAGGATGGTTTAGTAGCAGGTGATCGATTACCATCTGAGCGTGAGTTAAGTGCACGTTTAAATGCCGGGCGTTCATCTGTACGGGAAGCATTGCGAGCTTTAGAACTCGTAGGATTAATTGAAACAAGACGCGGAGAAGGGACGTTTATTCGAAACTTTTATGATAACGGTCTTGTTCAACTAATCGCACCATTTTTATTACAAGATGAGAAAACAATTCGTGATTTGTTACAGATGAAACGATTACTTGAAAAAGATATTCTTCGAATCGTATGTGATTTACCGAAAGAAACGTTTTCTAATGTATTAGGTATGTTGCGACAAGTTCTGAAAAAGGACGAAAGTTCAATCCAGGAGTTCCATCAAACGTTTTTTAAAACACTTATTGAACAAGTTGACAATTATTTACTGTATCGTGTTTGGAGAATTGTAAATGATTACGTTGCGACTCTTTCTTATGAAATTTCATTAGAATCTATAGAAACTTATAGAAAGCTTTATGAAGCGCTATACGAGAAAAAAGAAGAAGAGGCGCTAAAAATATATGATGAATTAATGGGAAACATGCAGTTTCACTCGTAATGTATAAAATTTGTCGAAATGACCATGACACGTTATGACAAACAATCTATCGCATAGCGGTTAAAGTTAAACGTAAAGAGAGAGGTTATGAGTGCGTGTTCAAAAAGGAGCGATCTTTACCGGACTTTTTGAACATCCTCTATTAGACAGATTGAGAAGACAAGGCTAACATCGAATTTTGGTGTTAGCCCAGTTTTCTTCTTACCCTAACCTTAGCTCTCAACAAAGGGGGTCAAATTGTGCTAAGAGATTTATTCGTAAAAAAGAAAAAGTATGCTGCAATTCCTTCAGAACAAGTACGAAGAGATGTGCCGGACGGTGTTATGACAAAATGTCCGAAATGTAAGAAAATCATGTATACAAAAGAGCTTCTGAAAAATTTAAAAGTATGTGTGAACTGTGGTTATCATCATCCGATGAATGCGTGGGAGCGCCTTGACAGTGTATTGGACGAAGGTTCATTTTGTGAGTACGACAAAGAGATGGTTTCGGTAAATCCACTTGGGTTCCCAAATTATGAAGAGAAGCTAGAGAGTGATCGCAAGAAAACAGAATTAAACGAAGCGGTTGTGACAGGTGAAGGAACAATTGATGAAATGCTTGTTGTGATTGCAGTAATGGATTCTCGTTTTCGAATGGGCAGCATGGGCTCTGTTGTAGGCGAAAAAATTGCACGTGCAGTTGAAAAAGCATACGAGTTACAAGTTCCATTTATTATCTTTACTGCATCGGGCGGCGCGCGCATGCAAGAAGGTATTTTAAGTTTAATGCAAATGGCAAAAACGAGCGTAGCTTTGAAAAAACATAGCAATGCTGGAGGATTATTTATTTCTGTTATGACTCATCCGACAACAGGCGGTGTTTCGGCAAGTTTTGCTTCACTTGGTGATTATAATCTTGCAGAGCCAGGTGCACTTATCGGCTTTGCTGGTAGACGTGTAATTGAACAAACGGTGCGTGAGAAACTGCCAGAAGACTTTCAAACGGCAGAATTTTTATTAGAGCACGGTCAATTGGATGCGGTTGTGCATCGCAATGATATGAGAGAATCGCTCCGTAAGATTTTAGAAGTTCATCAAGGAGGGGAAACGGCTGTATGGCAGAGTTAGAATTTGAAAAACCAGTTGTTGAGCTAAGAAATAAGATTCGTGAACTAAAAGACTATACGAACAACAGCCAGATGGACTTCAGTGAGGAGATTCGTATTTTGGAAGGGAAGCTAGAAAATCTAGAGGAAGAAATATACGGCAATATGAAAGTATGGGATCGCGTTCAAATTGCTCGTCATGCAGAACGACCGACAACGCTCGATTATATTGAGCACTTATTTACTGATTTTTTTGAATGTCATGGAGATCGTCTATATGGCGATGATGCAGCGATTGTCGGCGGCATTGCGAAATATGATGGGATGCCTGTAACGGTAATTGGGCACCAGCGCGGGAAAGATACGAAAGAAAATATTCGTCGTAATTTTGGAATGCCTCATCCAGAAGGATATCGAAAGGCGCTACGTTTAATGAAGCAAGCTGAGAAATTTAATCGCCCGATTATTTGCTTTATTGATACGAAAGGTGCGTATCCTGGTAAAGCTGCTGAAGAACGTGGTCAAAGTGAAGCGATTGCCCGTAATTTATTTGAAATGGCAGGGCTTACTGTACCAGTTATTTGTATCGTTATTGGTGAAGGTGGTAGCGGTGGTGCACTAGGTCTTGGAGTAGGGGATTACATTCATATGCTAGAAAATTCCACTTATTCTGTTATTACACCAGAGGGAGCGGCAGCGATTCTTTGGAAAGATGCAGGAAAAGCGAGGGAAGCTGCTGAAGCGATGAGAATTACGGCAGCGGATTTGAAAGAATTAGGTGTAATTGACGAAATTATTCCAGAAGCGCGTGGCGGTGCGCATCGTAACATTTTAAAACAATCAGAAAACATCGACCTAATGCTCAGAAAAACATTCCAGCAATTAAACGGTATCTCGAAAGAGGAATTAGTCGAAAAACGTTATGAAAAATATATGAAAATTGGGCAAGTTTCGTTTTCAAACGCTTCCATTTGGATAAAATAAGAAAAGCGTGCGTTCCACTTCGCGAATGCACGTTTTTATTGTGAAAAGACACATCTTCTCCATTGTATTTTTATATTTCTTCATGTTATTTTATTATAAGGCAAATAATCTTTATGAGGTGAGTACAAATGAAACGTATTGGTGTATTAACAAGTGGTGGAGATTCACCTGGTATGAATGCTGCCATTCGTGCAGTTGTTCGTAAAGCGATTTTCCATGATATAGAAGTATATGGTATTTACCATGGATACGCTGGATTAATTTCTGGTCATATTGAAAAATTAGAGCTTGGTTCTGTGGGCGATATTATCCACCGCGGTGGTACAAAATTATATACAGCGAGATGTCCTGAGTTTAAAGACCCAGAAGTACGACTAAAAGGAATCGAGCAATTAAAGAAGTTTGGTATTGAAGGACTTGTTGTTATTGGTGGAGACGGTTCTTACCAAGGTGCAAAAAAATTAACAGAGCAAGGATTCCCATGTGTCGGCGTACCAGGTACAATCGATAATGATATTCCTGGAACAGATTTCACAATCGGTTTCGATACAGCGTTAAACACTGTTATTGATGCGATCGATAAAATTCGTGATACAGCTACATCTCATGAACGTACATATGTTATCGAGGTAATGGGGCGTCATGCTGGAGATATCGCATTATGGGCTGGTTTAGCTGATGGTGCAGAAACAATCTTAATTCCAGAAGAAGAGTATGACATGCAAGATGTAATTGCTCGTTTAAAACGTGGTAGTGAACGTGGAAAGAAACATAGTATTATCGTGGTAGCTGAAGGTGTTGGAAGTGCAATTGACATCGGTAAGCAAATCGAAGAAGAAACAAACTTTGATACTCGTGTAACTGTATTAGGTCACGTACAACGTGGTGGATCACCAAGTGCACAAGACCGTGTTTTAGCAAGCCGTCTTGGCGCGAGAGCAGTTGAACTGTTGATTGAAAACAAAGGTGGACGTTGCGTAGGTATTCAAAATAACCAACTTGTTGATCATGACATTATCGAAGCGTTAGCTCAAAAACATACGATTGATAAAGATATGTATCAGTTATCAAAAGAATTATCTATCTAATCGGCGTAATGTCAAATACTTGGGAACGGTTTCATAATTTTCGGAGGTGCAATATGCGTAAAACAAAAATTGTATGTACTATAGGTCCTGCTAGTGAAAGTATTGAAAAATTAGAGCAATTAATCGGAGCGGGTATGAACGTTGCTCGTTTAAACTTCTCTCATGGTAGCCATGAAGAGCATGGAGCGCGTATTAAAAACATTCGTGAAGCTTCAAAGAAAACTGGTAAAACAGT
This sequence comes from Bacillus sp. 166amftsu, assembly GCF_900107445.1. Classification (NCBI taxonomy): domain Bacteria; kingdom Bacillati; phylum Bacillota; class Bacilli; order Caryophanales; family Bacillaceae; genus Bacillus; species Bacillus sp. 166amftsu. The sequence goes on along the minus strand of NZ_FNQA01000001.1, from coordinate 966,607 downwards.
TGCAATCTTACTTGATACAAAAGGTCCAGAAATCCGTACACATGATTTCGTAGACGGACAAGCTGAACTAGTAACAGGTGCAGAAGTAGTTATCTCTACAGAGCAAGTATTAGGAACTGCAGAGAAGTTCTCTGTATCTTATGCTGGTCTTTATGATGATGTAGACCCAGGTTCTCGCATTCTAATTGATGACGGTCTTATCGAACTAGAAGTGATCGAGAAAGCTGCCGGAAACATCCGTACAAAAGTATTAAACAGCGGAACTGTAAAAAATAAAAAAGGTGTTAACGTACCAAACGTAAGCATTAAGCTTCCTGGTATCACTGAAAAAGACGTACAAGATATCATATTTGGTATCGAGCAAAAAGTTGATTTCATTGCAGCATCTTTCGTACGTAAAGCAGCTGACGTATTAGAAATCCGTGAATTATTAGAAGCACACAATGCTCAATTCATCCAAATCGTACCAAAAATTGAGAACCAAGAAGGTATCGATAACATCGATTCAATCTTAGAAGTTTCTGACGGTTTAATGGTAGCTCGTGGTGATATGGGTGTGGAAATTCCGCCAGAAGAAGTACCATTAGTACAAAAGCGTCTAATCAAAAAATGTAACGTATTAGGTAAACCGGTTATTACAGCAACACAAATGTTAGATTCTATGCAACGTAACCCACGTCCAACTCGTGCGGAAGCGAGTGACGTAGCGAACGCAATCTTCGACGGTACAGATGCAATCATGCTTTCTGGTGAAACTGCAGCGGGTCAATATCCAGTAGAAGCAGTAACAATGATGGCGAACATCGCAGTACGTGTTGAAAAATCATTGCAATATGAAGATATGTTCAAAAAACGTATTAAAGAGTTCACTCCAACAATTACAGATGCGATTAGTCAATCTGTTGCACATACAGCGCTTGCTCTTGATGTAGCTGCAATTGTAGCTCCAACAGAAAGTGGATACACTGCAAAAATGATCTCTAAATATCGTCCGAAATCTCCAATCGTAGCTGTAACATCTGACGAGCAAGTGGGTCGTCGTCTTGCACTTGTTTGGGGTGTGCAAGCATTTATGGCTGGAAAACGTGCAGCATCTACTGATGAAATGTTAGATACTGCGATTCAAACGGTTATGGATGCAGGTCTAATCGGACTTGGAGATACTGTTGTAATTACTGCTGGTGTTCCAGTTGCTGAAACTGGTACAACAAACTTAATGAAAATCCATGTTGTTGGCGAAGAGATCGCTAAGGGACAAGGGATTGGTCGTAAAGCAGCAAAAGGTAAAGTAGTTGTAGCGAAAACAGCTGCAGAAGCTGTAGCGAACGTAACAGAAGGTGACATCCTTGTTACAACAAGTACGGATAAAGATATGATTCCTGCAATTGAAAAAGCGGCAGCTCTAGTTGTAGAAGAAGGCGGCTTAACAAGCCATGCAGCTGTTGTAGGTGTATCAATCGGCATTCCAGTTATCGTTGGTGTAAACGGTGTAACAGCAACTCTAAAAAATGGCCAAGAAGTAACAGTTGATGCAGCGCGCGGAATTGTTTATAATGGACATGCGGAAGTGCTATAAGAAGTAATATGGAGAGAAGGATAGGAGTCCTTCTCTTTTTTTTTACAATTTAAAGATAAAAATCATTCTGAAAAAGTGGGGCTTTCATTAGTCGAAAAGGATTACCCCTTAGATAGGTGTTGTTTGAAGTCTTAAAACCTTGTAAGAAGGGATTGTTTTGTGATTAGTAAGGGAAAGTCTAATGTACTTCTTGGAGGGAATTAAGGGCTATCTCGACGTTGTGAGCGTATTTTATTAGCTCAGTGCCTTATTTTTATTTGAATGAAATGAGGGGTATTGTGCTTTAAATATAACGAAGGAAAAGGTGTGAGAGTATGAAGTGGCTTCTGTTTCTTTTTATTTTAATTCCTACAGTTGAAGTGACAGTGCTCATTGGTTCTAGTCATTTAATTGGCATGTGGCCAACTTTCGCTATGATTGTGTTTACGGCTGCTCTTGGTGCTTATTTAGCAAAACAACAAGGGTTTATGGTGCTAAGAGAAATTCAGTCAAGATTGAATAGAGGGGAAATGCCAGGTGATGCCGTATTAGATGGGATCTTTGTCTTTATAGGTGGAGTCCTTCTGTTAGTACCTGGATATGTAACGGATATAATAGGGTTTGTTTTTATATTTCCACTAACAAGAAAGCTATTTAAGCCTGTTGTAATGAAATGGTTAGAGTGGAAATTAAGAAGGAACACAACCGTTATCGTGCAAAAATAACACTTAGAACGCGATTTGTTCTAAGTGTTATTTTTTTGTCGAATTACAAAATGTATAATTATTCATTTGTAGAAAAAGGAAGAAATGCCAATAATAATTATGTGTAAAACAGAATAAAAATGTAAAATAGTGTTTAAAAGGGTCGTTTTTATGCAAAAACAAGGGAATTACCCATAACATATGGATAATTCCCTTGTTCTATTTGTGAGTAGTAAGACCCCGTCTCAAGGTTCAGAGGGAAACGAGGAAGAGAAGGTGGGCTGATGAAGAAAACCCCACGGATTAAAGTTTTACTTTATTTTAATGGTGACCCTTTAATGAATTTCCATAAATCATGAAATACATGGGCCTTGTGCAATGTGTTTAATAGTACTAATGTAACTGGACCGATGATTAATCCTAAAAAACCATATAGTTTAAATCCGACGAACAATGCAATAAGCGTCGATAATGGATCGAGTCCGATGTTGGATGATAACACTTTTGGTTCCATGATTTGTCTTTGAACAATGACAACAATATATAAAATAAGTAGGCCGATTGCGAAGGCTGTATCTCCTGTGAAAAATACATAGATAACCCAAGGAACAAAGACTGCTCCTGTTCCTAAATAAGGAAGTAAGTCTACAATTCCTGTAATGATTGCAATTGTGATAGCATACGGTACACGTAAAATTAATAATCCGATTAGTACGATGACGGTTGTCATAGACACAAGTGTGAGTTGTGCCTTTACAAACCCAAATAGCGCTTTTCGTAAATCGACAAAAATAGTTTTTCCGTATCCGTGTAGGCGATTTGGCAGCAAGCGTTTTCCTTTATGAGCAAGTGCATGCCAATCAAAACTAATAAAGAAAGTTGCTAATAAGATAAAGACAAGAACTGTTAAAGTTGTTGGGAGTGCACTAATGAAATTTGTTAATCCGCTTATAATAGCAGTCAACAAGTCCTTCATCTGCTTTGTTGCGTCCGTTCCTAGATTTTGAATGTTTTGTGTAATGGTATATTGTTGTGATTCCCCAAGATGATTAAATTTAGAAATTAAATCATCATATAAAGGCATAATATTATTGAGTGCAAATTGCTGTGCATACTGTACAATTGCTGGAAACTTCTCTGTGACGATTTGTAGTAAGTAAGTTGTGGCGGAAATCGCTTCTGTTACAAGATACGTAACGAGTCCGACTAAGGCGCCAAACACGAGAACTAAGCTGACGAGTACCGCTAAGGCACGGGGAAATTGTAATTTTTGATTGAGAAAATTTACGACTGGATTAATCAAGTAAGCAAAAGCTAATGCGATGATAAAAGGGTATATAAGACCTGAAACATACAAAAGCGCATAAAACCCAATTATTGTTGCTAGAATGACAAATATAAGTCGCAATATCATATACAGTGAGTTTCGATTCAAAGGTGTTTACCTCCCATTCCAAATCGTATTTATGTTATAGTGGAATGATGGATTTATCCCGCTATTTACGGGCGGTGTAAAGCAATTTGCTCGTAAAAGCCTGACGGCGAGGGCTAATCGACAGTATAAAATCCCCTATACTGATTGACAAGAGCCTCATTTAATCTACTTTTTATTTTACCTGTTTCTTATAAGAAAAGAAAGGAGAGTGCTTGTCTTTCTTGGTAAATGTAAACATCGTATTTAAGGGGTTGAAGGTCTGTATATATCATCTATATTGATTGATAAATACTTATTGTTTATAGCATGTATAACGATGTGTTTAACAGAATTTCTTTTGTAAACAGGTTCATTATTTTCAGAAAGGAAGTGTAATCATGATTAGTCAATCCACGTTATTTTTATTCATACTTCTTATTATTGGACTTATTGCTAAAAATCAATCACTCACTGTAGCAGTTGGTGTTTTATTTTTATTAAAGTGGACGTTTTTAGGAGATAAGATTCTACCATATCTACAAACAAAAGGAATTAATCTTGGTGTAACGGTAATTACGATTGCGGTTCTTGTTCCAATAGCTACGGGTGAAATCGGATTTAAGCAGTTGGGTGAAGCGGCTAAATCTTATTACGCATGGATTGCTTTAGCGTCAGGAATAGCGGTCGCTCTCTTGGCAAAAGGAGGAGTACAGTTATTAACGAGTGATCCTCATATTACAACTGCGCTCGTATTTGGAACAATTATAGCAGTTGCGTTGTTTAATGGAGTCGCTGTAGGACCATTAATTGGAGCGGGAATTGCGTATGCGGTGATGAACATTATACAAATGTTTAAGTGAAAAATTTTATTGTAATATAAATTTTTTGAATTCTTTCCATTCACAAAAGTCAGATAATTGTTTATAATGTAATTAGAAAACTTTTCAAAGGTTACATAGCAGCGAAGACTTACACCAGATAAAATAAAAACAACATAAAATAATTTTTACTGATGTTGTTTTATGTTGTTTTTATCATAAACTCTTCGAAACTAGTTTTCCTCACCATCTGTTGTTCTAAGCGTGAGGATTCGAGGAGAAACTCACGCTCATGCTTTACAACAAGCAATGGAACTACAAGATGGGAACATCACAGCAAATTTGCATGATCGTGCATTTTGCTTGCCTAAAGAGTGAACGGGCGTTCATAATTTATATGGGGAAGCAAACAAATATAAGGGAGCAAGGTTGGGAGAATTTTCAGGAAAAGGAGAGAGTGTAATGACTGTTATTCGAGGTTTAGAAGGGGTAGTAGCAACAACATCATCCGTGAGTTCTATTATTGACGATACATTAACGTATGTTGGGTATAATATTGATGATTTAGCGGAAAACGCTACGTTTGAAGAAGTGGTATACTTACTGTGGCATCGTAAACTTCCTAATGAAGAGGAATTAAATGAGTTAAAAGAATCTTTATCGGAATATTCTAAAGTTCCAAGTGAGATTTTATCATATTTAAAACAAGTAGATTTAAAGATTGCACATCCGATGTCAGTTTTACGAACAGCGATTTCCATGTTATCATTATACGATGAGAGTGCTGAATTAATGGATGAGAAGTCCAATTATTTGAAAGCGGTTAAATTACAGGCTCAAGTAGGTACTCTTGTTGCAGCATATGCAAGAATTCGTAAAGGTTTAGAAGTTGTTGAGCCACGAAAAGATCTATCATTAGCTGCAAACTTTATCTATATGTTAAATGACCGTGAACCAAATGAAGTAGAGATCGAAGCTTTTGATAAGGCGCTTGTGCTTCATGCGGATCATGAATTAAATGCTTCTACATTTACAGCACGTGTTTGTGTTGCGACGCTTTCAGATGTATATTCTGGAATTACAGCAGCAATTGGTGCTTTAAAAGGACCTCTTCATGGCGGTGCGAACGAAAATGTAATGAAGATGTTAAAAGAGATTGGTGAAGAAGAAAATGTAGAGTCCTATATTCATAACGCACTTCAAAATAAAGTTAAGATTATGGGATTTGGCCATCGCGTATATGAAAATGGTGACCCACGTGCGAAACATTTACGTGAAATGTCTAAGAGATTATGCGTGCTTTTAGGAGAAGAGAAATGGTATAATATGTCTATCAAAATCGAAGACATTGTCACAAAAGAAAAAGGTCTTCCACCAAATGTCGATTTCTATTCTGCTTCTGTTTACCATTGTTTAGGAATTGATCATGATTTATTTACACCAATCTTTGCGATTAGTCGTATGTCAGGTTGGTTAGCTCATATTTTAGAGCAATATGAAAACAACCGTTTAATCCGTCCGCGTGCTGATTATAATGGACCAACGCATCAACGTTATATCCCATTAGCGCAACGATAAGTTAAAAACACTATTTTGATAGTGTAAATACACTTTCAAAAGTCTGATTTTTTTGGAAAGATGTAATGATTGGAATATTTTAATTTGACTAACGGTTTGAACTGAGGGTTTTATTCCCTCAGTTTCATACATATGAAATTTCAAACATGGGGGTTATCACAGTGACGACAGGAGAAAAAATTACTGTAACGAATGGTGTTATGAATGTACCGAACAATCCAATTATTCCTTTTATTGAAGGAGATGGAATTGGACCAGATATTTGGGCAGCAGCATCTCGTGTATTAGAAGCAGCTGTTGAAAAAGCTTATGATGGTGAGAAGAAAATCGTTTGGAAAGAAGTGCTTGCAGGGGAAAAAGCATTCAACCAAACAGGTGAATGGTTACCAGAAGAGACGTTAAATGAGATCCGTGAATACTTGATTGCAATTAAAGGCCCACTTACAACTCCTGTTGGTGGTGGTATCCGTTCTCTAAACGTAGCACTTCGTCAAGAATTAGATTTATACGTATGTTTACGTCCAGTTCGTTATTTTGAAGGTGTTCCTTCACCTGTAAAACGTCCGGAAGATACTGATATGGTAATTTTCCGTGAAAATACAGAAGACATTTATGCTGGTATTGAATATGCACAAGGATCTCCAGAAGCGCAAAAAGTGCTTGAGTTCTTAAAAGAAACAATGGGTGTAAATAAAATTCGCTTCCCAGAAACATCAGGAATTGGTATTAAACCAATTTCAGAAGAAGGGACAAAGCGTCTTGTTCGTGCTGCGATTCAATATGCAATTAACGAAAAACGCTCTTCTGTTACATTAGTTCATAAAGGAAACATTATGAAATTTACAGAAGGTGCTTTCAAAAACTGGGGTTATGAAGTAGCGGAACAAGAATTCAGTGATAAAGTATTTACTTGGGCTGAATATGACCGCATTGTTGAAAAAGATGGTAAAGATGCAGCGAATAAAGCGATGGCAGCAGCTGAAGAAGCTGGTAAAATCATCGTTAAAGATTCTATTGCAGATATCTTCTTACAACAAATTTTAACACGTCCACGTGAGTTCGATGTTGTTGCAACAATGAACTTAAATGGCGATTATATTTCTGATGCACTTGCAGCACAAGTAGGTGGCATTGGTATTGCACCTGGTGCAAACATTAACTATGTTACTGGGCATGCTATTTTTGAAGCTACACATGGTACAGCTCCAAAATATGCAGGTTTAGATAAAGTAAATCCATCTTCTGTTCTTCTTTCAGGAGTATTATTATTAGAGCATTTAGGGTGGAATGAAGCTGCGAAATTAGTAACTGCTTCAGTAGAAAAAACAATTGCTTCAAAAGTGGTAACATATGACTTCGCACGTCTTATGGATGGTGCAACTGAAGTGAAATGTTCTGAATTTGCTGATGCCCTTATTAATAATATGGACTTAGCGGTAATCAAAAACGCATAATTTAAAGTGAGGGAGAAATTATGACAATCAAACGCAAAAAAGTATCAGTCATCGGTGCAGGATTTACAGGAGCAACAACCGCATTCTTATTAGGACAAAAAGAGCTTGCAGATGTTGTATTGGTGGACATTCCACAACTGGAAAATCCAACAAAAGGGAAAGCGTTAGATATGTTAGAAGCAAGCCCTATACAAGGTTTTGACGCTAACATTATCGGCACGTCTGATTACGCAGATACTGCTGATTCTGACGTTGTTGTTATTACAGCGGGTATTGCACGTAAACCAGGTATGAGCCGTGATGATTTAGTAGCGACAAACTCTAAAATTATGAAAAGTATTACACAAGATATCGTAAAACATTCACCAAACGCAATTATTGTTGTGTTAACAAATCCAGTTGACGCAATGACATATTCTGTATTTAAAGAAGCTGGATTCCCGAAAGAGCGCGTTATCGGTCAATCTGGTGTATTAGATACAGCTCGTTTCCGTACATTCATCGCACAAGAATTAAATCTTTCTGTTAAAGACATTACAGGATTCGTTCTTGGTGGTCACGGTGATGATATGGTACCTCTTGTACGTTATTCTTATGCAGGCGGTATTCCGTTAGAAACATTAATTCCAAAAGAGCGCTTAGATGCAATCGTAGAACGTACGCGTAAAGGCGGCGGTGAAATTGTAAGTTTACTAGGAAACGGTAGTGCATACTACGCACCAGCTGCTTCTTTAGTTGAAATGACTGAAGCGATCTTAAAAGATCAACGCCGCGTATTACCGGCTATCGCATACCTTGAAGGTGAATATGGATATAGTGACCTTTACCTAGGTGTACCAGTAATTCTAGGTGGTAACGGAATTGAAAAAATTATCGAATTAGAACTTCGTGAAGAAGAAAAAGAAGCGTTAGATCGTTCAGTAGAATCTGTACGTAACGTTATGAAAGTTCTTGTTTAATACAAAATATATGGTAGAAAAAGATTCGGACTCCGAATCTTTTTCTACTATTTAGAGTATTATTTTTTTAAAATAACATGAAAACGCTATCATTAATTGTATCCTACAATGGAAACATAGACTTATAATGTACATTGCCCTCATTATAGTAGCGCTTCGGATAAGATATTGCTTTTGGTAGGATAATAAAATAAAACTTGGAGGGGGATTGTAACATGTTAAAGAAAAAAATTCAAATTGGTCGTCGAATGGATGAGATTACAGTAGGAGAAAAGTTATCTATCACTGAAAAAATTGAGGATAAAGATCTATTATTGTATTTAGGATTAACAAATGATTCCAATCCGTTATATATCCAGCATGATTATGCATCCCAAACTCCGTATGAAAAGCCAATTGTACCAAGCATTATGTTAACGGGTATAATTACAACGGCAGTTACAAAATATTTACCAGGTCCAGGTAGTCATGTTGTTAGGAAAGATCTAACTTTTGTGAAACCAGTTCATCATTATGAAACATTGCAAATTCATTTTGAAGTTGTAGCGGTTTCGGAGGAAGAACATACAATTGATATGCGTGTATTCGCTTATGATGAAAAAGAAGAAGTAGTTGTAAAGGGTGTATTAACGGTAGCGCCGCCTTACAAATCGGCTTCTATTTTAGAAAAAGCATTAGATAATTTTTAATAATGAGTTCGTGTGTAATAAAGAATCGTACTAATTTATCATATGATAGATTAGTACGATTTTAAGTATAACTTAACTGAAAAAATCTTCTACAAACCCTTCTGAAAAATCAACGATGCTAGTTTGTAATGTTCCCCAGTTTGAAAAGCAGACAGTAAAACCAACTACAAATAATAAAGTGAAGCCAGGTAGTACCCATTTTTTGCGATTCATTTTGAATTCCCCTCTTAATGCATAAATCCTTATGTTTAAATTTAATAATGTTAATTGTTACATTTTAAGGAGAGAGAAGTCAAGTGGGTATCTGTCTTTAACCACGTGGCCAAAGAATAATAAACACACCAATAAGGCAAACCGCTGCACCAGCCCAATCGAACAAATCAGGTGTTTTCTTATCAATCATCCATCCCCATAGTAAACTCATTACAATAAACACGCCGCCATAAGCTGCGTATATACGGCCGAAACTAGAAAATACTTGGAATGTTGCAATTACGCCGTATAAGCATAAAATGATCCCGCCAATTAGGCCAAACCAAATGGAACCGCCTTCTCTTATCCATTTCCAGATGAGGTATCCACCACCAATTTCAGCTAGTCCGGCAAGAATGAAAATAACAGCTGCTTTAAACATGAATATGTACCATCGCTTTCTATTAGATATATTTTCCTGTATAACTATAGTACAATCAAACTTAGTGAATAGACAATTCTATTGAGAGGGGAATTGTTTTCTAGTATGATGAGAATAGCGGGGAAATACTAGGATGAAGAAGGTTTCAAGTCTATAACTTGGAGGAAGAGAATGAGTAATAGAATTTTAGTTGTTGATGATGAGGAGTTTATTTTAACTTTAATTGAATTTAATTTGCAGCAAGCAGGATTTGAAGTCATAACAGCAATGGATGGCGAAGTGGCACTGCATAAAGCGACAACTGAACGTCCAGACCTGATCATATTAGATTTAATGCTTCCGAAAATGGATGGTATGGAAGTGTGTAAAGAATTACGTTTACAGCGTATTATGACACCTATTTTAATGTTAACAGCGAAAGATGATGAATTTGATAAGGTGTTAGGTCTTGAGCTTGGGGCAGATGATTATATGACAAAGCCGTTTAGTCCGAGGGAAGTTGTTGCTCGTGTGAAGGCAATTTTACGTCGTACGAAATTGCAAGAAGAACAAGTTCCAGAAGTGCAGGATGAAAATAGCATTATGATTACTGATTTAAAAATTTTACCTGAGTTTTACGAGGCGTATTTCCAGGGGGAAAAGCTAGAGCTAACGCCGAAAGAATTTGAGCTACTTGTATATTTAGCAAAGAATAAGGGCCGTGTGTTAACACGTGATCAGTTACTAAGTGCTGTATGGAACTATGATTTTGCTGGAGATACAAGAATCGTCGATGTTCATATTAGTCATTTACGAGATAAAATTGAAAAGAATACGAAAAAGCCAGCATACATTAAAACAATTCGTGGATTAGGTTATAAATTAGAGGAGCCAAAGGGGGATGAATAAATTCCGCTCGAGGCTTCTCTTTACATTTGTTTCTCTGATTATTCTTATTTTAGTTGGACTAGGGGTACTGCTCGAAACGGTGTTTGAGAACTACTATATTGATCACGCGAAAGAAAGAACAGTAAAAGAGACAAGATATGTTGCTTCATTGGTAGAGGTAGAAGGCATTGATCGCGTTTTAAAAAAGCCAAACATATTTGAGCAATTTGAAGAGCAAGTTCCTGTTTCAATTATATTTGTTGATGAAGAGAAGAAGGTCAAATATAGTAACAGCAAAGAATCTGTATTTAGTCAAGCAACAATTGAGGAACTTTCCTCTGAAACAGCAAAACAAAAAAATAGAGTGATTACGAAGGAAACAAGTGATAACAATGTATTTTATCATGCAGTGTTTGTTCAAGATACAGAGGGGAAACAAGGGTATATCATTATAAAGAGTATAATAGCTCCTTTGCAAGATGTTCACCAAAAAACGTGGGGATTATTAATTATAGGATTTGTGATTGCTTGTCTTGTTGTTGTTTTTCTTGGTGTGAAAATTACAGGTCAATATATTCGTCCGATAGAGTCTGTTACGAAAGTAGCGATTGAATTAGCGAAGGGGAATTATAAGGCACGTGCTTATGAAAGCCATTCAGATGAAACTGGGATGTTAAGTAAGGCAATTAATATTTTAGCGCGTAATTTACAAGAAATGACGTTAGAGCAAGAAATGCAACAAGATCGTTTACATACACTGATTGAAAATATGGGAAGCGGTATGATTTTAATTGATAGCCGCGGCTATATAAGTCTTGTGAACCGCTCGTATAAAGAGATTTTTCATGTAACGGATGAAGAATATTTAGATCGCTTATACTATGAAGCGTTTCTTCATGCAGAAATCATTGAACTTGTGGAAGAAATTTTTATGACAGAAGTAAAAGTGCGGAAGCAAATGCTGCTGCCACTTAGTATTGAAAGAAAACATTTTGAAGTATATGGCGCGCCGATTATCGGGACGAATCATGAGTGGAAAGGGATTGTTCTTGTATTCCACGATATAACGGAACTAAAGAAACTAGAGCAAATGCGAAAAGACTTTTTAGCGAATGTTTCCCATGAACTAAAAACGCCAATTACTTCTATTAAAGGATTTTCTGAAACACTACTTGATGGAGCGATGGAAAATCAACAGTTTTGTGAGCATTTTTTACACATTATTTTAAAGGAAAGCGAACGTATGCAAGGCTTAATCGAAGACTTGTTGGATCTATCAAAGATTGAACAACAAGGCTTTAAGCTAAATATGGGTACCGTTGATATAAAAGGATTACTGGAAGAAATTCAAATGGTACTAGATAAAAAGTCACAAGATAAAGATATTATTTTACAAGTGGACATTAACAAGTCAGTTTTTGTTATTGGGGATTCTAGTCGGTTGAAGCAAATCTTTATCAATTTAATTAACAATGCAATTCTGTATACACCTTCTGGAGGTACGGTATCTGTTAAGTTGTTTGAAGATGATCATAGTGTATATATCAAAGTGTCTGATACAGGAATTGGGATTAGTAAAGAGGAAATTCCACGTATTTTTGAACGTTTTTATCGGGTAGATAAAGCAAGAAGTCGAAACACAGGCGGGACAGGGCTTGGATTATCGATTGTAAAACATTTAGTAGAAGCGCATCATGGGACAGTTACTGTAGAGAGTGAAGTAGGAGAAGGAACAACATTTACAGTAACCTTGCAAAAAGTCGCTTTAGGGAAATGAGTTTCACATTCCCTTAGATGATGGACATTTACATTATATTAACAATAGCTTCATTAAACATTAATAAAGTCCTGTTAATATAATAGATGAAAACCCCTTCATCCAAGGAGTAATTTTGGACGAGAATAGGTGCTCTATTCTCGTCACTTCCCTTTTTGTGAAATTGCTTTATGTAACTTTTGTCAAAGTGTTATACGAATAGGATACGGAGATTTCATTCATGAGATATTGTGAAAACATCTCCATTGTATATTAAATATATGTAGTAGGAAGAACCGTTGTTTTTCTTCTCTCTGTTAGTCGTGTTAATATAGAGAGAAGGAAAAGACGGTTTTTTCTATATAAAAACTCGTTGAAAATTTGTATGAGGAGGTTTTCGATTTGGAAAAAAAGGTTGTATTAGTCGATGGAAATAATATCGCGTATCGTGCTTTCTTTGCACTGCCGCTTTTAAATAATGACAAAGGTATACATACGAACGCAATTTATGGTTTTACGATGATGTTAATGAGAATATTAGAAGAGGAAAAACCAACGCATATGCTTGTTGCGTTTGATGCGGGGAAAACAACATTTCGTCACAAAACATTTAGTGAATATAAAGGAGGGCGTCAAAAAACGCCGCCTGAATTGTCAGAGCAATTCCCATTTATTCGTGAGCTACTAGACGCGTTTCATGTGCCACGTTATGAGTTAGAGAACTATGAAGCAGATGACATTATGGGTACACTGGCAAAAGAAGCGAGTGAACAAGGTGCCCACGTAAAAGTTATTTCTGGAGATAAAGATTTACTGCAGCTTGTTTCTGATAACACGCTTGTATGTATTCCGCGTAAAGGAATTACAGAAGTAGATGAATATACGAAAGAAGCTTTATTTGAAAAATATAGTTTATCACCACAGCAAATTATCGATATGAAGGGTCTCATGGGAGATCAATCTGATAATATTCCAGGTGTGCCAGGTGTTGGTGAGAAGACGGCAATTAAATTGTTAACGCAATTTGAAACAGTAGAAGCCGTATATGAGAACATAGACAAAGTAAGTGGAAAGAAACTAAAAGAAAAATTAGAAGCAAATAAAGAGCAAGCGCTCATGAGTAAAGAACTTGCGACGATTATTACGGATGCTCCGATTACAGTACATGTGGATGATATCGAATATAAAGGATATGAAGCGAGTGACGTCATTCCGATGTTCGAGAATTTAGGCTTTACTTCCTTATTAAATAAGCTTGGTGCGTCTTCTGAAGAAACGGCGCCAGCTGAATTAGATGATATTTTGTTTGATATTGTAGAAGAAGTAACAGAAGAGATGCTACAGCAAGATAGTGCGATTATTGTGGAAGTACAAGAAGATAATTACCATAGAGCCGACATTCAAGGGTTTGGGATTCAAAATGAAAATGGTTGCTATTTCATTCCGAGTGATATTGCGCTCAAATCTGAAGCTTTTATGAAGTGGCTTGCAGATGATGAAATGAAAAAGTATACGTTTGATGCGAAACGTGCCATTGTTGCACTTAAGTGGAAAGGTGTAGAAATTAGAGGGATCGATTTTGACTTGCTAATTGCCGCTTATTTACTTGATCCAGCTGATACAGATAAAGATTTCCGTGCCGTAGCGAAAATGAAAGAAACACATGCTGTTCAATCTGATGAAGAGGTATATGGAAAAGGTGCAAAACGTACGGTTCCTGAGCAAGAGGTAGTGGCAGAACACGTAGCTCGAAAAGTACATGTACTATACGATGTGCACAAAACATTTGTAGAAGAACTACAGAACAATGAACAATATGAACTGTTTACAGAGCTAGAAATGCCGCTTGCCCGTGTGTTAGCTGAAATGGAAGTAAAGGGCGTCAAGGTTGATACAGAGCGCTTACGTAATATGGGAGTTGAGCTTGCTGGAAGGCTTAAGGAAATGGAACGAGAAATTTATGAGCTTGCTGGAACAGAGTTTAATATTAACTCACCGAAGCAGCTCGGCGTAGTTTTATTTGAAAACTTAAATTTACCGGTTATTAAAAAGACAAAAACAGGATATTCTACATCGGCTGATGTATTGGACAAATTAATGGGGCATCATGAAATTATCCCTAATATCTTACATTATCGTCAATTAGGGAAATTGAATTCTACCTACATTGAAGGATTATTAAAGGTAGTTCATGAAGATTCTTCTAAAATTCATACCCGTTTTAACCAAGTACTGACGCAAACGGGCCGACTAAGCTCTACAGAACCAAATTTACAAAATATCCCGATTCGCTTAGAGGAAGGAAGAAAGATTCGCCAAGCATTCATTCCTTCAAAAGAAGGATGGGTTATGTATGCAGCCGATTATTCACAAATTGAACTGCGTGTCTTGGCGCATATTGCAAACGACAAAGGGTTAGTGGAAGCGTTCCAGCATGATATGGATATTCATACGAAAACAGCAATGGACGTATTTGGCGTTGGAAAAGATGAAGTAACATCGAATATGAGACGTCAGGCAAAAGCTGTTAACTTTGGAATTGTATATGGTATTAGCGATTATGGACTTTCGCAAAACTTAGGAATTACACGAAAAGCGGCAGGGGAATTTATTGAAAAGTATTTTGCGAGTTTCCCTGGAGTAAAAGAATATATGGATGAGATTGTACAAGAAGCAAAGCAAAAAGGGTATGTTTCTACATTATTAAATCGCCGTCGTTATATTCCAGAAATTACGAGTCGCAATTTTAATTTACGCGGCTTTGCTGAGCGTACTGCGATGAATACTCCAATTCAAGGTAGTGCAGCTGATATTATAAAAAAAGCGATGATTATTATGGCAGACCGCCTAGAAGAAGAAGGTTTACAAGCGCGTCTTCTTCTTCAAGTACACGATGAATTAATTTTTGAAGTGCCAAAAGAAGAAGTAGAAAAGTTAGAGAAGCTTGTACCTGAAGTAATGGAGCATGCAATTGAACTTGCAGTTCCGCTAAAAGTTGATTACTCTTACGGTCCAACTTGGTATGACGCAAAATAAGGAAGTGATTGAATGCCTGAATTACCAGAGGTTGAAAATGTTAGAAGGACACTTGAAAACCTTGTAACGGGAAAAATAATTAAAGATGTGATTGTAACATATCCAAAATTAGTAAAGCGACCAGATGACGCTGAACTCTTTAAAGAAATGTTACGCGGTGAAACGATTGAACGGATTGAACGAAGAGGTAAGTTTTTACTTCTTTATGTAACAAAGTACGTTATTGTTTCACACTTGCGTATGGAGGGGAAATATTTACTTCATAAAGAGGACGAACCAATTGATAAACATACGCACGTGCGTTTTCAGTTTACAGATGGTACAGAGTTACACTATAAAGATGTGAGAAAGTTTGGTACGATGCACCTCTTTAAAAAAGGTGAAGAATTCGACAAAATGCCACTTGCTGATTTAGGGCCTGAGCCATTTGACGCTGAACTGACACCAGGATATTTGCAGGAGAGATTGAAAAAGACAAACCGCAAAATAAAAGTTGTACTATTAGATCAACGTCTTTTAGTTGGGCTTGGGAATATATATGTAGATGAAGTTTTATTCCGTTCCGGGATTCACCCAGAACGAGAAGCTTCATCTTTAACGAAAGCCGAAATAGAAAAAATTCATGAGGCAACTGTCGCAACATTAGCGGAGGCTGTTGAGCGCGGAGGAAGTACAATCAGAACGTATATCAATTCGCAAGGACAAATCGGCTCGTTCCAAGAGCTTCTAAATGTGTATGGAAGAAAAGGTGAACCATGCGTAACGTGTGGGAGTGTGATTGAAAAGACAGTGGTTGGTGGACGAGGAACGCATTATTGCCCTATGTGCCAGCCAAAAAGCTAAGAAAGATATTGTTTTCTAATAACATCGGATAGGTATTTGTCATATACATACAGCAAAGCTATGTATAGGGAAGGAGCTTACCGATGTATCATTATTTCTCTCTTGTTTTATTAGCTTTTACATTAAGTTTAGACAGCTGTAGTGTAGGGCTTACGTATGGTTTGCGGAGCGTGAGGATTCCGTTAAAATCGATACTTATCATTGGAATGTGTTCAGCGGCTGTCATGCTTGTTTCGATGGGAATTGGACATATGATTGCTAAGGTGTTTTCTCCAGTGATTGCAACGCGCATTGGCGGAATCGTTTTAGTGGCTATTGGTGCATGGGTGTTGTATCAGTTTTTTCGGAGTGAGAAAAAAGACGAACCGCAGCAAGAAGAGAAAGTTTGGAAGTTAGAAATTGCTTCGCTCGGATTAGTCATTCAAATTTTACGGAAGCCGACTGTTGCCGATTTTGATAAATCAGGCACAATTTCTGGTGGAGAAGCCTTGCTTTTGGGGATCGCTCTTTCAGTAGACTCGTTTGGAGCAGGAATTGGTGCATCCTTACTAGGATATACGCCTGCTATGATGGCGGTGTTAGTTGCCGTTATGAGCTCTCTGTTTTTATTTATTGGAATGAGGCTAGGAACGGTTTTATCGAATATGCGATGGTTACAAAAATTTACGTTTCTACCTGGGATTTTACTTATTATTATTGGAATTTGGAAAATGTAAGTGGGAGCGTGGAACATAAGTTTCACGCTTCTATTTGTAAGGAGGAGAATGATGACAATTGTAATTGGATTAACAGGAGGCATTGCAAGTGGGAAAAGCACTGTTTCGCAAATGTTTCGTGAGTTAAACATTCCTGTTATAGATGCGGATATTATTGCTAGGGAAGTTGTAGAACAAGGTAAAGAAGCATATAAAGAAATTGTAGAGGTATTTGGTGAAGAAATACTGCAAGCAAATGGGGAGCTAGATCGTCAAAAGCTTGGAAGTATTGTATTTCATAATGAAGAAAAACGATTGCATTTAAACAAAATCGTTCATCCTGCTGTTCGGAAAGAAATGAATGCTCAGAAGGATATGTACATAAAGGAAGGCGTGCAAGCGGTTGTACTAGATATTCCACTTTTATTTGAAAGTAAGCTAACGAGTCTTGTTGATCAAATTTTAGTTGTAGCTGTATCACCTAGTACGCAGTTAGAGCGTTTAATGAAGCGGAATGGTTTTATAGAAGAGGAAGCGAAAGCACGCATTCATTCACAAATGTCTTTAGCAGAGAAAGTAACATTAGCTAATAAAGTTATTTATAATGATGGCACAATTGCCGAGACAAAAGCACAATTACAGCTCATTTTAAAAGAGTGGAACATCATTAATTAAAAAAATGTAAAATTAGTGAAAATGCTTAGTGACATATCTTCTTTTTGTGTTATACTATTATTGGGATTGGAGATAAATAGTATAACGCATTCAAGGGGGATAACATATTATGACTCGTGTGGCAATTAATGGATTTGGACGTATTGGGAGAATGGTATTTCGTCAAGCAATAAAAGAAAGCGCATTCGAAATTGTAGCAATCAACGCAAGCTATCCATCAGAAACATTAGCGCATTTAATCAAGTATGATACAGTTCATGGCAAGTTTGACGGAACAGTAGAAGCATTTGAAGATCATTTATTAGTGGATGGGAAAATGATTCGCCTTCTAAACAACCGCGATCCAAAAGAATTGCCTTGGAAAGACTTAGGTGTTGAAGTTGTAATCGAAGCAACGGGTAAATTTAATGCAAAAGAAAAAGCGATTCTTCACGTAGAAGCTGGGGCGAAGAAGGTTATTTTAACGGCACCTGGTAAAAATGAAGATATAACAGTTGTAGTTGGTGTAAACGAAGAACAATTAGATATTACAAAACATACTGTTATTTCAAATGCATCTTGTACAACAAACTGTTTAGCGCCTGTTGTTAAGGTGTTAGATGAACAGTTCGGAATTGAAAACGGTTTAATGACAACTGTTCACGCTTATACAAATGACCAAAAAAATATTGATAACCCACATAAAGATTTACGAAGAGCACGTGCTTGTGGACAGTCTATTATTCCTACAACAACAGGTGCTGCGAAAGCATTAGCGAAAGTTCTTCCGCACTTAAATGGAAAACTTCACGGAATGGCACTTCGCGTTCCAACACCAAACGTGTCTCTTGTTGATTTAGTAGTAGATGTAAAACGTGATGTAACAGTTGAAGAAATTAATGAAGCGTTTAAAACTGTTGCAAACGGTGCGCTGAAAGGAATTGTAGAGTTCAGCGAAGAACCTCTTGTTTCTATTGATTTTAATACAAATACACATTCTGCTATCATTGATGGCCTATCTACAATGGTAATGGGAGAGCGTAAAGTTAAAGTGCTTGCTTGGTATGATAACGAGTGGGGTTACTCTCGCCGTGTTGTAGATCTTGTGAAGTTAGTTGTCACTGAACTAGCAAAACAAGAAAATGTACAACACATTTAATGATAGAAAAGGAGGCAAGCGATTGCTTGTCTTCTTTTTTTGTACTTTTTTTGAAAAGGAAAAATATTATTCAAGTATATCTTTGTGAATGGTACATATGAAAAAACATTGTGATTGCTGTATTTGTGAATTAAATATTCTTTTTGGGAAAAAGTAAAGAAGAGAATATGACAAAAAAACGAAAAAACTGTTGTTGCAAAATGAAAATAAACAAAGTATACTAACACTCGTAAACTTAAGAGCTGAGGTACGTAGTCACTACTTAAAGGGTTAGGACCTCTCTGGACTAACTTTCCCCCGTGGTAGTGGAGCAAGCCAAATTGCAAATTAGTTTTCAATTCGAACAGTTAGATTAAATTTACAAGGGGGAACTGTAGAATGGATACTATGGACACGATGGGCCGTCACGTAATCGCTGAACTTTGGGATTGCGATTTTGACAAGCTTAATGATATGCCGTTTATTGAACAATTATTTGTGGATGCAGCACTAAGAGCAGGTGCTGAAGTACGTGAGGTTGCTTTTCATAAGTTTGCACCGCAGGGTGTAAGTGGAGTGGTAATCATTTCGGAATCACACTTAACAATTCATAGCTTTCCAGAGCACGGTTATGCAAGTATTGATGTTTATACTTGTGGGGATCGTATTGATCCAAATGTTGCTGCAGAGTATATTGCAGAAGGTTTAAATGCGAAAACGCGAGAGAGCATCGAGCTTCCTCGAGGCACAGGTAGCTTCGAAATTAAGCATAGAGAAACAAAAGCTCTTTAAAAAAAAACATAATTGATTTAAAATGTAAAGAGGTGTATAATGCACCTCTTTTTTTAGTTTATATAAGGTGGAATTTCTGTTAGTAAGAGAACCACACCAATTAAATTTTTATGAGGAAACGAATCTCCTGTCTAATTATGTTGTTTTTAATGGATTTTGAGTTGGGAGTATTACTACCCATGAAAGTAGGGTAAGTGTGAAGTTGAAGTGGTAAGCATAGATAAATAGGTTATATAATGTTGTATATATTTTCACGTGTAAGTAAAGTAAGAAAAATAAAGATTAAATTGCAAGGGAGTGAATGAGTTGCGTTGTCCATCCTGTTTTCATAATGGTACAAGAGTATTGGATTCACGTCCGGTAGATGAGGGGCGCTCCATTCGAAGAAGAAGAGAGTGTGAAAGTTGTTTAAATCGATTTACGACATTTGAACGAGTAGAAGAACCACCTCTTATTGTTGTAAAAAAAGAGGGAACAAGAGAAGAGTTTAATAAAGAAAAGATTTTGCGTGGATTAATTAAAGCGTGTGAAAAAAGACCTGTATCATTAAAACAATTAGAAGAAGTAACGCAAAATGTAGAGCGTGAACTTCGAAATTTAGGAATATCAGAAGTGAAAAGCGATATGATCGGCGAAATCGTCATGGAAGCACTTCGAGATATTGATGATGTTGCTTATGTACGATTTGCTTCTGTATATCGTCAATTTAAAGATTTAAATGTATTTATTGAAGAATTAAAAGATATACTGCAAAAAGAACGAGAATAAAGTGGAACTTGGAGCCTACAAATAGTGGGGGAAAGAGCTAGAAGCGTAAGCTATTAGCTCTTTTTCACTAAGGAGTTATATACGTAGAATAGGCGAAAGAAAGGAATTGCAAGGATGGAAAAACAGTCATGGATGGAGCTATTGCCAATTGATCGTTATAAAGTAAGTGCAAAAGGGTTGCTGCATAGTTACGATCGCAAGGTATTAACGATGTTATATCAACCATTAGTAGGTAGCAAGGCTTTTAGCCTATACATGACGATGTGGGGAGAGTTAGAGCAGGATCGTGTATTTGGAAAAGAGAATACACATCACTCTCTTATGGTAACGATGCAAATGCAGCTTCCAGAAGTGTATGAAGAACGGGTGAAATTAGAAGCGATTGGGCTTTTAAACGTATATATAAAAAAAGAAAAAGATATTCGAATGTTTATATACGAGCTTCAGTCGCCGTTATCACCAAAACAATTTTTTGATGATATTGTCCTGAGCATCTTCTTGTATAATCGATTGAGTCGTGCAAAATATAATCAAGTTAAGCAATATTTCTTAGAAGAAGAGTTTGATTTTACTTCTTATGAAAATGTTACGCATTCCTTTAATGATGTATTTGGGTCTTTTAATCCAGGTCAATTTGAACATGCACAAGAGGAACTTCGAATTCCGAGTAACGCAGTTATGCCTGGCAATGCGAAAGGAACGGCTCCTAATCTTTGGAACGATTTCTTTGATTTTTCTTTATTTGTGGAAGGGTTATCGACTCTTGTGCCGCGAAAAGCGATTACGGATCAAGTGCGGGAATGTGTGGTTACACTTTCCTATGTGTATGGTGTGGATGTGCTATCGATGCAAAACATTGTGCTTGGAGCAATGACAGAACTGCAAACGATTGATATGGAAAGGCTTCGCAAAGGAGCGCGTGATTGGTATCAATTCGAAAATGGTCAAGCACTTCCAGTGTTAAGTGAACGAGTGCAGCCTCATTCTTCACGTACGATGAAAGAGAAAGAGCCGTCTACACAAGAAGAGATGCTCATTAAACAGCTGGAAGAGATTCCACCAAAACAATTGTTAAAAGAAATCTCAGGCGGTGCAGAAGCGACAAAAGCAGATTTGCAAATTGTAGAAGAAGTAATGATGAATCAAAAATTAACGCCAGGTGTTGTCAATGTACTGATTTATTATGTAATGCTGCGTTCAGATATGAAGCTTTCCAAAACATATGTTGAGAAAATCGCAGGGCATTGGGCACGAAAAAAGGTCGGTACCGTATCAGAAGCAATGGCATTGGCGAAAGAAGAGAATCGCCAATATCAAGAGTGGGCTGAGACGAAGAAGAAGGGCCGTACATCGAAAAAAACAGTACGGAAAGAAATGGTGCCAGATTGGCTGAAAGAACAAGCGAAGGAACAACCAAAAGAACAGTCTAAAGATCTTGCAAATGTGCCGGAAAAACCGAGCAAGTTAGAAGAAGAAAGAAAGAGATTGGAAGAAGAGTTAAAAAAATATAAGCGTGATTAATAGAGGAGAATGAACGCTCTTTGAGGTGAAAGAATGGAGCATATTCAAAATTCATTTGCAAAGTTAATGCAAAATGAAAATTTTAAAAATAGATATGAAGTGTTAAAAGCAGAAGTTATGGCTCATCCGCGTATAAAAGAGTTTGTAGAAGAACATAAAGGTGAAGTCACGACTTCCATGATAGAGCGAAGTCTTGTGAAGCTATATGAATACATTGGACAAAGCGTTGGATGCGCAGATTGCCCAAACTTAGAATCCTGTAAAAATATGATTCAAGGGTATGAACCGAAATTGATTATTCAAGGTAAGATGATTGATATTCAATATGATCGCTGCGTAAGAAAAGTGGCTTATGATGAGAGGAAGAAACAAGAGAAGCTCATTCAAAGTGTATATATGCCTAAGGATATATTGCAGGCGTCTATGTCTTCTCTCGATTTATCTGATGGAAATCGCTTTGAAGCAATTCGTGCTGCGAATGAATTTTTAAGTGAGTATGAGCCAGGGAAGAAAGTACAGGCATTGTACTTCTATGGACCGTTTGGTGTTGGGAAAACATTTGTTTTGGGAGCAATTGCTAATGAGTTGGCTCAGAGGAAGGTCAGTTCAATGATTGTATATTTGCCTGAATTTTTACGTGAAATAAAAAGTTCGCTGCAAAATAATACGATTAGCGAAAAAATTGACGCAGTAAAATATGTGCCGGTATTAATGTTAGATGATATTGGAGCAGAAGCGATGTCAAGCTTTGTCCGTGATGATGTACTAGGTGCCATTTTACAATTCCGTATGCTTGAAAACTTACCAACGTTCTTTACGTCTAATTTTGATTTTAAACAGTTAGAACATCATTTAACGTATACACAGCGCGGAGAAGCAGAAGAAATGAAGGCGGCTCGGATTATGGAGCGCATTAAATATTTAGCGAAGCCGGTTCCGATTGGCGGGAAAAACCGTCGTCATACGTAAAGAGCGAGCATAATGCTTGCTCTTTTTATTTATCTATACGTTTGAAAATTCATACGAGCTTGTATCATTTTTTTTCTACTCCCTTAATATATATAAAATTAGCAAGGATTATAGGATGAAGCTTTCATCAGTATGGAGAAGTTATTTCTACATAGAGCCCAGCTTACACGAACTGAACTCTTATGGGGCTTGAGAGAAAGCAACTCTGTAAGCGGGATAAAAGGGGGGGCAAGAGTGATTGAAATTTGTTTCGAAGAAAAAAATGATGCTGCGCACGTATATCAACAACTGATAAAGAGAACGGAAAAGCTATATAAAGAAACGAGTGTTTATTTATATGAACAAAAGGTAACAATTCATATTCCAATATGCGAATCGAATTATATTGAGAAAGTTTTAATACCAGTACTCCTTTATTTTATTGTTAATATAAAACAAAATGAATGGATTCGTGCCATTTTAAAAGAAAAGTTTTTTTACGAAGAACAAGAAGAATGCCATCAAATTTTACATATGGCACATGCTATTTTAAATGGAAAACGAAAAGGGCTTGCTTCGGATTTAACACGTAATCAAATTGAAGATCGTATTATGTCTTCTTTAAAAGGGTGGATCTGTGACCCGCTTTCGTTTTCTTTTTCATCTTATATTCGTTTTCGTCTCCGCGCATATAGGGAGATGATTCATCGACTTGCGGAAGTAGCGATTGATGAATATAAAATGGAACAAGAATATCAAATGTTTGTAGAAATGCTACGGCAACAGGTGAGTAGCCGTAAATCACGGTTATCTTGCATACATCTTGTATTTGATGAAAGCTTTATTTTTTATGATGAAAAAGGAATACGTTTAAAGCAGGAGAAATTGGTTCAATATATAGATGAGGAGTTACTAACTAAGCAGAGTGTATATATTGACACGAAGGTAATTGCACCGCTTCTTTCTATTGCACCGAAAACGATTTATTTGTATACGAAAGAGCAAGATCACAATATGATCTTTACCCTTCAAAATGTATTTCAAGAACGAGTTCAATTATGTGCACTACATGAATTTGAGCGCAACGTGAAAAATTTAAAAAATAAGGGGAACGCCCTTGATTTTCTAAGTTTTTGAGCATATAATTACCTACATAAATGAAATATATTGAAATGTCACGATGAGGACAAGAGTAATTTGCTACGATTCCCAGAGAGGGAAGCCTTAGGGTGTGAGCTTCCTAGTACGAGTTTATTACTTACCACCTCTAAACTTTAGCAGTGAACGTTTTTCTAGTAATTGCTAACGGTCAACACCGTTATGTTGTACTTGAGCAATTAACAATTTGGTTAATTGGAACAAGGGTGGAACCACGAATTCAACACTCGTCCCTTTTTACGGGATGAGTGTTTTTTATTTTGAGAAAAAGAGGAGTGACCAGTGATGGCAGATGTAGTTAAAATTACTTTCCCTGATGGAGCTGTGAAGGAGTTTCCAAAAGGAACAACAACTGAAGAAATCGCAGCTTCTATTAGCCCAGGCTTAAAGAAAAAGGCTGTGGCTGGAAAATTAAATGATGAGATGATTGATCTTCGTACACCAATCGAAGAAGATGGTGCAGTTTCAATCATTACATTAGACTCTGAAGATGGCTTGTACATTTTACGTCATTCAACAGCTCATCTTTTAGCGCAAGCGTTAAAACGTTTATATAAAGATGTGAAACTTGGTATTGGTCCAGTAATTGAAAATGGCTTCTACTACGATATCGATATGGAAGAGGCAATTACAGTTGAGGACTTCCCAAAAATCGAAAAAGAAATGCAAAAAATTGTGAACGAGAACTTAGAAATCGTTCGTCATGAAGTACCACGTGCTGAAGCACTTCGCCGTTATGAGGAAATCGGAGATGAGCTAAAATTAGAATTAATTAACGATCTTCCTGAAGATGCTGTTATTTCAATCTATGAACAAGGTGAATTTTTCGACCTTTGCCGCGGTGTTCATCTTCCATCTACAGGGAAAATTAAAGTATTTAAATTGTTAAGCGTTGCGGGTGCTTACTGGCGCGGCGATAGCAATAATAAAATGCTACAACGTATTTACGGTACTGGATTCGTGAAAAAAGCAGAATTAGATGAGCATTTACGTATGCTTGAAGAAGCGAAAGAGCGTGACCACCGTAAATTAGGTAAAGAGTTAAAATTATTTACAAATAGCCAAAAAGTAGGACAAGGTTTACCACTTTGGTTACCAAAAGGTGCAACAATCCGTCGTATCATTGAGCGTTACATCGTTGATAAAGAAGCAAGCTTAGGATATGACCACGTATACACTCCAGTTCTAGGAAGCAGAGAGCTTTATGAAACTTCTGGTCACTGGAATCACTACCGTGATGGTATGTTCCCATCAATGGAAATGGACAATGAAGAATTAGTGCTTCGTCCAATGAACTGCCCTCACCATATGATGGTGTATAAAAATGATATTCACAGCTATCGTGAATTACCAATCCGTATTGCGGAGCTTGGAACAATGCATCGTTATGAAATGTCTGGAGCATTATCTGGATTGCAACGTGTACGTGGAATGACTTTAAATGATGCGCACATTTTCGTTCGCCCAGATCAAATTAAAGAAGAGTTAAAACGTGTTGTAAACCTAACTTTAGAGGTATACAAAGACTTCGGTTTAGAAAACTATTCATTCCGCTTATCTTATCGTGACCCAGAAGATACTAAAAAGTACTATGCTGACGATGAAATGTGGGAAAAAGCACAAGGTATGTTGAAAGAAGCGATGGATGAAATGGGTCTTGAGTACTATGAAGCTGAAGGTGAAGCGGCATTCTATGGTCCAAAGCTCGATGTTCAAGTTCGTACTGCACTTGGAAAAGACGAAACACTTTCAACTGTACAATTAGACTTCTTACTTCCAGAACGCTTTGAATTAACTTACGTTGGAGAAGATGGTAAACCTCATCGTCCAGTTGTTATTCACCGAGGTGTTGTATCAACTATGGAACGTTTCGTTGCCTTCTTAATTGAAGAGTACAAAGGTGCATTCCCAACATGGTTAGCGCCAGTTCAAGTACAAGTAATCCCAGTTTCTCCGCAAGTACATTTAGACTACGCGAAGAAAGTACAGGAAGACTTACAACGCGCTGGTATCCGTGTTGAAGTAGATACTCGTGAAGAGAAAATTGGTTACAAAATTCGTGAAGCACAAATGCAAAAAATTCCGTATATGCTTGTAGTAGGTGACAATGAAGTGGCTGAAAACGGCGTAAACGTACGTAAATACGGTGAACAAAAATCAGAAACAATTGCATTAGATGCATTTGTTGATATGATTAAAGTTGAAGGAAAACGCTAAGAAAGAGCCGCGGTATGCCGCGGCTTTCTTTTATGTTGCTAAGGATAAAAACTAGAAATAATAACCAAACAACACTTATCATAAAAAAGTATTGCATGTATTCGTGTTGTTTGTTACAATATTTCTTGTTGTTAGTAAAATGCGTCTTCTTGACAGACGTTATATCCTATGATAAACTCATCAAGGATAATAGAATATTGTTTTGTAGAACAAGTAGAAGCACCCGCTTCTCACCTGATTGACGCATATGCAGTTAGCAGGTAAATGTCTTTCTTACTTAAGATCGTACAAGTGTGGGTGTTCGTATGCCCACACTTTTTTGTTTGGGTTCTACGACTACAAACGTATTCTAAGAAAACCTTGGAGGTGGCTTACTATTAGCAAGGATATGATGATTAACGAGCAAATTCGTGCACGTGAAGTACGTTTAGTTGGTGCGAATGGTGATCAACTTGGCATCAAGTCTCGTAATGACGCTTTAGACTTAGCTGCAAATCTTAATCTTGATTTAGTATTGGTTGCTCCAAATGCGAAACCGCCAGTATGCCGCATTATGGACTACGGTAAATTCCGCTTTGAGCAACAAAAGAAAGAAAAAGAACAGCGCAAAAATCAAAAAGTAATTAGCATGAAAGAAGTTCGTTTAAGTCCAACAATTGATGAACACGACTTTAACACAAAACTTCGTAATGCTATCAAGTTTTTAGAGAAAGGCGACAAGGTTAAAGCGTCAATTCGCTTTAAAGGACGTGCCATTACTCATAAAGAAATCGGTCAACGTGTCTTAGATCGCTTCTCAGAAGCTTGTGCTGAAGTTAGTACAATTGAATCTAAGCCTAAAATGGAAGGACGTAGTATGTTCTTAGTTTTAGCACCGAAAAACGATAAGTAATAGATAGAGGAGGAAATACCTATGCCTAAACAAAAAACTCATCGCGGCGCTGCAAAGCGTTTCAAAAAAACTGGATCTGGTAAACTTAAGCGTGACCACGCTTATACTAGCCATTTATTCGCTAACAAATCTACAAAAGCTAAACGTAAACTACGTAAAGCTGGTCTAGTAAGCGCTGGTGACTACAAACGTATTCGTCAAATGCTTGACAACTTAAAATAAGTTCGGTTGATATATAGAACACACTAGGAGGTAATAATATGCCAAGAGTAAAAGGTGGTACAGTTACTCGTAAACGTCGTAAAAAAATGATTAAACTAGCGAAAGGTTACTACGGTTCTAAAAATACTTTATTCAAAGTTGCTAACCAACAAGTAATGAAGTCTTTATTATATGCGTTCCGTGACCGTCGTCAAAAGAAACGTGACTTCCGTAAATTATGGATCACTCGTATTAACGCAGCTGCTCGCATGAATGGTCTTTCTTACAGCCGTTTAATGCACGGTTTAAAACTTGCTGGTATCGAAGTTAACCGCAAGATGCTTGCTGACTTAGCTGTTCATGACGAAAAAGCTTTCGCTGAATTAGCAACAGTTGCAAAAAGCAACTTAAAATAATTGTTTAAAAACCTTAGAAGATTTTCTTCTAAGGTTTTTTTATTTATAATCATTTTAATCATTCCATAATTAGAATCGTTTTCTTTTCTTCTATTGTATTAATATGAATTTGTAAGAACTTTTTGTACCTATAACGAGAGGCGTTTACATGAAGGAAAGGAAAATTAACGGACGTGTTGTGCTTAATATGAGAAAATCAGTATGAAAGTTGTAACAACATAGAAGAATATAGTAGAACATACAGTAAAAAAGTCAGAGGAGATTCCTCTGGCTTTTTTACTGTAGTTTTTATTATAAAGAAAGGAATCTTTCCTAGTGGAAATGACACTGTTATAATGGAAAGATGATATGGAAGTTTCATCATATGTAGATAATGTTTAGATGATTTAGGGACAAGCTATTTCATAAGGGGATAGGAAGCTAATTAGATAGTAAGGGGTAGGATTTTTTAGCTTACAATAAATATGAGATGAAACAACATTGTTTTATGCGATGTTGGAGGAGGAATAGAATGGACTTACTACAACTATTTAAATTACAAAAAGAATTAGATGATCGTATTGTAAAAGGGCATGACTTACAACCGAAGAAGCTATTAAAGGAAAAGATGTTAGCACTTCTTGTTGAAATTGGAGAACTTGCAAATGAAACACGTTGTTTTAAATATTGGAGCACCAAGCCAGCAGCTGAGCGTGAAGTTATACTTGAAGAATATGTAGATGGTTTGCACTTTATTTTATCGATTGGAATTGACTTAGGAATTGATAAAAACTTCTTGTTTTATAAATGTGCACAAACGAACAAAACACAAGTTGAAATTTTCTTAGACACATATGCAAAAGTGATTCGTTTTACGGACCAACCATCTATTACAAATTATATTGAACTATTTACAAGCTATCTTCGCCTTGGACAAGCTCTTGATTTTGGACAAGAAGAAATTGAAAAAGCATATTTAGATAAGAACGAAGTAAATCATCAGCGCCAAACACAAGGATATTGATTTGATTTTTGAATATTTCGATTTAATTATTGTATAATTAATTTATTGAAGAAAAAGGAGGGTATTGGTAATGACAAAATTAGACGCGACATTGACAATGTTAAAAGAATTAACAGATGCACGCGGGATCGCAGGGAATGAACGCGAACCACGTGAAGTAATGAAAAAGTATATCGAACCGTTTGCAGATGAACTTTCTACAGATAATTTAGGAAGTTTAGTTGCGAAAAAAGTTGGGGAAGAAAACGGTCCGAAAATTATGGTAGCTGGTCACTTAGATGAAGTTGGTTTCATGATTACGCAAATTGATGACAAAGGTTTCCTTCGTTTTCAAACAGTTGGTGGCTGGTGGTCACAAGTTATGCTTGCGCAGCGTGTAACAATCGTAACGCGTAAAGGTGATGTGACAGGTGTGATTGGTTCAAAACCACCGCACATTTTACCAGCGGAAGCTCGTAAAAAACCAGTTGAAATTAAAGATATGTTCATTGATATTGGTGCTTCTAGCAAAGAAGAAGCAATGGAATGGGGCGTACGACCAGGAGATCAAGTTGTACCATACTTTGAATTCCAAGTGATGAAAAATGAAAAGATGCTGCTTGCAAAAGCATGGGATAACCGCATTGGTTGTGCAATTGCAATTGATGTGTTAAAACAATTAAAAGATGAAAAGCATCCAAACGTTGTATACGGTGTTGGAACTGTTCAAGAAGAAGTAGGTCTTCGCGGTGCGAAAACATCTGCACATTATATTAAACCAGATATCGCATTTGCGGTAGATGTTGGTATTGCTGGTGATACACCAGGAGTAACAGAGAAAGAAGCACAAAGTAAAATGGGTGACGGACCACAGATCATTTTATATGATGCATCAGTCATTGGACATACTGGGCTTCGCAATTTCGTAGTTGATGTGGCGGATGAATTAGACATTCCTTATCAATATGATTCTGTAGCTGGTGGCGGGACTGACGCAGGTGCAATTCATGTTTCAGTCAATGGTATTCCATCTATGGCAATTACGATTGCAACTCGTTATATTCATTCTCACGCAGCAATGTTACATCGTGATGATTATGAGAATGCAGTGAAGTTAATTGTAGAAGTTATCAAACGTCTTGATAAAGAGACTGTACATAATATTACATTTAACTAATAAAAAAAGCGAAGACATCTCTTCGCTTTTTTATATTTCAAAAGGTTTTTCTAATCCAGCGGCAGCGTGGGCTCCTAAAATAATTAACCTTGTTAGTTGCATTGCCATAAAGTGCGGCGAGTAAATCATACCTTTTTTTAGCCATGATATAATCATTCCAAGATGAGCTCCTGTTACATAACTAATCAGAATATCGCGTGGGATCATGAGTTCTTCATCATTTGGCTGTGAAATGGATAAGCTTAACGTTAAATGTGTTTGAATTGTTTTCATCATTTTATAAAAAAAGTTTCCTGCTGCTTTTTCACCAAGCATGACGTTATAAAAGGTAGCATTTTCAGCGATGTGCTCAAATAGGGCTAGAAAAGTTGGATGAGGGGAGTTAAATATAAGCTGAAAATCTTCCTTATTATGCCTTTTGGGCCTAATTATTTCGGTAAGCTTTACTAACATTTCCTCGATACTTTTATCTAATAAGTCATATTTGTCATGATAATGGCTATAAAAGGTAGCGCGATTGACAGGAGCACGTTCAGCAATATGCTGAACTGTTACATTTTCAAATCCTTTTTCGCCTACTAAAGCGACAAAAGCATCCTGTATTAATTGTCTCGTTCGTTTCACACGTGGATCGTTTGTATTTTTAATAGACATTTTATTTCTCCTTGCTGAATTTTAACCACTTAAACAACAAATAGATAGTGAAATGTTGGATAACCAACATATATGCTCAAATTGTCGGTTGTAGATTCAAAATAATTATTTATAATTATAAACGATATTCCTTTAGAAAACAGCACCGCAAGCATGCAAACAAAGGATTGTTTTGCATAGCGAAAGGTGTGCTTTTTTTGTTTAATTGTTAATATAATTAACAATTAAACAGTATAAACAAAGGGAGTAAAAATAGTTTAGGAAAAAATTATATTCGATATAAGGAGAGGAATGCAATGAATCAGTTTCGAAGAATGGTGATTATCAACATCATCACATTAATTGTATTAGTTGGCGGCGGTATTGGCGCTTATTACTATTACAACCAAGCGGAAAACTATTTAAAAACAGATAATGCAAAGATCGATGGCAAAGTAATCCCGATTGCATCGCCAGTAGCAGGTAAGTTAACAGAATGGAAAGCTGAAGTAGGTAAGAATTACAATGAAAACGATAAATTAGGTGCTGTTTCTGTAGCGGGTCCAAATGGTGAGCAAACGGTAGATGTAACAATTCCAAAAAATGCAACAGTTGTTCAATCAAATGCAACGACAAATGCGTTTGTTGGGGCAGGTAGTCCAATTGCCTATGCATACGATATGGGTGATTTATGGGTAACAGCAAATATTGAGGAAACAGATATTGATGATGTGCAAAAAGGTCAAGAAGTGGATGTGTATGTAGACGCATATCCTGATACAACATTAACAGGAAAAGTAGAGCAAGTTGGATTAACAACAGCAAATACATTCTCTATGCTTCCATCAAGTAACGCAACAGCGAACTATACAAAAGTAACACAAGTTGTACCAGTTAAAGTTTCATTAGATCATAGCAAATCAGTTAATATTGTTCCTGGAATGAATGTGACAGTTCGTATTCATAAGTAAGGGGGGGAAGATAAAATGTCCTCAGGTTTAATTGTAGGATATGCAGTATTTTGTATCATCGTCTTCTTCCTTGTAAATCGTCTTTTAAGAAAGAAAAAACCGAACGTGGGAGAAGAACAAGTCCCAGCCGTAAATAAGATAGAAACAAAGCAATTAGAGCAAGAACCTTCTAATGTAGTCGAATTAGAAGCATCGAAACAAGAAGCACCAAAGCAAGAAAGAGCGAAACAGCAAATGCCGATAGCAGATGTTAATGTAAAAGCAGTGGTAGCGGTATTAATTCTTGGTATGTTCGTGTCTATTTTAAATCAAACGATCATTAATGTTGCATTGCCTCCATTAATGAATGAGTTCAATGTATCAACTTCAACAGCTCAGTGGTTAATCACAGGATTTATGCTTGTGAACGGGATTTTAGTGCCAATTAGTGCATTTTTAGTTTCTCGGTTCACGTATCGCAAGCTATTTGTAGCAGCGATGTTGTTCTTTACGGTAGGATCTATCATTTGCGCTACATCTGGAAACTTCACAATGATGATGACCGGACGCGTAATCCAAGCAGTGGGTGCAGGGATTTTAATGCCAGTTGGTATGAACATTTTCATGACGCTATTCCCGCCTCATAAACGTGGAGCTGCGATGGGATTACTTGGAGTGGCAATGATTTTAGCACCAGCTATCGGACCAACTGTAACAGGTTGGGTGATTGAAAATTATAGCTGGAACTTAATGTTCTATGCGATGTTTGCCATTGGTTTAATCATTACATTCCTATCTTTAAAATTCTTTACATTAGCTCAGCCAGTTTCTAAAACGAAGCTAGATGTATTTGGTGTTATTAGTTCAAGTATCGGGCTGGGTAGCTTACTGTATGGATTCAGTGAAGCTGGAAATAACAGCTGGAGCAGTGCAGAAGTTGTTATTTCACTTATTATCGGTGTCATTGGTATAGTGGTATTTATTTGGAGAGAGATGACAACGGATAATAAGATGCTTGATTTACAAGTGTTTAAATATCCAACATTCACTTTCACATTATTAATTAATGCAATCGTAACGATGGCACTATTCGGAGGTATGTTATTACTTCCAGTCTACTTGCAAAACATTCGTGGCTTTACGCCAATCGAATCGGGTTTATTACTTCTTCCAGGATCATTAATTATGGGGATTATGGGACCAGTTGCAGGGAAGTTATTTGATAAATACGGCATTCGTCCCCTGGCGATTGTTGGATTAGCGATTACGACATTCGCGACATATGAATTTACAAAGTTATCGATGGATACACCATATAGCGTTATTATGATGGATTATATTATACGTTCAATTGGTATGTCATTCATTATGATGCCGATTATGACAGCGGGTATGAACGCACTGCCGATGAAATTAATTTCTCACGGTACAGCAACGCAAAATACATCAAGACAAGTAGCGGGTTCAATTGGTACAGCAATCTTAATTACAATTATGACGCAACAAACAACGAATCACGTTGCAGATTACGGAAATATGATAACAAAAACAAATCCAATTTTAGTTGATAAAGTACATGGAATGGGACAGAGCTTAGCATCCGTGGCTGGATCAGCACAAGCAGGAGATGCGATGAGCTCGCAACTATTATTTGGACAAATTTCGAAGTTGTCTGCGATTAACGGCATTAATGACGCTTTCTTAATCGCAACAATATTAGCGGGTATTGCCTGGGTGTTATCACTATTCTTACCATCAGGAAATAAACCAAATCGAAAAGCAGAGAATTAATTTTCTCTGCTTTTTTTCGTTGCATGGGCATAGACATATGCCCATCAATGTAAGAAAAATTAAATCCCCTATACGTATTAGCTGAAGAAATTACGTGTTCCCTAAAACGAAAAAATAAACTGGAAAATGGCTGTAAATCTATTGAAGTCAAATGATAAACTAAAAATATATTTTTACATACAAATTTTTAATAGAATGATCCGACTTAATTTAACTCTAAAAAATCGGGAAATATATTTTTGCTTCATCCACAATGTATTTGAAGGGAATGATGAAATTTGGATTGGTTAGACAGAATCAATAGGGCAATGAATTATATCGAACAAAATTTATCAAGTGAAATAAATGCTAAAGAAGTAGCAAAGTTGGCTTGCTGCTCTGAGTATCATTTTCCAAGGATGTTTTCATCTATAACGGGTTTAACTTTATCAGAATATATCAGGCGGAGACGTCTATCGCAGGCGGCATTTGAACTGCAAAATAACACAGTTGTTCGCATCATTGATCTTGCACTTAAGTATGGGTATGATTCTCCAGATGCTTTTAGTCGCGCTTTTAAGAGTCTTCATGGGGTCACTCCGACAGAGGCGCGTAGTAACGGGATCGAATTAAAGGCCTTTCCGAGAATTTCCTTTCAAATTACGATTAAAGGGGATGTAGAAATGGATTATAGAATTGAAGTACTAGATTTTGAGATTGAGATCGTAGGAGTGAAACAAAAGGTCGTTACAAAGAATGCTTCCAATATAATTCCTACATTATGGGAAGAAGCGAATAAGAATGGATTACTGCAACGACTCGTAGACATGTCATGGGAAAATCCACAATGCAAATTAGAAGGGATTTTAGGTGTATGTGGAAAACAAGCCGCCATTACAGATGAAGAATTTGATTATTTTATGGGATGTCGTTATAAGGGGGAATTCACTGGCGATATGGAGAAAATAGTGATGCCGAAAAGTACATGGGTTGTTTTTCCAAATGTTGCTGCTGCTTGGGAGCGTCTATACACGGAATGGTTACCTACTTCAGGATACGAATTGGCAGACTTTCCTTGCATTGAAAATTATTTAGCGCCTGATAGAGAGCCAAATAGTGAGCTTTGGGTTCCTATACTTAAGAATGAATAAATTTTAGGGATATGATGATTGAGTTGGTTAATACCAGTTGTCTATTTTCTATTATTTTATAATTGATGCGTATATCATATATAGAGTAACGAAACAGTCCAATTTCTCAGCGTTTAAATTGAGAAATTGGGCTTTTTATCATGGCATTTCTTAACTCATGTAAATGCAGTGTAATACAAGAACAGGCAGAAAATAGATTGTCGAAAAGTGTTAAAAGATGAGGTGTTTGAACTTGTTGTAAAATAACAAAAGAGGTATCGCTGAGCAGCGATACCGTTTCTTTATAAAAATGCCAGTGTATTGTTCATCATATGAAACAAAATAGCTGGAATGATTGAATTCGTCTTCTTACATAAAACAGCCATGAATAGTC
This sequence comes from Bacillus sp. 166amftsu, assembly GCF_900107445.1. Classification (NCBI taxonomy): domain Bacteria; kingdom Bacillati; phylum Bacillota; class Bacilli; order Caryophanales; family Bacillaceae; genus Bacillus; species Bacillus sp. 166amftsu. The sequence goes on along the minus strand of NZ_FNQA01000001.1, from coordinate 931,864 downwards.
CCATAATGAATGTAGTAACCATAACACCTAATGAATATGTATGGCCTATTCCAAAGAGGAAACTAGAGCCGATTGCAGCTACCCAAAATGGGAAACGCTGCTGAAAGAAATGAAGGATAATGCCGCGGCAGATGAGCTCTTCGAAAATTGGGATAAATACAGCACTTCCTAGCAGTAATAAGAGTTTATACTGTTTTAACACCTCCAAATTTAAAGCGGAGGATTGTTCCTTTGTTGCATCAGGAAATAGGTGCATAAGTATAAATGAATTAATAACAATACTTAGTCCAAAGAAAAGAAATAAGTATATATATGTACTAACCTTTTTGAGTGCTTTGAAGTTAATCGCTGGAACAATCAAGTTTCTTAGCGGTTCGTATTTGTAAATAAATAACAATAAAATTCCTAATAGTAATAATGAGTTTCCGGTATCTTGAATGGATGTGATTAAGGTGATTTGTTTTTGATCTGTAACCCCTTCGGAATAAATAAGAACTGGAAGGCCTATGAAAAGTTCGGATATGAGCCTTGTCCCATAGAAAGCAAACAAAAAAGACCCAATAAATTGTCCCCATGACATGGAGTATTGCTGATTGTACGTAAGCTGTGTTGTTGATTGCATATATTGAATACTCTCTTTTATTTATATATATTATTATATACACATAATATAAAACTGTCATTTCTGAATATTACATATATATAAGTGTTGAGTTAAATATTAGTAAGAAATATATAAATTTTGATACAAATAGATAATGAGAAAACGAATGAATAAGTGTAGGGTGTATGAGAAAGGAGATATAAAATAATAAAAAGAGGTATCGCCACGTAGTGATACCTCTTTTGTGAGTTCATTCACTTTGATTAACAAATGTGTTCACCTCTTTTATTTACAGTAATATGAGCAGAGGATGTCGATTGTTGAGTTTGTAATTCGCGATCTACCATTTTGTCTAATTGCTGAATTGCTTTCAATGCTTTTTCATAAGAAATTGTCCGGTAGTGATGCGCTCCGCCTGGCTCTTCATCTGCTTCGTCCGCCCACTTAATAATATTTTGTAGAGGTGTTCTTTCAATTGTTTGTTCTACTAGAAAAGAATCGGTATGCAGGAGAATAGCAACAGAAATTTCCTTTGCTTGCTTCGGGTGTTCCCCTAATCGGATTAATAATTTATGAGCTCTTTCTGCTCCTTTAATCGCATGTATATCATTCTTTTTATACAATTCATAGTCCCATTCTCCGCCTGTGTACCATGTATGATGTCCTATGTCATGAAGAAAACCAGCCTTTGTTGCCGCATCGACAGAGGCGTGGTGCTTTTTGGCTAAGTGAAACGCATGGTAAGCGACGGCAATCGCATGGACCATTCCAGAACGGTTTACGTATTTTTGTGTAATATGATGTTTGAAAATTTGTTCAAGCGTAATACGGTGCATAAAACATTCACTCCTTTTATCTATTGATGTATATAAAGAAAATCGATAGGTTTAAATGTATTTTGAACATTGTACTCCATCACGTTATGTTAGTAAAGTAGAAATGTTTAGGAGAGGAGAATTTATTGTGAACATAAAAGTCACCTTAGCTGATGCTAAGGTGACTTCCTACTGCTTATTTTTTTAATCCTTGCTCAAGTGTTTCTAACATCTCATGTTTTCCATTTTCGTCGGCATTTTGCCAAATGACTTCAAATAAAACCCCAAGACCTGGAAGCATTTTTTCTTCACCACTTTGAATTGCTTCTACAATTGTCTCTTGTAACTCGCCTTGCGTATTTCCTGCAACGTTTGCTAATACGGCACCGCGTAGATTAAAGTTCATTCTTTTCACCTCTTCTTCTGAATTGAAACTGACGTTAGTTTTTGTTCTTTTTTATGTAAATATGTATGAAAAATAGGCTATAATGAGAAGACAAGAAGAGAGGGAATACATAGAATGAAAAACATTGATTCAGTACAAAATCCGCGTGTAAAGCAGTGGAAAAAGCTGCAGACGAAAAAAGAGCGCGATAAAAAAGGGTTATTCTTTGTAGAAGGATTCCACTTAGTGGAGGAAGCTTTAAAGGCAGGAATTATTACAGAACTTATTGTTTCAGATCAAACAGACCTTCCGAAAGATTGGACGGTTACTGACGTTGAAATGTATATTGTACCTGAAGCGATTGTAAAGGTACTTCGCGAGACAGAAACGACACAAGGTGTATTTGCGGTTTGTGAGAAGCATGAGAAAGAAGTAGATCTTACAGATGGGAAATTTCTATTATTAGATGGCTTGCAAGACCCAGGTAATTTAGGAACGATTATTCGTACAGCAGATGCAGCTGGTATTCATGCCGTTGTACTTGGAGAAGGCTGTGTGGACGCCTATAATAGTAAAGTGCTTCGTTCTACACAAGGTTCTATTTTCCATTTACCGATTGTAAAAGGAAACTTAGAAGAATGGATAGATAAGCTAAAAGAGAAGAATGTTCCTGTATACGGAACAGCTCTGGAAAATGGAGTTCCTTATGGAGAAGTGACACCGACAGGAAGTTTTGCATTAATTGTAGGAAACGAAGGAAATGGTGTACGCCAAGAAATTCTTACAAAATGTGATCAAAACTTGTATATTCCAATTTACGGTAGGGCAGAATCATTAAATGTTGCGGTTGCTGCGGGGATTTTAACGTATTATTTACAAAGCCCGGTTGCGAATCGATAAAAAACTTCTTATAATAAATTGAAGTACATGTTCATGATGAACATATAATAAAAGTAAAATAATGAAAAACGTTGATAGAGAAGAGTAGCTTGCAAAATCGCCATATAGGGAGAGAGTGCCGTAGACTGAAAGCATTCTTATGGTAGACGGAAGTGAATTCACCTCTGGAGTTGACGCCAGGACCATTGATATGTAAAGGCGTTCCGGTCAAAGCTGACCGTTATAACTAATGAAGTGGGCAGACTTGTTCTGTCAATTTAGGGTGGTACCGCGAATTTACCTCGTCCCTTTTTGGGAGCGAGGTTTTTTTATTTTTAACATTAGGAGGGTTCCAAATGGAAGCACGTTTAAAAGAGCTAAAGCAAAAAGCGTTAGAGCTAATTGAAGAAGCGAAAGAGCTAAAGGGCTTAAACGATGTACGCGTTGCGTATTTAGGAAAAAAAGGTCCAATTACAGAAGTATTACGCGGCATGGGGAAATTATCTCCAGAAGAGCGTCCACGTATGGGAGCATTAGTAAATGAAGTTCGTGAAGCAATTCAAACGCGTCTAGAAGACAAAATTAACCACTTAGAAAAAGCAGTAATTGAAGCGAAATTAGCATCTGAAACAATTGATGTGACATTACCAGGTCGTCCTGTAGAAACAGGGTGTCATCATCCATTAACAGCAGTTGTTGAACAAATTGAAGATGTATTTATCGGTATGGGTTATGAAGTAGCGGAAGGAACAGAAGTAGAGAAAGATTACTACAATTTCGAAGCATTAAACTTACCAAAAGATCACCCAGCTCGTGATATGCAAGATACATTCTACATTACAGAAGAAACGTTACTACGTACACATACATCTTCTGTGCAAGCAAGAACGATGGAAAACAATACAGAAAAAGGTCCAATTAAAATTATTTGCCCTGGTAAAGTGTATCGCCGCGATGATGATGATGCGACGCATTCTCATCAGTTCATGCAAATTGAAGGTCTTGTAATTGATAAAAATATTCGTATGAGTGATTTAAAAGGTACACTGCAAGTATTTGTGAAAAAGATGTTCGGTGAAGATCGTGAAATTCGTCTTCGTCCAAGTTTCTTCCCGTTCACAGAACCATCTGTTGAGATGGATATTTCTTGTATGATGTGTCATGGTAAAGGTTGCGGCACTTGTAAGGGAACTGGCTGGATTGAAATTTTAGGTGCAGGTATGGTTCATCCAAACGTGCTTGAAATGGCTGGCTATGATTCAAAAGAATATCAAGGATTCGCATTCGGTATGGGTGCAGAGCGTATCGCAATGTTAAAATACGGCGTTGATGACATTCGTCATTTCTATACAAACGATGTACGTTTCTTACAACAATTCAAACGAGCGTAAGGGAAGGAGAGGATAAATATGTTCGTATCATATCGTTGGTTACAAGAGTATGTAGATATTAAAGATGTAACAGCACAAGAACTAGCAGACAAAATCACGAAAAGTGGTATTGAAGTAGAAGGCGTTGAAGTATTAAATAAAGGTGTAAAAGGTGTTGTAGTTGGTCACGTATTAGAATGTGAAAAGCACCCAGAAGCTGATAAGTTAAGCAAATGTCTTATTGACATCGGTGAAGAAGAGCCAGTACAAATCATTTGCGGTGCTCCTAACATTGCAAAAGGTTTAAAAGTACCAGTTGCAAAAGTTGGCGCTGTTCTTCCTGGTAACTTCAAAATTAAAAAGGCAAAACTACGCGGTGAAGCTTCTCACGGTATGGTTTGTGCATTGCAAGAACTTGGCATTGACGGGAAACTAGTTGCGAAAGAATATGCAGACGGTATCTTCATCTTCCCAAGTGACGCTGAAGTTGGCGCAGATGCACTTGAAATCTTAAACTTACATGATGAAGTATTAGAACTTGGTTTAACGCCAAACCGTGCTGATTGCTTAAATATGTTAGGTGTTGCATATGAAGTGGCTGCTATTTATGGCCGTGAAGTGAAACTTCCAGCTATCAACTTACAAGAATCAACTGAAAAAACAGCTGATTACATTTCTGTAAGTGTAGAAGCGAAAGAAGAAAATCCATTATACATTGCGAAAATGGTTAAGAACGTAAAGATTGGTCCATCACCAATGTGGATGCAAACTCGCCTTATGGCAGCTGGCATTCGTCCAATTAGTAATGTAGTTGATATTACAAACTACATTTTAATGGAATACGGTCAACCATTACACGCGTTTGACTATGATAAATTAGGTTCAAAAGAAATCGTTGTTCGTCTTGCGAAAGAAAGCGAAAAGATTCAAACATTAGATGATCAAGAGCGTACATTACAGAACCACCACCTTGTTATTACAAATGGTGAAAAAGCTTTAGCTGTTGCTGGTGTAATGGGTGGAGCTGATTCTGAGGTTACAAATGATACAGTAAACGTTCTAATTGAGTCTGCATACTTTGCAGGTCAAACAGTGCGCCGTACATCAAAAGATTTAGGTCTACGTAGTGAATCAAGTGCACGTTTCGAAAAAGGAATCGATCCAACACGTACATTTGAAGCAATTCAACATGCAGCAGCTTTAATGGCGAAATATGCTGGTGGCGAAGCGCTTGAAGGTGTAGTAGAAGTTGATAACTTACAAGTGCAAGAACGTACGGTATCAGTTACAACTGAAAAAGTAAACCGTGTATTAGGAACAGAAATCACTGCTAGTGAAATGGGTACAATCTTTACAAACTTGAAGTTCCCATTTACAGAAGTAGAAGGAACATTCCATGTGAACGTACCAGTACGTCGCCCTGATATTACAATTGCAGAAGACTTAGTAGAAGAAGTAGGTCGTCTGTACGGTTATGATCATATTCCAGTTACATTACCAACTGGTACAATGACACGTGGTAAATTAACAGTAGCACAAACAAAACGTCGTAAAGCACGTCGTTACTTAGAAGGTGCTGGTTTATATGAAGCAATTACGTATTCATTAACAAGTGCCGATAAAGCGAAACAATATATGGTTGAGCCAAACGAACAATCTCCTGTAAATCTTGCACTTCCAATGAGTGAAGAGCGCAGTCAACTTCGTTTAAGCTTAGTACCACAATTGTTAGAAGCAGTTTCATATAATAACGCTCGTAAAAATGACAGTGTTGCATTATATGAAGTAGGTTCTATTTTCTTACCAACAGCAGAAGGCGAGCTTCCGAAAGAAGAACAACATCTTGCTGGTGTTATGACAGGTCTTGCTCTTCATCATGCATGGCAAGGTGAGAAGAAAGTTGTAGACTTCTTCGTTGCAAAAGGTGTGTTAGAAGGATTATTCGACGTACTTGGCGTTGCAAGCAGCATCACATATGCTCCTGCAAAACGTGAAGGCATGCACCCAGGACGTACAGCTGATATCTTACTAGATGGAGAAGTGATTGGTTTCATCGGTCAATTACACCCAGAAACGCAAAAACAATTAGATGTGAAAGATACATTCGTATTTGAATTATCTCTTGTAAAAGTATTCGGTGCAGACGTAGAAGAAACTTACTACTCAGCAATTCCACGTTTCCCATCTATGACACGTGATATGGCGGTTGTAGTGGCTAAGGAAGTAAAAGCTGGCGAAATGAAGCAAGTAATTGCGGAAGCAGGCGGAGAACTTCTAAAAGAAGTAACACTATTCGACTTATACGAAGGTGAAAAAATGGAAGAAGGCAAGAAATCACTTGCATTCTCTATGAACTACTTTGATCCAGAACGTACATTAACAGACGAAGAAGTAACAGAAGCACATAACCATGTATTAACAGCGGTAGAAGAGAAATTTGGTGCGGAGTTACGTAAGTAAAAAAGCAGCCTTGTGGCTCATAGCCATCAAGTTAAAGTTATGTATAATTTTTACCAAAAACAGCTACCCTTTCATGGAGTATCCATGAAAGGGTAGCTGTTTTTATGGAAGAATTACAATTATTAATTCAGGAATTAAAGAATACATTTTCACTTTCATTTTTAGAATCACTTGCACATAGGGCAGGAATGATTCGACATAAAAGAAAATGTAAAGCGCAGGATATCGTTTCTTTATGTGTCTTTTTAAGTAAAACAGTTGAAACAGAATCTTTCGCGAGGTTATTTCATCAAAATATTTGTTCAACTCCATCGATAGGAGAGGATTTCAAACGAATTCGAATCCTAGACTCTACTATGTTTCAACTTCCCCATCACTAATAATTTAAGTGTTAACAGGAAAAAAGAAGGTAAACCTAAAAGGTACAGAAAATACGAAACTCTCAAATCAAGAGGATAGCTAAATAGTTACATTTTTTCATTTGAATATCCCAACTTTTTATTTTCCATGTTATGATAGATATGTTAATGAATTGAAGGGGTGGTTTTATGAAGTTTGGGAAAATGGGATTAGTTGTTGCGGCAAGTTTAAGTCTTTTCGCTTTATCTGCGTGTGGAAAATCTGCAAAAGAAACAGTTGTTTCTTCAACAGAAAGCATTTTAAACGCAAAGCAAATGGAATCAAGCAGTTCAATTTCTTTTAAATTCGATTCTAATGCGAAAGATATGAAAAGAGAAGATAAAGTGGCAATGGATATGTTAAAAAACATATCAGTTACAGTTGATTCAAAAACAGATAAAGATGCAAAAAAAGACGAAGTAACAATTGGTGCAAAGGTTAAAACAGATGCAATGAAAATGGATATATCGATTCCAATGTTTATGGATGAAGGGAAAGAGGCTTTATATGTAAAAGCGAATAATGTAAAATCACTATTACAATTAGCTGGCGTTCCTGGTGATAGTTTTTCTACTCTAGAAGGAAAAGTTATCAAAATGGATATGAAAGATTTAGGAGAAGTAGATACAAAAGAATCTGCGAAAATCCAAGAGAAAGTACAAAAATCGTTATTAGATGCAATCAAAGCGCTTCCTGAAGACAAATTTACAAACGAAAAAGATGTATACACTGTGAAATTAACAGGTAAAGATTTAAAAACAGTGATTGAAAAGCTATTTGATGAAATTTCTACAATGAAAAACTTCACTGGAACAAAACAAGAAATTGCAGACTTTAAGAAAGAATTGAAAGATGCAAATCTTGATAAATCTTCTATTTCTTTAATTTATACAATGGATGGAAAAACAATTAAAAAACAGGATGCAGCAATTCATGTCGAAGCAAAAAATCCTGAAAATGAAAAAGAAACAATTAAATTTGATATGAATATTAAATCTGATATCAAATCGATCGATAAACCAATCAAATTCACATTCGATACTTCTGAAAAGAACATTGTTCCAATGGATGAGTTACAAAAAATGATTGGTGAATTTATGAATCAATCCATGAGTGGCGGGAAAGTAACTCCTGTTCAACCAGCTCCAACGGAACCTGCAGCATAAAAAATCCTTAAGGGGCATAGCTATCAAGTTAACAAAAATAAACCAGATGCTGAAAAGCATCTGGTTTATTTTTGCCTGAGTGTGTAGAAAAAGTCGTAGTTAGTTTAAATGAGTTAAATGAACAATACGATTTTTTCATTGAGACATTAGAAAGAGAAGAATTATATGAATTTATTGTAGAAGTAGAAGAAGACATAACCGAAGAATGGAGAGAGTGGTAAGGTTCACTTTATCAACAGGATGTCTTGCATCTTTCCCTCGAATGTAGTACATTAATTTTAGTTTAACAAAACGAAAAACGATGATAAGGAAAAGTAGTATATACTATAATCCAAAGCGAGTCAGGGACGGTGAGAGCCTGATGAGGCGGTATATGTGAAGAACACCTTGGAGTTGCTAACCGAAATTGAAACTTGTATTCAAGAGTAGACTTAGACGGGAATCCGGCCTGTTACAAACCGGGAAGTATGTAAATACATACGAGTTAAAGTTGGTCTTTATGACAAATTGGGTGGTACCGCGAAGTTTAACCTTTCGTCCCTTTATGGATGAAAGGTTTTTTTGTATTCAAATATATCAGAAAAGGAGAATTTCACTATGGAAAACACATTAGTAAAAAGTCTGTATAGAGATACAGATAAATACGCAGGTCAAACAGTACAAGTATCAGGGTGGATTCGTAACTTACGTGATTCAAAAGCATTTGGTTTCATCGAATTAAACGACGGTAGCTTCTTCAAAAGCGTTCAAATCGTTTTCGATACAGAATTAGATAACTTCAAAGAAATTGCGAAACTTCCACTTAGCTCTTCAGTTAAAGTAGAGGGTAAAGTAATTGCAACACCTGGAGCAAAGCAACCATTTGAAATTAAAGCAGAAAAAATTGATATCGAGGGCTTATCAGATTCTGATTACCCACTTCAAAAGAAGCGTCACACGTTTGAATACTTACGTACAATCGCTCACTTACGTCCAAGAACAAATGCATTCTCTGCAACGTTCCGCGTGCGTTCTATCGCAGCGTTTGCGATTCATCAATTCTTCCAAGAGCGTGGATTCGTACACGTTCATACACCAATTATCACGGGTAGTGATACAGAAGGTGCAGGCGAAATGTTCCGCGTAACAACGCAAGATTTAAACAATGTACCTAAAGGTGAAGACGGACAAGTTGACGAATCAAAAGACTTCTTCGGTAAAGAAACAAACTTAACGGTAAGTGGACAGCTGAATGCTGAAGCTTATGCATTAGCGTTCCGTGATGTATACACATTCGGACCTACATTCCGTGCTGAGAACTCAAACACAACTCGTCATGCAGCTGAGTTCTGGATGGTTGAGCCTGAGATTGCATTCGCTGAATTAGGTGATGTAATGAACCTTACAGAAGATATGCTGAAATATGCAATGAAATACGTATTAGAGCATGCACCAGAAGAAATGGAATTCTTCAACAGCTTTGTTGATAAAACAGTTCTTGAGCGCATGAACAACGTAATCAACTCTGACTTTGGCCGCATCACATACACAGAAGCAATTAAAGTACTTCAAGAATCAGGTGCTGACTTCAAATACCCAGTAGAATGGGGCATTGACTTACAAACAGAGCACGAAAGATACTTATCAGAAGAAATCTTTAAACGCCCTGTATTCGTAACTGATTATCCGAAAGACATTAAAGCATTCTACATGCGCTTGAACGAAGATGGAAAAACAGTAGCTGCTACCGACCTTCTCGTTCCTGGCATCGGCGAATTAATCGGTGGAAGTCAACGTGAAGAAAGAATGGATGTTTTAACAGACAGAATTAAAGAATTAGGCATGAACGAAGAAGACTACTGGTGGTACTTAGAACTTAGAAAATACGGCGGTACAAAACACGCTGGATTCGGCCTTGGTTTCGAGCGCTTCCTAATGTACATCACTGGCATGGCTAACATTCGTGACGTCATTCCATTCCCAAGAACTCCAGGTTCTTCGGAGTTTTAATATAACAAAAAAGTGAGAGCAATTGCTCTCGCTTTTTTTATTTAGAAGAGGATGGAAGTAGATTCGAAATCTTATCAAGTATTTTGAGCTAGGATAAAAAATGTTGTTCATAGTTCTCTTTCCATTTCATATATAGTAAAACGAATGAATCATTTATGGAAATTGGGAGAGGGGTTTTGGGAAAATGGGGGTAATTAATAGGTGTGCAGAGTGGACAGTGCGTGACAAGTATGTAGTCATCACGGGAGCGACAAGTGGGATTGGGCTAGCGGCGGCTAAGGTACTTGCGGAACGCGGTGCAAAGCTAGGGATTATTGCACGAAACGAAGCGAAAGCAAATGATATTGTGACTCAAATTAAGGGTTCAACGAATGGTAATGCAGTGGTAGATATATTTCTAGCTGATATGGCTTCTCAGAAGTCAATACATCAAGTAGCTACTGACATTCTAGAGAAGTGCCCTAGAATAGATATATTAGTTAATAATGCTGGTGCTTTATTTCAAACAAGGCAAATTACGGAGGACGGCTTGGAGATGACCTGGGCGGTTAATCATTTAGCTCCATTCCTACTTACTAATTTGCTGCTTGGCCGTTTAAAGGAAAGTGCCCCCGCTCGCGTTATCACTACCGCATCTCATGGTCACAAAATGGCTAAAAAAGGAATCGATTTTAATGATTTAGATGCAGAAAAACTTTATCGTGGTGTTAAGAAATTAATGGGGGGTCCTACGATGCGTTATGGGCAAACCAAATTAGCTAACATCTTATTTACCTCTGAGTTGGCACGGCGACTAGAGGGGACAGGTGTCATAGCTTCCTGCTTCGATCCAGGACTTGTAGCCACGAATTTCAACCAGGATAATGGTCTCGCGGCTCGCTTAACTATGGCAGTAATGAAACCTTTCTCTCGCACACCTGAGGAAGGGGCTGAAACTTTAGTATGGCTAGCAGAAACAACTGACATTATCGATCATAGTGGTTATTATTATGCTGATAGGCAAGTGGAAAGGCCATCTGAGGGTGCATTGGATATGGATGCCGCAAAGCGTCTATGGGATATTAGTGAAGAGCAAACTCATCTCTTAGGAAAGTAAAATTAGCGTTAATAGAAGTGAAAGTGTAAGAGTGACTTTATACGGATTGGATCGGCAGTATATATTTTGATTGTTATGCTGTATAGTTTCTCTCCTCTAAGTAAAAAGTAACGCGAAGGGGTGAATAAAATGGGCAGAAAAGTAAAAAAAGATCCTTCTAGAGCAAGTCTTGGTTCCTCGCAAGTCGAAGGTCAAGGAACTACAACAAACGAAACGGGTTCTTTTAAAGTATCTTCATCAAATAAGAGACAAAAACGAAGCTAAACATATATAAATAAGAGTAGTCATGTCGACTACTCTTATTTATATGTTTTTATTTTGTTTAGTTCATTTATATATTGTCGATACTGAAAAATAGCTATTTTTTCAATAAACGAAATGCTTTTTCTGTATTTGCAAAGTGAAGTTTCACAAACTCAGGAAGCCGTTCTTTTCCTAGCTTTTGAATTAATTTAACTGCAGCGATATCAACTTGCTTACCCGCTCCTTTTGGAAGTGGCATACCGGCTTTTTTGCTGAGCTCATCAAACTGCTTTACGAATGAGTAGCGAGCTAAAATAGAGGCTGCTGCAACTGCTAAATGAACACTTTCACCTTTAGTTGCGAAATACACGTTTTCACGCTGTACTTCTTTTTGTTTTGCTAAGTATTTGTAATATGTATCAGGCTGCGTGAATTGGTCAATTAAGATGCCTTCTGGTTTTGTAGGTGCAATCTTTGCTAGTAAATTTGTAAGAGCCTTATTGTGTAAGAGCGCTTTTAGTTTCCCCTGATTGTTTCCTTTTTCGAATAGTTCGTTATATTTTTCATTATGCAAAACGAGAGAACTATAAGGAACAACGTTAAGTAACTGTTTTGCAATTTCGGCAATTTGCGCATCATTTAAGTTTTTAGAGTCTTTTACACCAAGTTCTTTCAATAATGGAATTTGCTTTGCGTCTACATATACAGCAACAACTGTCATCGGTCCGAAGTAATCTCCAGTACCCACTTCATCAGATCCAGCTATAGACATTGTTCCAATGGAAGCGGGCGGGGCATAGCGGTGCGAATTTGCAGTTTTTTTACCAGAAGATTTCGGCACTTGAGAAACATTTTGCCAACGTGCAGCTTCTTCCTCTGCACGAGTACCTTGAAACATTACTTTGCCTGATTTATAGGCCGTAATTGTACAAGATGGAACTTTCGCCATAAAGATACCACCTTGCGGAACTTTTGGGGCAATTGCTTGTTTATATTGTTGTTTCATATCCTCAATTATTGCAGGATTTGTTTGGATTACGATAGAATTTGACAAAGTAGTCGCTCCTTTTTCAATATTGTTATTTTTATCATATCGGATTGTTCTTTCTGTTTCCATATTATGATGGTTCATGGTATGATAAACTTTAGGATTCTGTACGTGATTGGAGGCCGGTGAGTTGTCACAACAAAAGGGAAATAAAAGTCGAATTAATGTAGAAATCTATGGTCAGCAATATTCAGTTGTTGGCGATGAAAGTACAAGTCATATCCGCATGGTAGCAGCGATTGTGGATGATAAAATGCGCGAACTCAATGCCAAGAATCCTTCGCTTGATACGAGTAGACTAGCGGTATTGACGGCGGTAAACGTCATACACGATTATATAAAATTAAAAGAAGAACATGAGAAACTAAAAGAAAGTATGACAAAAAAAGGAATGGAATAACATGATTGATATTATTATCATATTACTGCTTGTTATGGGATTTTTCCTCGGCTTAAGAAGAGGGTTTGTCCTACAACTTGTAAAGTTAACAAGCTTTATTATCGCATACCTTGTTGCATACTGGTACTGCAAAGATTTAGCGCCAGTACTTGAGAAATTTATTCCGTATCCATTCGATCAGAACGTATCTGTGCCAGAATGGATTGATGCAAATAATATCGAAGCAGTATTCTATCAAGCAATTGCGTTCATTGTATTATTTATTATTACAAAAATCGCGCTTTCATTGCTTGGGAATTTGCTGAATATGTTTACAGAAATCCCAGTTATAAAACAGGTAAATGCGTTTGCTGGAGCACTTCTTGGTTTCTTAGAAGTGTATATTATTCTGTTTGTCTTAATTATTATTGGAACTATTCTTCCGATTGAACAGGTACAAACGCCACTGCAAAAATCATCAATTAGCAAAATAATTGTAGACGATACACCGATTCTTTCTGAAAAGGTGAAGGAACTATGGCAGCCAGGTAGCAGAGTATAACTTCTCTTTTTTCGGAAAGAGAAGTTTTTTTTCTATGAAAGAAAGGCGGGGAAAGAATGAAAGTAAATAAAAAACAAGTGATTAAATTATTGGAGACAATCGGCCTTTTTATGGAGCTTAAGGGCGAAAATCCATTTAAAATATCTGCATTTCGTAAAGCCGCAGCAGCATTAGAAAGCGATGATCGCAGTCTTTCTGAAATTGAAGATTTCACAAAGATTCCGGGTATTGGAAAAGGAACAGCAGCGGTCATTCAAGAATATATTGAAGCTGGAACTTCAGAAGTATTAGAGGAGCTTGAAAAGGAAGTGCCAAGCAGTCTATTACCGTTATTAAAATTACCAGGGCTTGGTGGTAAAAAAGTAGCGAAGTTGTACAAAGAGCTTGGCGTTATTGATATGGAAACTTTGCAAAAGGCTTGTGAAGAAAATAAAGTACAGGCACTTGCGGGATTCGGTAAGAAAACAGAAGAGAAAATATTAGAAGCAATCGCTCAAGTAGGCTCTCGTCCAGAGCGATTACCGATTGCGATGGTCTTACCTATTGCCGGGGAAATAGAGAAGAAATTGTCGAATGTCCAGGAAATTGTTCGATTCTCTCGCGCTGGTAGCCTGCGCCGCGTTCGCGAAACGGTAAAAGATTTAGATTTTATTATCGCAACGGAAAATCCAGTAGCAGTACGTGAACATTTACTGCAATTTGATAATATGATTGAAGTCATTGCGAGCGGTGATACAAAAGTATCCGTTCGTCTTCAATATGAATATGATATTTCAATTGATTTCCGTCTTGTAAAACCTGAAGAATTTATTACAACGCTTCATCATTTCACAGGTTCAAAAGATCATAACGTAAGAATGCGCCAAATTGCAAAAGATAAAGGTGAAAAGATTAGTGAGTACGGTGTGGAAAATTTAGAGACAGGTGAAGTGAAGACGTTTGAAACAGAAGAAGCATTCTTTGCTCATTTTGGTCTACCATTTATTCCACCAGAAGTACGTGAAGATGGAAAAGAGCTTGAGTTGATTAAAGAATATCCAAATTTAATTCAGTTCTCTGATATACAAGGTGATTTACATATGCATACAACATGGAGTGACGGTGCTTTTTCAATTGAAGAAATGGTACAAGCATGCCGCGGGCGTGGGTATAAATTTATGGCAATTACGGATCATTCCCAATACTTGAAAGTAGCGAACGGTTTAACGAAAGAGCGTCTTCGTGAACAAGGAAAAGAGATTGAACGTATTAACGAAAAATACTCAGATATTACAATTTTACGCGGAATCGAAATGGATATTTTACCAGATGCAACGCTCGATTTTGATGATGAAGTATTAGCGGAGCTTGATTATGTCATTGGTGCAATCCATTCTAGCTTCTCACAAGACCGTGAAACAATTATGAAACGCTTGCGTACAGCAATTGAAAATAAACATGTTACGATGATTGCCCACCCAACAGGTCGTCTTCTTGGACGCCGCGAAGGGTACGATGTAGATACAGATTTACTGATTGAACTCGCAAAAGAAACAGATACAATTTTAGAATTAAACGCGAATCCGAACCGCCTAGATTTAAGTGCGAAACTATTAAAGCAAGCACAAGATGCGGGCGTAAAAGTAGCGATCAATACTGATGCGCATACACTTGAAATGTTAGAAGATATGGAAACCGGTGTAGCGGCAGCTCGTAAAGGGTGGATTCAGAAAGATACCGTGATTAACACATGGGATATTGAACGTTTATTAGATTATATTAAACGGAATAAGTAACACAAGGGGGACGTGCAACTTATGTTAGAACGAACGTTGCGTGTATTAGAATATAACAAAGTAAAAGAACAATTACTTGAGCATGTTGCTTCTTCACTTGGTCGTGATAAAGTGAAGAGCCTCGTACCAAGTACAGATTTTGAAGAAATTGTAGAAATGCAAGAAACAACAGATGAGGCAGCAAAAGTCATTCGCTTAAAAGGGCATGTACCGCTTGGCGGAATTTTTGATATTCGTCCGAATGTAAAACGTGCGAAAATTGGAAGTATGCTAAGCCCACATGAACTGCTCGATATCGCAAGCACGATGTATGGTAGCCGCCAAATGAAGCGGTTTATTGAAGATATGATCGATAATGGTGTAGAGCTTCCAATTTTAGAAACACATGTTGCGCAAATTGTGTCTGTATATGATTTAGAAAAGAAGATCACAAACTGCATTGGGGATGGAGGAGAAGTAGTCGATAGCGCGAGTGATAAACTGCGCGGCATTCGTAACCAAATCCGCACTGCAGAAAGCCGTATTCGTGAGAAACTTGAAAATATGACGCGCTCTTCAAATGCCCAAAAGATGTTATCAGATGCAATCGTTACAATTCGTAATGATCGCTATGTAATTCCTGTGAAGCAAGAATACCGCGGTGTATATGGTGGTATTGTTCATGATCAATCTGCATCAGGACAAACGTTATTTATTGAGCCACAAGTCATTGTGGAACTAAATAACGCATTGCAAGAAGCAAAAGTGAAAGAAAAACAAGAAGTAGAACGCATCTTAATGATGTTAACAGAAGAAGTAGCAGTCGAAGCTGATATTGTGTTAGCAAATGTAGAGGTTATTGCAAATCTTGATTTCATTTTTGCAAAAGCTTTTTATGCAAAGCGTATTAAAGCAACAAAACCAATTGTAAATAATGAGCGTTATATGGATTTACGACAAGCCCGTCATCCACTTATCGATCCAAAAATCATTGTGCCGAATGATATCATGCTTGGTAAAGACTTCACAACAATCGTTATTACAGGTCCGAATACAGGTGGTAAGACAGTTACATTAAAAACAGTCGGCATTTGTGTATTAATGGCGCAATCTGGTCTTCATATTCCAGTATTAGACGAATCAGAGATTTGTGTGTTTAAAAATATCTTTGCTGATATTGGTGATGAACAATCGATTGAACAAAGTTTAAGTACGTTCTCCTCTCATATGGTGAACATTGTAGATATATTAGAAAAAGCTGATTTTGAAAGCTTAGTATTATTTGATGAATTAGGTGCTGGAACAGACCCACAAGAAGGAGCAGCACTTGCGATTTCTATTTTAGATGAGGTATATAACCGCGGAGCACGCGTTGTCGCAACGACGCATTATCCGGAGCTAAAAGCATATGGTTACAACCGTGAACAAGTTATTAATGCGAGTGTGGAGTTTGATGTAAACACACTAAGCCCAACTTATAAGTTATTAATTGGTGTACCAGGACGCAGTAACGCTTTTGAAATTTCAAAACGTCTTGGTTTATCTGATCGAGTAATTGATCGTGCTCGTAATCATATTAGCACCGATACAAATAAAATCGAAAATATGATTGCGAAGCTAGAAGAAAGTCAAAAAAATGCAGAGCGCGAATGGACCGAAGCAGAAGAGCATCGTAAACAATCTGAAAAACTTCATCGTGAATTGCAACGTCAAATTATTGAATTTAACGATGAGCGTGATGAAAGATTATTAAAGGCACAAAAAGAGGGCGAAGAAAAAGTAGAAGCTGCGAAAAAAGAAGCAGAAGGCATCATTCGTGAACTTCGTCAACTGCGTAAAGCACAGCTTGCAAACGTGAAAGATCATGAGCTTATCGAAGCGAAAAGTCGCCTAGAAGGTGCAGCGCCAGAGCTTGTGAAAAAACAAAAAGTAAAAGTGAAAAACACTGCGCCAAAACAACAATTACGAGCAGGCGATGAAGTAAAAGTATTAACGTTCGGGCAAAAAGGACAATTGCTGAAAAAAGTAAGTGATACGGAGTGGAACGTTCAAATTGGTATTCTGAAGATGAAAGTGAAAGAATCTAATATGGAGTATATTAATACGCCACAACCTGTTGAGAAAAAGGCAGTCGCGACTGTTAAGGGAAGGGACTATCAAGTTTCCTTAGAACTTGATCTTCGCGGTGAACGTTTTGAAAATGCAATGATGCGTGTAGAAAAATATTTAGACGATGCACAGCTTGCAAACTATCCACGCGTATCTATCATTCACGGAAAAGGAACAGGAGCACTTCGTCAAGGTGTACAAGATTACTTGAAAAAACATCGTGGTGTGAAAAACTTCCGCTATGGTGATATGGGCGAGGGAGGCCTCGGCGTAACAGTTGTCGAATTAAAATAAGCACAAAACCAGGCAAAAGGGGTAAACCATTATGTTTATGGACAAACTTGCAAAAGTATTGTTAGCTTGTTGCGGCATGTTTTTGGTGATTGGAGTTATTTATTTAGTGTTTTTTGCGAAGTAAGGAAGCGTCAATCTCGGCATAAGTTAACGCCTGAGATTGACGTTTTTTCTTTTCGGATAATCTATAAGAAAAAAGGAATACGACATGAAAATTAACCAATTTATAAGCGAAGTATTATCCTGCTCAAGGCGAGAAACAGACCGCCTCATTAAAGCGGACCGCGTGGCAATTAACGGTGAGGTTTGTACGCACGGTACGATTGTTACGGTGAACGATATTGTAACGATTGATGGTAAAACAATCGAGAAAGAAGACAAAGAAAAAATCTATATTGCCTTTCATAAACCAGTAGGGATCACTTGTACTGCTGCGGAACATATTGAAGGAAATATCATTAAGTACATCAATCATCCAGAGAGAATTTTTCCAGTTGGTCGCTTAGATAAAGCGTCGGAAGGATTGATTTTGCTAACAAACGATGGAGCGATTGCCAATCAAATTTTACACGGAGATCATGAGCATGAAAAAGAATATATTGTAACGGTTGATAAGCCATTTACAGATTGGTTTATTGATGGAATGAGCCGTGGTGTGAAAATTAAAGATGGAATGACAAAACCATGTAAAGTAACCCGGGTAGATCACTCGATATTTCGAATTGTTTTAACGCAAGGAATGAATAGACAAATTCGCCGAATGAGCCGTGTGTTTGGATATACAGTAACGAAGCTACAACGGGTACGAATTATGAATATTAAGCTTGCTGGATTAGAAGCTGGAAAGTGGCGAAATGTCACAGAGCAAGAGTTACAACAATTATTGAAGCAGCTATAGCTGTTTCTCAGTTTTATTTTTGTCAGAAAAAATAAAACTATTGTTTTTTTTGAAAATAGCCCATATAATAAAAAAACAACAAGATTCGACAATATATTTTGAAAAGTAATGATGAGGACATGAGTTATTTTTTACGATTCTCAGAGAGGGAAGCCTTAGGCTGTGAGCTTCCTAATACGAAAAGATACACTTACCACCTCTAAACTTCAAGAGTGAACTGCATCATGCATTGTAATTCTTGACGGATAAAACCGTTATTAATTTACACGAGCTATAAAATGAGTTTATTTTGTTATACATTCATTTTATTAGAATAAGGGTGGAACCACGATTTCAACACTCGTCCCTTTGTTAGGGACGGGTGTTTTTTGCGTTCTTTTATAAAGGAATTTGGATTGAAAGCGGAAATATAGCGGTTTTTTATTTCTGAATATTTAGTCTTTTATTATTTTTTAGGAGGTAGAGAAAAATGAAATCATCTTTAAAGTTATCTGAGATGTTTGCAATAAGTTTAATGTTATTTGCACTATTCTTCGGTGCGGGGAATATGATTTTTCCACCAGCGTTAGGACAAGGTGCTGGAACAGATGTATGGGTGGCTTTATTTGGTTTTATTATTACAGGTGTAGGGCTTCCTTTACTAGGAGTCATTGTCATTGCTTTAAAAGGAGATATTAATAAACTCGCAGGTCGTGTGCATCCGTTGTTTGCACTTGTTTTCACAGTTGCGATTTATTTATGTTTAGGTGTGTTTGTAAGTGTACCGCGTACAGGAACTGTTGCTTATGAAATGGCGGTTACTCCATTTTTATCAAGTTCCGTAGTCAGTCAGGCATATCCACTTGTTATCTTTACATTTATTTTCTTTGCAGTTACTTTCTATTTAGCGTTAAATCCTTCGAAATTAGTAGGACGTATTGGGAAAGTATTAACACCAATTTTATTAGCGGTTATTGCAATTATTGTCATCAAAGCATTGATTACACCGATGGGCGAGTTTGGAGCACCGACAGAAGCATACAAGGATCCGCTTTTCAAAGGATTTATTGATGGATACTTAACATTAGACGGATTAGCAGCACTTGTCTTCGGAAATGTAGTTGTTAATGCTTTAAAAGGAAAAGGAATTACCAATAAGAAAAGTATTGCGAAAGTGACAATTTTTGCGGGGATGATTGCAGCATTTGGTTTACTTATTGTTTACTTAGCGCTTGCTTATCTTGGGGCTTCTAGTGTATCGCTTGGAATGGGAGAAAACGGTGGTGTTATTTTAACAAATGTTGTGCATCATTTATTTGGTAGTTACGGCACTCTTCTACTGGGTGTAGCGATTGCAGCGGCATGTTTAACAACTTCGGTTGGAATCGTTGCAGCTTGCGGAGAGTTTTTCTCAGCATTACTACCAAAGCTGTCGTATCAAAAAATTGTTTTCATCTTCTGCATGTTAGCATTTATGGTAGCAAACCTTGGTTTAACACAGCTAAATGCATTAGCGTTACCAATCTTAATCGCAATCTATCCAATTGGTATCGTATTAATCGTATTATCACTAATTGAAAATTACATGCGTATCCCGCTAGCAATGTATGTGGGTGGAATTGTAGGGGCATTTGTTGTTAGTTTCTTCGATGGTTTAAATAATGCTCAGATTCAAATTGCAGCATTATCGCCTATGTTAGAAAAGATTCCATTTTACAATGTAGGAATCGGTTGGCTCTTACCAGGAATCATCGGTATGTTTGTTGGATATATTATTTCTATTTTTCAGAAGCGGGAAGTTGTCGTAGAAAAATGAGGAAAAGAGACTTTCTTTGAAAGAAAGTCTTTTTTTGTAGAAATTAATATATTGGGAAATTTATCTAAATCTATTGTTTATTGATGAAGGGATTTTCAATCTAAAAAAGACTTCCATTTTATTAACCCTTGTTCGTAACACCTATCCAGTTTCACCCACATAATATACTACTGTCGTTCAATAAAGTTTGAGGAGGATTATACCTTATGAATAAAACGCCAATTGTTCTCCATGATGAGCCTTTTGTAGCCCAGTATGAACAAATAATTACACCAGCAGAATGCCAAGAGTTAATCGAGCTATCTAAAAAGCACATCCAACCCGCACAAGCCTATGGACATACAGGGGAAAGGAAATCAGATTTTACTTGGCTTCCACACTATTCACATGGGCTTGTTAGTAAAGTATCTGAACTTATTGCTACTGCTATGCCCTTGCCGCTTAATCACGCTGAGCCATTACAGGCAGCGAGATATGAAGTTGGAGGGAAATTTGATGCCCATATTGATTGTTATGGTACCTGGCACGAAGGTGGGAGGAACCAAGTTAAACAAGGGGGACAACGACTTTATACAGCTATTCTTTATTTGAATACAGTTGATGCAGGTGGAGAAACTTTTTTTCCCTCTCTGAATCTTACAGTTACTCCAAGTGAAGGGAAATTATTAGTTTTTGAAAATTGTAAAAGAGGGACAGATGAACCGCATCCACTTTCATTGCATGAAGGTTGCGCAGTACATGAAGGAGAAAAATGGATTGCTACATTATGGTTTCGTGAAAAACCACAATATTAAAAATTCATTATTGGGTTTTTGAGAGGAATGAAAATTCTTATTTATTCTTGTTTATGTACAGTTTTTTTCTGTTGGACATTGCTCTAAGACTGATCTCTAGATAAGAGTCTTATCTTTTACATCGTATAAATATATAACGGTTGTCTTTGGTAACGAGTTGGTTGTACTCGCAAAGCAATAATATGGTATAGTGAAACGAGGCTGTTTTTTCCGTCTCGTTTTTTAAATGCTTCCTAATAGGTAGAAAGCATTCAAATGGAAAGGAAGACATTACATGCGATCAGAAGTAATTGTAAAGATAAAACCGAAATTTATAAAAGAAATTAAAAGTGGCTACCCGCTTATTTTAAAAGATGCAATTCAAAACTTAAATGATATACGAGAAGAGGGAACTATCATCAAAATTGTTGATGAGCAGAACCAATTTCTTGGTAAAGGATATTATGGAAAGCAAAATAAAGGATATGGCTGGATTTTAACAAGAAAAGAGCAAGAGCACATTGACCAAGCTTTCTTTGAAAGAAAAATCAAATCAGCGTTACATAAGAGAAAAGGTTTTTACAAATCGAATGATACAACAGCATTTCGTGTTGTAAACGGTGAAGGTGATGGTCTTGGCGGTTTAATCATTGATTATTACGATGGTTATTATGTAATCAGCTGGTATAGCGAAGGGGTTTATTCCTTTAAAAACGAAATCGTTGGAGCTCTTCAGAAAGTAGCAAACTTCAAAGGAATCTATCAGAAGAAGCGCTTTGATACAAAAGGAAAATATATTGAAGACGATGATTTTGTTGCTGGAGAACGAGGTGAGTTCCCAATCATCGTAAAAGAGAACGGTGTAAACTTTGCGGTGTATTTAAATGACGGAGCAATGGTAGGTGTATTTTTAGATCAGCGCAACGTTCGAAAACAAATTCGTGACACATATGCAAAAGGAAAAACAGTATTAAATATGTTCTCTTATACAGGAGCGTTTTCTGTATTCGCAGCACTTGGCGGAGCGACAAAAACAACAAGCGTTGACCTTGCGAATCGTAGCTTAAGTAAAACAATTGAGCAATTTAGCGTAAATGGCATTGACTATGAAGCGCAAGATATTATCGTAGAGGATGTATTCCATTACTTTAAATACGCAGCGAAGAAACAAATGAAGTTTGACATGGTTGTGCTAGATCCACCAAGCTTTGCACGCTCTAAAAAGTATACATTTAGTGCAGCGAAAGATTACAAAAACCTATTAAAAGAAACAATCACCATTACAGAAAATAACGGTATTATCGTTGCTTCCACAAATTGTAGTACGTTCGATATGAAAAAGTTTAAAGGCTTTATCGACACAGCCTTTAAAGAAATGAATGGTAAATATAAAATATTAGAAGAACATTCCTTGCCAGAAGATTTCCGTACGATTGATCAATTTAAAGAAGGTAATTACTTAAAAGTAGTTTTTATCGAAAAAATTAAAGGTTAGTGCAAAGAAAAATGAGCTCAATTTTACATGAGCTCATTTTTTTTATTAAATAATATTTTGCACTCTGCCAACCTGTCCATCTTGCAATCGTACTTTAATGCCGTGTGGATGAGATGGTGAATTCGTTAAAATATCTTTGACAATTCCTCTTGTTAGCTTCCCAGTTCGTTGATCTTGCTTTAACACAATATCAACTTCAAGGCCTGGTGAAATATTAGATCGTTTTTGTCCGTTCATTTACACACCTGTACGTCTACGTTGGTTATTTGGCTTTTTTGTTTGCTGGTTTTGTAATTTTTTTGTTGCTTGATTTTGGTTTTTCGCATTTGCGCCATTTCCATTCCCTTGCTTTTTCTTTGCAAGTTGTTCGCGCATTAAATCAGCTAAGCTTACTTTTTTATTTTCTGACATGGTAAGTCTCCTTTATATTAAGTTAATTATAAACAATAGTAGTGAACTTCATCATAACATTGTTGTGAAAAGAAATGAAGTCAGATTGAATTTTCATATAATTCTTTTCACCTTTATTGACTTCAGTTACAATTGAATTGTTAATGTTTGTAAAAAGGGGATAGAAGCATGTCAAATCATATTTTATTAGTAGAAGATGACATTTCCATTCAAGAGATGGTTGAAACATATTTATTAAAAGAGGGCTTTCAAATAACAATCGCATCCGATGGAAAAGAAGGAGTTCTCGCGTTTCTAAAAGGCTCATTTGATTTAATCATTCTCGATATCATGATGCCAAAGTTAGACGGTTTAGAGGTTGTGAGAATCATTCGAGAAAAAAGTGCTGTTCCCATTCTAATGATGTCTGCGAAGGATACGGATGTAGACAAGGCGATCGGTTTAGGTCTTGGAGCAGATGACTACATTTGTAAGCCGTTCTCTATGATTGAATTGGCAGCCCGGGTAAAGGCAGGCATTAGAAGATCGACAAAGTATTCAGCCACGGAGCAGAAGGAAGAAATGATTGAGATTGGTGATTTGAAAATTGATCCGATCAACTTCACTGTGCAAAAAAAAGAAAAACAACTAAAACTTACTTTGAAAGAGTTTGAGATTTTAAAACTATTTGTAAAGAATCAAAAGCGTGTATTTACAAAAGCACAAATTTATAATCTGATTTGGAATGAAGAATATTATGGTGATGATAATGTGATTAATGTTCATATGCGACGTTTACGTGAAAAGATTGAAGATGATCCATCTAATCCGGAATATATTAAAACACTATGGGGCATTGGCTATAAGCTGGAAGTGATGTAGTATGACAGCTCTTTTAATGATTGTTATCTGTGTATTATTGGGCGTTATTTATTTTCAATATAGAATTGGGAAAAGTAAGAGTGCAAATGTACACTATACATATGAAAAGTTACAGGATATTGTAAAGCAACAAACAGGTGAAAAGTTATTGGTTATGACGGATGATCAAGAATTACAAAAATTATTAGTAGCAATTAATTATTTGTTAGATGCGAAACAGAAAACGAATGCAGATCATGCGAAGGTTGAAATTTCGATGAGAAAGATGTTATCTAACATCTCACATGATTTAAAAACGCCGCTTACTGTTATTCTTGGATATACAGAAATGTTAAATGTAGATAAAAAGATGAACGAAGAAGAACGACAAGTTTTGCTAGAAAAAGTGCATTTGAAAACGCTAGAAGTAATGGAACTTATTCATAAGTTTTTTGATTTAGCAAAGTTGGAATCTGGTGATAAAGCAATCGAAATGACAAAGGTGAATATGAATGAAGTGTGCCGAGAGAAAATTTTATCCTTTTATGATTTAGTAACGACGAAAGGGTTTGAGGTACGGATTGATATACCAGAGAAGAATGTGTATGCACTTGGAAATGCTGAAGTATTAGGCCGAGTGTTAAATAATTTAATATCTAATGCGATTGCGTATGGATATGACGGAAAAACGCTTGGTATTACATTAAGAGAAGATGATAGGTGCGTGTATGTTGAAGTATGGGACCGCGGGAAAGGAATTGATGAATCTCATATTGATAAAGTATTTGAACGTATGTATACGCTAGAAGATTCAAGGAATCGATTATATCAAGGGAGCGGTCTTGGACTCACCATCACAAAGCGACTTGTAGAATCGTTAGGCGGCGAAATTCATCTTTCCAGTAAGCCATATGAGAAAACAGTATTTACAATTGTGCTGAAAAAGATCGAATTTTAGCTTGTAGAAAAGAGAATTCTACAAGCTTTTTTGACTTAAGGAATTTGTAAGGAATGGGTAAGAAAAAAGAGACTTTCATTGACTATGATATACATATAAAGATGTGGCGAAAGGGGAAAATGATATGTCATATATATTAAAAACAAATAGGCTAACAAAAGTATTTCAAGGAAAAGAAGTAATTTCAGGGGTTAATATGCATGTGAAAAAAGGAGAAATCTACGGCTTTTTAGGACCGAATGGTGCTGGTAAAACAACGATTATGAAAATGATTACTAATTTAATAAAACCGACGAGCGGAGATATTGAAATTTTTGGTGAGAAATTAACAGATACTTCTTATGAAGTGTTAAAACGAATGGGGACGATTATTGAATATCCTATTTTCTATGAAAAATTAACAGCTCAGGAAAATTTATATCTTCATTGCGAATATATGGGTTACTACGATAAGAAGGGAATTGAGCACGCATTAGACCTTGTTAATTTACACAACGTGGAGAATAAAAAAGTAAAAGATTTTTCACTGGGGATGAAACAAAGATTAGGAATTGCCAGAGCGATTCTGACAAAGCCAGAGCTATTAATTTTAGATGAGCCAATTAACGGCCTAGATCCAATCGGTATTAGAGAATTGCGCGACTTATTTAAAATGCTTTGCAAAGAATATGGAATTACCTTGTTAATCTCTAGCCATATTTTAGGAGAAATGGAGCAAATGGCGGATACGATTGGCGTAATTCAAAATGGAAAATTGATAAAAGAAGTTTCAATGAAAAGTATTAATGGTAAACAATCGGAGTATATTGAAATTCACGTTCAAGATGTGAAACGAGCGGCTTATGTTTTAGAAAATAAACTCAGCATAACAAACTACAAGATTATGAGTGAGAGTATTATTCGCGTGTATGAAATGACAGAAATGCAGCAGGCAATTTCGAAAACATTGATCGTGAATGATGTGGAAATCGAAAGCATAAACAAAAAGCATAGTTCATTAGAAGAGTATTTCTTAAATCTTGTGAATGGAGAGGGAATCCATGCTTAAACTTATGAAACTAGAATGGAAAAAACATCGCTTATCTCGTTATCTTAAAGGAATCGCAATTTGTATTGTATCAATTTTCGTTGCTACTGCTCTTATGGCATGGGGTTCTAAAGCTGAGGGTGAGCAAATGTTTTCAGATTATGCGGGATTTATGTCTTTAACAAATATTTTTATTAGAACAACATTTATGATTTTTTCAGCTGTCATTTTATCGCGTTTAGTAATTGATGAATACAAAAGTAAAACAATGCAATTATTGTTTAGCTATCCATTAGAGCGAAAAAAAATAATGCAAGCTAAGTTAGCGATTACCTTTGGATTTTGTTTTTTTACCATAATTCTTTCTACGTGTATCATCAATATATTAATTTTCTTTTTAAACCCAATTATAGTTTTTTTTGAAACACCTGTTACTATGGCACAAATTATTGCTACCATTCCAGCTACTTTTCTTACTGCATTTATGATGGCTGGAATTAGTTTAGTTCCTTTATATTTTGGCATGAGGAAAAAGTCAACTCCTACAACGATCACCTCGTCTATAGTAATTGGATTATTGATTAACTCAACTGTTACTAATGGGGAAGGACAGATTAGTTTGTTTGACTTCATTGTAGTACCGATTGCACTTTGTCTACTAGGTCTTACAATTGGTTATCTGTCTTATCATAAAGTGAATAAAATGGATGTGGCTTAAATACAGATACAATCTTGAAGGAAAGTCATTACTTGTAGAAACAAAATCAGGAGATATTGGTGTGTCTTATAAAGAGGCTCCAACCTCATTACAGCTTGCTGCTAACAGCGATTCATCCGATATAGTAGTGAGTTTAAATGGATTTAAGAAAAGAACGAATACGGAAAAAACAAAAGAAGGTGTAATCGGTGATGCATCAAATAAGGCGGAGCTTTTAAGCGAAAAAGGCACTATATATATCAAATAATAATCAGAAGAGGTGAATATATCATGCGAAAAAAATCAACTCGTTCCGTCAGTGACATATTTGCTATGCTGTTTTTTTACTGTACGACGGGACTATTAAGCGTTATTGTTGTTCCAGTTTTGGCAACGATTGCGTACGGTTTCGGTTTTTGTACTGTACTTATATTGATTGCAGGTATTATTCGTTCTTTTGGAGCTACATGGGTACAAATAGATATTGGACCTGGTTTATCAATCCCTCAGGAGTGGAGTATGGTTGGGGCTCTGATTATAGGTGGAATCGTGGGAAGTATCGCCTATGTTAGTTGGAAGTATCTCCGTATTTATTTGAACTTTCTATCTAGAAGTTATCGTAAAGTATTACCAGTTAATGAACAATAAAATCGAACAGGAGGATTTATTCACTATAACATATGAACTAGGGGGGATAACATGCTGCAACTTATAAAGCTAGAAATAAAGAAATGTAAGCTTGGGTGGTATATGAAAGGTGCGATTATTGCAAATGTAGTGATGGTTGCGATGTTGTTTTTTGTAAGCTATGTGTCACAAATTGAAGGGGATGTAGAATTAGGAAATCCTCAAGGTATTCTTTTAATGGCGAGTGTAATGGTGAGAGGAACATTTATTGTCTTTGCAGGAGTACTAATTGCAAAATTAGTAATTGAAGAATATAAAAATAAAACAATATTGCTCATGTTTTCGTATCCGATTAGTCGAAAAAAAATCATTGCAAGTAAGTTATTAATTACCACAATATTAACATTCATAACAGTCTTACTATCTAACATTTTTATAGTAAGTGTCTTCTTTACATTAAATAGTTTTATGCTAGTTATTCCGAATACAATAACGATAGGAGAGTTAATTCAAGAAAGTATAAAAGCAATTCCTTTTGCTGTTGCAGCTGCAGGAGCAGGTTTAATTCCATTATATTTCGGTATGCGCAAATATTCTGTTCCAACAACGATTGTGTCGTCCTTAATTGTTGTGATGATTGCATGTCAAAATCAGCCGGAGTTCTCATTAGCAACCTTTCTCCCGCTTCAATTCGCGCTTGCGGCTATTGGCATTGTGATTGCTTATTATGGAATTAGAAATATTGAGAACGAAGATGCACTATAAAGTTTCACATGAAACAAGTTACATAAAAAGACAAGGTGCTCAGCCACCTTGTCTTTTTATGTCATTACATTTTGGGAGTTTCCATTCCTGCAGCGGCCCATTCTTCTTTAGCTGGCCCATAAATACCTGGGACTTTTAATCCAGCTTGGCGCATTAAAACAGTCATTTGACCGCGGTGGTGATTTTGATGATTAATGAGAGTCATCAAAAAAATAGAGTTTGGCATTGGACGCCCAAAGAAATCATTAATTGTTGTTAAATCTTTATCAGTCCACTCTGTTTGGATTGCCTCTACAAAAGCCTTGTTTACTTTACGGTAACCTTCCGAAATTGCCTTCGCGGAAGTCGGTATAGGATAATCTTTTGCTTCCCCCTCAAATTGTAAGCCTGTTCCTGATAGCATGACTGGAATCGCAGTGACGATATGCCAAGCAACTCTACCTAAAGTCCAATGCCCAGGTGCAATCTCTTGTGCTAAAGATTCATCAGTTAATGCATCCAATACCTTTTGTGTAGAATCAGCCTCATATTTCCATGTTTTTAAAAAGCCTTCAATTGTTTGGTACATGTTATCCCCCCTATGGTTACATTCATAGGGTAAATTCGTGAAAGGATTCGTTTTTCCTTCTCTTATTTAATTTTCGATCCATACTACAATATGTTTGGGAATATGTAAATTAGGGGGAATCTTCATTGTACTTCGTATATTAAGTGGGTAGAGAATGAGGCAAAGAGTGGTGATGAAGTAAAAGAAGTATCTTTTATATAATATACTATGATCGTATTATATTTGTTTTATAAGGCGTATGTTAATTTATGCCGCACTGAAATTTGCCATGACATAAAAAACGCAAGCTTCTAAATAAAAGAAGCTTGCATTTTTAACTAACTTTCTTCCCGCTTTTTCTCATTAACCACAAGAAATAAGGAGCACCAAGGACAGCGACTACTAGCCCAGAAGGAATCTCTTTCGGATAGACAATGGTTCGTCCAAGTAAGTCAGCGATGCAAAGAAGGATAGCTCCAAATAGCGCTGAACAAACAAATAATTTTTGATGATTCATCCCGACAACGATGCGCGCTAAGTGCGGTGCAACGAGTCCTAAGAAAGCGATTGTACCAACGGCAGCAATGTTCACTGAGGCGAGCAACGTTGCTAGGATAATAAGTGCGAAACGTGTTTTGTCTACACGTTGTCCAAGTCCTGTTGCTAAGTCATCTCCAAGTATGAGAACATCAAGCTGTTTCATTAAGAAGAATATCGTTGGTACGAGAATAAGAGAGGGATATAAAATTATATTTTCTAAGTGATTCCACCCTCTGGCATAGGTACTGCCTGATAACCAAGTTAATGCAGCAGCTACGTTCAAGTTTGCCCTCACGATAAAGATTTGAATAATAGCGGAACCGAGTGCTGATACGCCGATTCCAATTAATGCAAGGGCTGTTGGGTTAAATCCTGACTTCCATGAAAAGAAGAGGACAACTCCAACTGCAAATAGTCCACCAATGAATGCACCGATTGGTAAGAAAACTCCTGGAAGTGCAGGGAAGACATACATAATTGTTAAAGCACCGACACCTGCTCCAGATGAAATACCAATGATAGATGGATCCGCAAGCGGATTTCGTAGTATTCCTTGAAAGACTAGTCCGCTTATGGCAAGGCATCCTCCGGCAACAGCAGCGACGAGCATCCTTGGTAAACGAAGGTTCATCATCATATTTTTATCAAATTGGGTCAGCTGCCCTGTTATTACATTGATTATGTTTTCGATATAAGTATTACTGCCAAGTGTAACGCCAAGTGCAACGGTTACAATACAAAGAACAATCGAAATGCAGATGACTTTTTTATAAGAGAAATATTTTGAGCTAGCACCGGCTGCGTTTGCTCCATTATCGCTCATATATTGTTTTGATTTCATCATGCGATAAACTAAGTAAATAAGCCACGGTGAACCAATTATTGCAGTAACAGCACCTACAGGAAGTTCAGCACCAGTTGGGTCTATTAATCTACCAACGACATCTGCTCCAAGTAATAAAATAGCTCCCCATAAGAAAGAGGAGAGAAGCAACGGGAGATGTTGTCGATAGCCAATCAGACGCATTAGATGCGGTGCAACTAAGCCAACAAAACCAATTGGTCCAACAACTGTTACAACGACTGCTGTTAAAAAAATAGCTGCAATAAAAGCGATAAAACGCGTTACTTCTGTTTTTTCTCCAAGTGAAACAGCAACATCATCACCTAAAAGAAGCACATTTAGTTTACGTGACATAAACAGTACAACCAAAAAGGCACAAACAACAAATGGAACCGCAAATTGAACACCATCCCAGTTATTTTGTACAAGTGATCCTGCCCCCCATAGGAATAGACCAGCTGTTTCGTTTTCATAAAAAAGCTGCATTGTTCCGGTAAAGGCAGAAAGCATTAGTGTCACAACCATACCAGCTAATGCCATGCGTAGGGGAGTTCCTTTTTTACCACCAGAAATACGATATACGCACAAAGCCGTTATCGCTCCTCCGATAAATGTAAAAAGGAGAGAGTGTACTTGTAAGTATTTCGGTAAAAAAATAGTGGCGGCGACTAGAAAGAAATACGCCCCTGAATGGATCCCCATTGTACTTGCTTCAGCCAGTGGATTTTTCGTTAAAGTTTGTAAAATAACCCCTGATACAGCTAGAGCACCACCAGCTAAAATAGCAATGGCAGCCCGTGGCAACCGCAGCATAATTAATGTTTGATGCTCAAGAGATTGATTTGGAGAAAAGAGAGCATCCATAATCATACTGTAAGAAATATTTGCTTGTCCCTGTCCGATATGAATAAAGAAAAGGAGGAGCAAGAGAGCTGCTCCTCCTCCGAATACAAGACTTGCTCGAAGTGTATGCTGTAAGTTATTCATTATGCAATCACTTCTTCGCTGTCATTACATCTGCAACTTGTTTTGCTAATGATTTTGCAGATTCAGGGCCACCGAAGATCCAAGTGTCACCTTTTAATTTATACATTTTATTTTCTTTTTTGAATTTCAATTCTTCCCATGCTGGGTTCCCTTTTAGCTGTTTATCGAAAATGTTATCGTCATCAGCTACGATGTATAAGAAGGTTGCATCTTGTACACCTTGTAGTGCTTCTACAGTTGTTTGTTTGAAGCCGTCTGGTTCAGATTTACCAGGTTCAAATGCATTTGTTAAACCTAACTTTTTCGTAATTTGTACCGCTGTAGAATTGTCTGTTAACAGACGGAATGTTGGAACATTTTTTGCTGTAAAGGATTGTGTCATTACGATGTTTTTATCTTTTAAGTTTGCTTTATCAATTTTTGCTTTTGCGTCAGCAAATGTTTTGTCCATATCTGCTAATACTTTTTTACCTTGCTCTTCTTTTCCAACTGCTTTTGCGATTTGCTTAAATGTTTCTGTCATTTCTGCAAAATGATCGTTATTGCTTGTTGATGGGTCAAACATAATTGTTGGTGCAATTTGTTCTAACTCATTTTTAATCGCTTTACTACGGAATGAAGCTGTAATAATTAAATCCGGTTTTAAGCGGTTAATTTCTTCTAAGTTTGGTTGTTGACGTGTACCTACATCTACCACATCTTTATTTGGTTTTGTTTCTGTGTTTACCAATTTATTATAGTTCTTAATATCAGCCATCCCGACAGGTTGAACGCCAAGTGCTAATAAATCTTCTGCATATACCCACTCAAGCACAACAACTTTTTTTGCTGGTTTATCTAACTTTGTTTCACCTTCAGCGTGTTTAATTGTAATCGCTTGTTTTTTGTCATCTGTTTTTGTTTCCTTTTTCTCTTCTTTTTGCTGTCCGCATCCGACAACGAATAGAAGAATAACCATAAGAATGCTAACGACTTTTTTCATTTTTTTCCCCCAAAGAAAGTATTTTACGATGCGATAATCCGTTTAATTGAAAAAGATTATCACTATCAACACGGAAATCATACTATGAGGGGTTTGGAAGTGTCAATCTTTTTCTTTCTATTCTGACAAAAAATACTCTTTAGAACATTAGGGTATATTTTTTTTGCTATAAAGCTTTTAAAATATGAATTTCTAAGAAAAACAGGAGAAGTATAAGGAATGGGACGACATTATTCTGTGTGTTGTGGAATAGTTGGTCAAAAGTCAGAATATTATGATTGTAACGCAATTATGACTGTAATATAATGAAAACAATCATCATGAATGGACATTCATTTTATTCGTGTAAGAACAGGAAGGAGGAATGAGGATGGAAAAACCTTGGTTACAAATTTATCCAGAGGAAATTCCACACACAATTTCTTACGATATTAGGCCGCTCCATGTATATTTACAAGAGATGTCTTCTCGGTATCCAGAAAAGAAAGCGCTTCATTTTTTAGGGAAGGATATTACATTTTCAGAGCTGAGTCGTAAGGTGAATCAATTTGCAAATTATCTTCGTAAGCTTGGTGTGAAAAAAGGTGACCGAGTTGCGATTATGTTACCCAATTGCCCGCAAGCTGTGATCGGATATTATGGTACGTTACTTGTAGGTGGTATAGTGGTACAAACAAATCCCCTGTATACGGAGAGGGAGTTAGAATATCAACTCCATGATTCTGGAGCGAAGGTTATTCTTTGTGTTGACCTAGTCTTTCCGAAAGTCACCAATGTTCAGTCTGCTACAAAGGTGGAGCACGTTATTGTAACCCGCATTGCAGATTTTTTACCGTTTCCCAAAAACTTACTTTATCCCTTCGTACAAAAGAAGCAAACGAATCTTGTTGTGAAAGTAACGGAAAGTGATACGATTCATGTTTGGAAATCGATAGAAAAAGAAAGTGATGAAATGGTAGAAGTGCCGTGTGACCCTGAAAGTGATTTAGCACTCTTACAATATACGGGAGGTACGACAGGTTTTCCGAAAGGAGTTATGTTAACGCATAAAAATCTTGTATCAAATACACTGATGGGTGTGCATTGGTTATATAACTGTATAGAGGGAGAAGAAGTTATTCTTGGTGTCCTTCCGTTTTTCCATGTGTATGGGATGACAGCTGTAATGAATTTAGCCATTATGCAAGGGTATAAAATGGTGCTAGTTCCGAAGTTTGATATGAAAATGGTGTTTGAAGCAATTAAAAAACATAAGGTTACACTATTTCCAGGGGCCCCGACAATTTATATTGCCCTTTTAAATAGCCCACTTCTTAAGGAATATGATATTTCTTCCATTCGTGCTTGTATTAGTGGTTCTGCACCGCTTCCAGTAGAGGTGCAAGAGAAATTTGAGAGGGTTACAGGAGGGAAGTTAGTAGAAGGGTATGGGCTCACAGAATCATCTCCAGTCACACATGGCAATTTCTTATGGGAGAAGCGTGTACCGGGTAGTATTGGTGTTCCGTGGCCAGATACGGAAGCACGCATTATGTCGCTTGAAACAGGAGAATATTTACCAGCAGGTGAGATTGGTGAAATTGTAGTGAAGGGCCCGCAAGTTATGAAAGGGTACTGGAATAAGCCTGAGGAAACAGCGGCGGTATTACAGGATGGGTGGTTACACACAGGTGACGTTGGCTATATGGACGAAGATGGATTTTTCTATGTGAAGGATCGCAAAAAAGACATGATTGTTGCCAGCGGTTTCAATGTTTATCCGCGCGAAGTGGAAGAAGTATTATATGAGCATGAAAAAGTGCAAGAAGTGATTACGATTGGTGTCCCAGATCCATATCGAGGGGAGACTGTGAAAGCTTTTGTTGTGCTAAAAGAAGGGGAAGTTTGTTCTGAAGAAGAGTTAGATCAGTTTGCTCGTAAATATTTGGCTGCTTATAAAGTTCCAAAAGTATATGAGTTTCGAAGTGAGTTACCAAAAACAACAGTAGGAAAGATTTTACGCCGTGTCCTTATAGATGAAGAACAAAAGAAGAAAGAGGACGAGAAGACGGGCTAAGGCCCTTTCTTTTTTGAAATATAGGATTGACAATTTTTTAAATAGTCAGTATTATTGAGATGTGAATGATTATTCATTCAGTCATTCATCTTCTTGAAGGAGACAGTAAAGTGAAAAAAAATCGACCAAAATATAACCAAATTATAGATGCTGCGGTTATTGTGATTGCAGAAAATGGATACCATCAAGCGCAAGTTTCTAAAATTGCGAAGCAAGCTGGTGTAGCTGATGGAACCATTTATTTATATTTTAAAAATAAAGAAGATATATTAATATCCTTATTCCAAGAGAAGATGGGAGAATTTATAGAAAC
This sequence comes from Bacillus sp. 166amftsu, assembly GCF_900107445.1. Classification (NCBI taxonomy): domain Bacteria; kingdom Bacillati; phylum Bacillota; class Bacilli; order Caryophanales; family Bacillaceae; genus Bacillus; species Bacillus sp. 166amftsu. The sequence continues at coordinate 897,757 of NZ_FNQA01000001.1, read as the reverse complement.
AATTCGTCAAAAAACAGCAGGAATTGAAAGCGCTGTAGAGAAGTTATTTATGTTGGTAGAAACGCACTTCTTGCTGTTGTCGCAAAATGATCCTCTTGCTATTGTCACGCAACTAGAACTTCGTCAATCCAACCAAGAGTTACGCCTCAAAATAAATGAAGTATTAAAAGGGTACTTACAAGTCATCGATGAAATTTTGGAAACAGGTATAAGACAAGGAGAATTTAGGGCGGATTTAAATGTTCGCATAGCAAGGCAAATGATCTTTGGAACAGTAGATGAAGTTGTGACCAATTGGGTAATGAGCGATCATAAATATAATTTGGTCGCACTTTCAAAAACGGTACATGGACTGCTTATTTCAGCTTGTGGTTACCGTCAATAATGGGAGGGATCATGTTGAAATTTCTATCTGTAATAGTAGAAGACCATATCGCGGTGGCGACATTGAATCATCCGCCAGCTAACGCTATGTCTTCACAAGTGATGCATGACGTTACTGAGTTAATTGATCAAGTCGAAAAGGATGAAAATGTCCGCGTTGTTGTTCTTCATGGGGAAGGGCGCTTCTTCTCAGCAGGAGCAGATATTAAAGAGTTTACTTCTGTTGAGGAAGCAAAACAAGCAACGGAGCTAGCACAGCTTGGACAAGTTACGTTTGAGCGTGTCGAAAAGTGCTCAAAACCAGTCATTGCGGCAATTCATGGAGCTGCACTTGGCGGTGGCCTTGAATTCGCTATGTCTTGCCACATGCGCTTTGCAACTGAGAGTGCAAAGCTTGGGTTACCAGAGCTAACGCTTGGACTTATTCCTGGCTTTGCAGGTACACAGCGTCTGCCACGTTATGTTGGCAAAGCAAAGGCTTGTGAAATGATGCTAACAAGTACACCAATTACAGGTGCACAAGCATTAGAATTTGGACTTGTTAACGGCGTGTTTTCAGAAGAAACACTTTTAGAAGAGACTCTCAAAATTGCGAAGCAAATTGCTGGAAAAAGCCCAGCGACAACTCGTGCTGTGTTAGAGTTGTTACAAACAACAAAATCATCTCATTATTATGAAGGTGTGCAGCGTGAGGCACAAATATTTGGTGAAGTGTTTACGAGTGAAGATGGAAGAGAAGGGATAGCGGCATTCTTAGAAAAACGCAAACCTTCATTTAGTGGTAGGTAGTTCAAATTATTTTTTAACATAAATTAACAGAATATTAAAATTGATGGAATCTTTCTGAAAAACAAGGGGGTAAATGGAATGAACATCTACGTACTCATGAAACGAACATTTGATACAGAAGAGAAAATTGTAATTAAAAACGGTGCAATTTATGATGGCGAAGCGGAATTCATCATCAACCCTTACGATGAATATGCGATTGAAGAAGCGATTCAAGTGAGAGACGCACAAGGTGGGGAAATTACGGTTGTAACAGTTGGTGGCGAAGACAGTGAAAAAGAACTTCGTACTGCGCTAGCGATGGGCTGTGATAAAGCGGTATTAATCAATATTGAAGATGATGTTGAGAATGGTGACCAATTTACAACAGCAAAAGTGCTTGCTGAATATTTAAAAGATAAAGAAGTAGATTTAATTTTAGGTGGAAATGTAGCGATTGATGGTGCATCTGGACAAGTTGGACCACGCGTAGCGGATGCACTAAATATTCCATATGTAACTACAATTACAAAGCTTGAAATTAACGGCACAAGCGTGAAAATTGAGCGCGATGTTGAAGGGGATACGGAAGTAATTGAAACATCGCTACCACTTTTAGTAACAGCGCAACAAGGTTTAAATGAACCGCGTTATCCATCGCTTCCAGGTATTATGAAAGCGAAGAAAAAGCCGCTTGAAGAACTAGAATTAGATGATTTAGATTTAGAGGAAGATGATGTAGAAGCAAAAACAAAAACAATCGAAATCTATTTGCCTCCTAAGAAAGATGCTGGAAAAGTGTTACAAGGCGAGCTGCAAGATCAAGTAAAAGAACTTGTATCGTTGCTCCATACAGAAGCGAAAGTAATCTAATAAAATACGAAATTATATATGCAGGAGGGAAAATCTATGGCTCGTAAAGTATTAGTAATGGGTGAAGTTCGTGACGGATCACTACGTAACGTTTCATTTGAAGCGGTAGCAGCAGCGAAAACAATTGCAGAAGGCGGTGAAGTGGTTGGCCTTCTAATTGGAGAAAGCGTTGCATCATTTGCAAATGAATTGATTCATTACGGTGCAGATCGCGTTGTGACAGTTGAAAACGAAAAGTTAAAATCATATACATCTGATAGCTATGCACAAGCATTTTTAGCTGTGTATGACGAAGAGAAGCCAGAAGGTATTGTCTTTGGACATACAGCACTTGGCAAAGATTTATCACCAAAGTTAGCTGCTAAACTTGAAGCTGGCCTTGTTTCTGATGTAACTGCATTAGAAGTTACAGGTGGAAATGTTGTCTTCACGCGCCCAATTTATTCTGGTAAAGCGTTTGAGAAAAAGATTGTAACAGATGGCATTCTATTTGCGACAGTTCGTCCAAATAACATTACGCCACTTGAAAAAGATGAAGCGCGTACAGGTGATGTGTCTTCTATTACAGTTGATGTGAAAGATTTACGTACAATCATTCAAGATGTTGTGCGTAAAACAGCAGAAGGTGTAGACCTTTCAGAAGCGAAAGTTATTATTGCTGGCGGACGCGGAGTGAAAAGTGAAGACGGTTTTAAACCGTTAAAAGAATTAGCAGACGTACTAGGTGGCGCTGTTGGAGCATCACGTGGTGCTTGTGATGCAGAGTATTGCGATTACTCATTACAAATTGGACAAACAGGTAAAGTGGTTACGCCAGACTTATATATTGCATGCGGTATTTCTGGTGCGATTCAGCATTTAGCAGGTATGTCTAATTCAAAAGTAATTGTTGCAATTAATAAAGATCCAGAAGCAAGTATTTTCAAAGTAGCTGATTATGGTATTGTTGGCGACTTATTCGAAGTGGTTCCTTTATTAACAGAAGAGTTTAAAAAGTTAAAAGTACATTCTTAATTTGAGTAACCCTTGAGTTCCAAGTGAAATACCCCTATATATAGAAAAGCGAGAGGTCCCCTGCCTCTCGTTTTTTAGCATATACCTTATATTTTTGTATAGTATAAAGGTACATTTTTTTGTTACAATACATAACGATACATAATATTCGCCACGTATATAAGTTAGTGATATACTTTTGGTAGAATACACTTGAAGGAGGAAATAAAATGGCAATTGTAAACGCAACTGACCAAAACTTCGCAGCTGAAACAAGCGAAGGTATTGTATTATTAGATTTCTGGGCACCATGGTGTGGCCCTTGTAAAATGATCGCTCCTGTACTAGAGGAAATCGATGCAGAATTAAGCGATAAAGTAAAAGTCGTAAAAGTAGACGTTGATGAAAACCAAGAAACTGCTCGTCAATTTGAAGTAATGAGCATTCCATCTCTTTTCGTATTAAAAGATGGTAAAGTGGTTGACCAAGCGTTAGGATACAAACCAAAAGAAGCGTTAGTAGAATTAGTTTCTAAACACTTCTAATTTGTAAAGTCCAGCATAAATGCTGGGCTTTTTTTATTGGTTCAAATTACCACCTGAAAATATGACAACGGATACAATATTTATGTTGACACTTATCGTAAGCGCTCTTATAATCAATCTGACGACAATGAAAATCACTATCACTTAAGGGCGTAGGGGGAAGTAATCCATGACATTAAAGTTAAAAGTATTATCTGCAGCAGCAGTAGCATCTCTTCTTTTTGCAGGCTGTGCGAAAGAGGAAACAAAAAAGTCTGAAGCACAAGATAAAAAAACAGAACAATCTGTTAAAAAAGAAGAGACAAAACAACAAGAAGTAGATTTTGTACAAGCTTACAAAGATGGAGTAGCTGAACTTGAAAAAGCGAAAGATGGCAAAGAGGTTGACTTCGATAAAGTAACAAAGTTATATAAAGATAAATTACAATCTCTTGTTCAAAAGTGTGATGGTGAATTTAATGAACAAATCGATCAAACAATTACAGCTGCATTAGAAGCTGGGAAAAAGAAAGAAATGGAACCTATGGTTGTAAAACAACTATTTGATAAATTAATGCAAAAAGAGTTTTTCCAATCGATGCGCCACGAATTTAAAGAAATTGATACAAACTGGGGCAAAAAAGATGTTGTGAAAAAAGAAATGGATGAAGCTCTAGCTTTTTATAAAGGTGTAGAAGGTACAGTTGGGAAACGTGATACGGCATACGGTACACAAATGGCTTCTCAAATTAAAGGCGGCTTTGATGAAATGACAGCTGCAATTGAAAAGGATGACAAACTTGCATTTGCGCTTGGAAAACAAGTTGTAGATAAAACGTTAATGAAAACGTTCTATTTTGCAACAGGTGCAGTGCCGAATGGTTATGCTACAAAAATGGTAGAAGAAGTAAAGAAAGATGAGAAAAAAGCTAAAATTGAACAAGCAGAAGGATGGGCATTTTATCAAGCAATTTATCCGTATATGAAAAAAGCAGCTCCTGAAGATGCAGACTTTATCTTAAGGCAGTTTGATTTAAAAACTGATGTGAAAACAGTTGATGCAAAAGCGGTAAATCAAGCGTTTGTACGTGGATTTGCAAAAGTTGCATTAGGTGAGTATAAAGAAAGCCAAGAGAATTTTGGAAAAGATAAAGGTCCTATTACAGCATTAGAAGGTGCGTTATTCATTAATATCATTGAAAATGATTTGAAAACAGTACTTGGCGAACAGCAAACAGTAGAATTAACAAAAACAGCTCAATCTTATTTAGAAGCAGTAAAAGCGAAGAAGAAAGAAGATGCTGATAAATTGTTACCACAACTTGAGGCTGCGTTAAATAAAGCTGTTGAAGCAGCGAAATAATTTGCTCATACGTATGTCTTTTTGAAGAAACCTTGTCTTGACAGGGTTTCTTCTTTTACATAGTGTGGTAGAGGGTGGTGAAATGAATGAAAGTATTAATTACTGGAGGAGCAGGGTTTATCGGAAGCCATCTTGCTTTGAAATTGTTAGGACAAGGAAAGCAAGTTGTACTACTTGATAACTTCCACTCCTATTATGCAAAATCAAGAAAACAGTTTCAGCTTGAACAAGTGCAGCGATATGGAACTGTCCCATTTTACGAGTGCGATATTTTGCATAAAGAAGATGTGAAAGCTGTTATGCAGCAAGAAAAGGTTGATTCAGTAATTCATCTAGCTGGATTTCCAGGGGTGAGACCGTCGCTGGAGATGCCAGGTGCTTATGTTGATATTAATATAAAAGGGACGAGTAATGTATTAACATGTGCAGGAGAAGAAAATATAAAACATGTCATCGTGGCATCCTCTTCTTCTGTGTACGGAGAGAAAATGGGAATGCCTTTGCAGGAGGAAATGGCAAATGGTCGAGTTTTATCTCCTTATGCAGCATCAAAATACGGAGCGGAATCGCTTTGTCATGCTTATCAATATATGTATGGGTTTCAACTAAATATTTTACGTTTCTTTACTGTATATGGTCCATGGGGGCGTCCTGATATGGCAATAGCGAGCTTTATTCGAAAATTGCTAAATGGAGAAGAAATTGTTGTATACGGAAAGGGAACAGGACGAGATTACACGTACATTGATGATATTACGGAAGGAATTGCTCTTACGTTAGAGTCGAATAGAAGTGATGTGTACAATCTAGGGTCGAATGAACCCATTTTAATGACAGAATTACTTGCGCAGTTAGAGAAGCATTTCCCATTGATGCGTGTAAGGAGAGAGGCGCATCGTAAAGGGGATGTGACATCGACATGGGCTGATATTTCAAAGGCGAAAGAACAGCTAGGATATGAGCCGCGTGTATCTTTTGCAGAAGGGTTGGAGCGAACGATTGCTTGGGCGAAACAATATCCGGATACTGTTTAATCTTTGTGGTATTTTTTTGTTATGTGTTTTCTTTGTCATATCGTGGAAATCGTTTGAAGCGTCTTCTTTGTGGAAACAACTATATGGATTATGGAAACATCCTGATGCGGTAGTGCTTCTTATCATGATATATGGTGTTGCATTTTTCTTTCGTGCTTATGCATGGAAGTTATATCTTCACCATCATATTACAATGAAAGAGTCTTTATATGGATTGTTTTATAGTTTGTTTATTAATCATGTTTCTCCTTTGAAAGTAGGGGACGCTATTCGTATTGCGATTATTACAAAAGAAAAGAAAGTGACATTAGGAGAAGCGACACAATCAGTTGTTGTGCTCCGTATATTAGATTTGCTTATCCTTGGTATATTTGGAGCCGTAGGGATGTTTATACTGTGGGGGGATATTTTGTTAAATGCTCCCGTTATCCTTGCCTGTATATGTATTGGAATTGGTATGTTGTTTCTTGTGCATAAGAAAGCACCGCAATTTGTAGAGAATCAGTGGAAGCAATTAAAGGCAGGTTTGTTTACAATACAAGGGATCATCATTATCTTGCTGATTGTAATAAGCTGGATTTGCGAAGCTTTTGTTATATATGAAATTGCGAGTTCTCTTACATTTATACAAGCGATTTGGGTCAATAGCGTGACCATCGCGGGGCAAGTATTTCAATTAACGCCAGGCGGTATTGGGACATATGAAACGGTAATGACGTTTGCGTTAAGAGCGCTTGGGATAGAATCGGTCGAGGCGTATGAATGGTCATTAATGAGTCATGGATTTAAGTTTATATTTTCTTATGGTGTGGGCGCACTTTTACTCGTTTTATACCCAATGGAATTGCGCTCACTTGTTAGTCAGAAGGGGGAAAACATCCGGTGGAAGAAGTGAAAAAGGCATCAAAATTTGAAAAGGTAGCGGCCCGCTGCTGGAACTTGCTGAATGAAGGGAAACCATTTACACCGATTTTTGTATTCGGCACATTTTTATTGTTTTCCATCTCGCAGTTTGGACAACCTGGTTTTATTCCAGCATTTTTTAGCAGTTTTATCCTCATTGTACCTTTACTTGTTTTATATTATTTGTTTGATTTTCCATTGTTTTTACGAAATTATTTATGGTTTCCGTTTATCGCCTATTTAATTGTATTTAAGGTGGTTCATTTACCATTACTCTTTTTGGCATTGGGATTATATTTCTTCTTTACAATTTTATTTTGGGGAACATTATATTATCATCTGCGGATTGGGACATCATGGTTGAACTTTACACGATTTTGGAAACTTGTGTTAAAAAATAGTGATTCTACTAGTGGGAATGCACAAGAACAAATGCCAAAGTTTTTACTATTACTTTCGCTTTGGTATTACTACTACGAGTTCTTCCGAGAAGACGGTACATTTAGTGGTGTAGATTGGAAAACACTTCTTATATTTTACGGTGCTCTTCTCGTATATACACTTATATTACATCGTAATTTATTTGATTGGCAGCCGAAAGCAATTCCTACTTATACGCAAAATATGCCTGAGAATGAAAAGGCATTAAATGAAAAAGTAGTCGTGATTGTGATTGACGGTATGCGAAAAGATCGTTTTGATGCGGCGCATACACCGTATTTAGATTCACTTCGAAAACAAGGGACCGAGTTTTTAAATATGGAAACGGTATATCCAGCTCGTACGGTTGTATGTTTCTCCTCTATGTTTACAGGAACGTATCCATTTGAGCATGGTATTAAATCGAATATGGTTTGGAAGCATGGAGTGAATGTAGAGAGTATTTTTGATTCTCTTCGTAAAGTAGATAAAACAGGGAAAATGTTGGCGGTTGCGCATCTAGTCGATGCATTTGGCGATGATGTGGAAACATTTACGGCTGTAATGAAAAATGATGTTGTTGACTCGAAAATTATGGAGAAAGCAAGAAAGGTTATGGATGAACAAGATCCTGATTTATTTATCGTCCAGCTAATTTCTACAGATCAAACAGGTCATAGCCGCGGCGTGTTATATGATGAATATTTACAAAAGATTCATGAAGCAGATCAGCATGTAAAGCGGTTTATTGAGCATTTAGAGAAAACAGGAAAAGCAGAAAATACGACGTTCATTATTTGCGCAGACCATGGGCAAGCGGATGGAATTGGTGGTCATGGTCATTTAGACGAGGGCGAGCGGTTTGTACCATTCTTTATGTACGGTCCTCATATTGCTCAAGGTATAAAAGTAGAAGAGAAGAAAAGTCTTGTTTCTATAGCACCTACAATTGCATACTTGTTAGGAGCGCCGTATCCATCCCATAGTCGTGGACCTGTATTAGTAGAAGCGTTAAAGGAGCAGGAACAGAAATGAAAGTAATTGTTTTTATACCAGCCTTAAATGAAGAGGATTCTATTGCGCATGTCATTCAAAAGGTGCCGCGTCATTTTCACCCAAATGTAACGGTAGAAGTACTTGTCATCGATGATGGATCAACGGATCGGACCGTAGCTGTTGCAAAAGAAGCGGGGGCGGAACATATCGTTTCTTTTGCAAAAAACGGCGGACTTGGTGCAGCTGTCCGAGCAGGTTTGCAGGAGAGTTATCGACTTGGTGCTGATATTAGTGTAATGATTGATGCTGATGATGAATACCCAGCTGATGAAATTCCGAATGTACTGGAGCCTATTTTTGCAGGAGAAGCAGATTATACGATGGGTTCTCGTTTTCGCGGAACAATTCGAGGAATGAGATTACATCGACGTCTTGGGAATTACTGCTTTACGATGTTGCAATGTTTGTTACTAAGGAAGTGGATTCGAGATGGGCAATCCGGTATGCGAGCCTTTTCTAGACAAGCAATGGAGCATGGAGAAATTATTCACGATTATAACTATGCTCAAGTTATTACTTTGAATTTAGTACGAAAAGGGTTTCGAGTACAGGAAGTTCCGATTACGTATAAAGTGCGAGAAACAGGAGAGTCGTTCATCTCTTTTCGGAAGTATATGACGCGTGTATTTCCAGCGATTTGGAAAGAAATGGCGCGTCCGGTAGAGAAAGTTACGATTGACTATGCTGCACATGTATTAATTGAAGATAAGAAATGCTCATAACGGGCCTTTCTTATCTTGACAATAAAAATGATAATAATTATCATTAACTCGGGAGGAACTTTCGTGAAAAAAATCATTACGTCATTATTTGTTGGTATTTTCTTAATATTCTCAATTCAAACAAGTGCGTTTGCTTATTCGTATGGAAATCCGAACGAAGAAAAAGTTGCTGAAGCATATAAACAAATGGTTACAAAGCTAGATGAAAATCCGGCAAACTTTAATGAAGCGAAAAAAGCATATGAAAATGTACAAGAAGAAATTGATCAGCACATGGGAAAAGAACCTTCTAAAGCAATGATGAAGGACTTTGATAAACAAAATAAAGAAGATATTATTGCTGATATGCAAAAAATTCTTGCGCTTAATATTAATCGTCGTTTAACAAATGTTGATGAGAAATTTAAAGACTATGATACAAGCAAGCGTTTATTAGCAAAAGCATTCGCTACATATGAAGCGTTATCGCCAGTTGTTGGTGAACGAAATAAAGAGTTAGATACAAAGGTAAAGGATGAATTTAATAAAGCATTAGATTCATTAGGAAACCCAGGATTATTTGGAGTAGGTCAAAAGGAAGCAAATCATGATGCTTTCAAGAAAAGTAAAGATGTGATTTTAACAAGTTTACAAAAAGAGTTTAAAATTAAAGATTTTAAAGTAGGGCACTTTGATGCGAGCGGAAAAGAAGAAGCTTCAGAGAACACAGGTAAAACAGAATGGACAGATTTAAGTAACTTGAAAAACTGGGCTCCAATTGTAGTCATTGTACTTATACTTGTTGGGGTCATTGTATATGCTGTGAGAAAACGTAAGTAAGGATGAGGAGGAAGAGCGATGCAGCTTCAGGCATTTCTCATTACATTTCGTGAAGTATTAGAAGCGTTGCTTATTGTTGGAATTATTACAACATATTTAAAGCGTACAGATAGTAAGCAGTTTGTGAAATATGTTTGGTTAGGAGCAGGGCTTGCGGTTGTAGCGAGTTATATTGTCGCTCTTGTCTTCCAAGTTGTGTTTACTGGTTTTGCTGCTATGGGTAGCGAAATGTATTTGAAGATATCTATTATTTTTATTTCGGCCATTTTACTTACACAAATGGTATTTTGGATGGCGGAACATAGTAAAAATATGCAAGCAAATATGGAAAATAAAATGAGTAAGTATATTACAACTGGAAACATAATTGGAATGGTCGTGCATTCGTTTCTTGTTGTACTTCGAGAAGGTGTTGAAACAGTATTTTTCTTCGCGGCTATTACAGGTGGAAATATTGGAGCGGCGATGCAAGGCTGGGGAGCTATTACAGGCTTGCTCGTTGCAGCTGGTGTTAGTTACCTATTCTTTAAAGGGACGATGCGTATTTCACTTAAAGTATTCTTTAAAGTAACAGGCGCATTTATCGTTTTAATTGCAGCTGGTCTTCTTGTACAGGGTGTTGCCATGCTTCAGGATTTAAAAATACTCGGCAGCGTTATGCCACATGTATACGATATTACATGGTTATTACCAGAACATCCAATTGATTATGCTCACTATTTGCGTGACCATGGTACTGCACCACTTCTTTCCGGTGATATTGGTATTTTCTTGAAAGCCTTTTTAGGATATTCATCGATGCCATCTCTTGAAGAGGTGCTCGTGTATATTGGATATTTTGTTGTGTTATATATGTTAATCATCTTTAAAAAACCTGTTAAAAAAAAGCAAGCAGTGATCGAAGAAAATAAATCAGTAAGCTAAAAAGTACAAGGAGTTTTCCTTGTACTTTTTTTGCAGAAAGGAAATATGATGAAACAAGTATTACGTATATGGGCAGTTATTCTGTTTACTAGTGCGATTTGTATTCGATTTTTCTATGTGAGCCCGTTTGCGGCGACATGGGACGAAGTCGATTTTACGCTTGCATTAAAGCAATACGACATATTAGCGATGCAGCCCCATTTTCCAGGTTATCCTTTTTTTATTTTAGGGGGAATGATAACGCATGTTTTTATAGAAAACCCTGTGCAATCGTTAGGGGTTTTTAATGCCATCATGGCACTCGGCGCAGCTTTTCCGATGTATTGGCTTGCGCGCCATTATGTAAGTAAAACGGGCGCTCTTATTGTTGTAGCTGTTTTACAAACGAGCGGTTATTTCTCTCTTTTAGTAACGCAGCCTATGTCAGAGGGCGCAGCATTAGCAATCGTATGGTGGTATATATGGAGTATAGAACGGGCTTTTCGTACAAAGAATTTTCAAGCTCAATTTTGGCCAGTCATCTTTTTTGCGCTATTAATGGGTATACGCTTATCATATGCACCATTTGGGATAGCACTTGTTTTGTTATTATGGCAGCAATGGCATGAAGAAAAATGGCGGTTTATAATCTTATTTTGTACAACTGTTCTGTCACAGCTAGTTTGGGTTTGTGCTCTTATTTGGAACATTGGTGGAATAACGGGATTGTGGAAAATTTCTTTCGGATTTGTAGAAGGCCATTTTACTGAGTGGGGCGGAGCGGTTACAGAAACGGGTGAACCACTTATTTCACGTCTCTTCCGTTTATTTTCTGAAAACATTGTTTTTGCAGGAATAGGTATACACTCCTACTATCTGACAGGTTTCTTTCTTTTCTTTTTGTTTCTATTTGTTTTACAATGGAAGAACATACGTTACTATCCAAAGGCTTTAATCGCTATTGGAAGTTTTTATTTTCTTTGGAATTTACTTGGACAAAATATTGATAAACCGCGTCATTCTTATCCGATTGTAGCGATGTTCCTTTGCGTACTTGCTATTTCGTGGTTGAAAAAACATCGTGGTATTGTATTGCTGTTATTTGCAACAAGCCAATTTATAGTGAGTATACCGCTTATGAAAGAACAACAAGTGGAGGTACCGGCCACGTATCAGCTTGCATCCTATTTAGAGGGCAAAGAGCAGCCATTTATTGTATACACGTGGGAAGAGACGAGGGTTATGGAATACTTGCAGATGCCATATGAACATAAACGTTTCTACACATATGACTATTTTTTACAGGACAAAAAATATCATAAAAATGATACGATATATGTTACAAATCATCTTATTGAAGGATTCCAAAAGCAAGGGATCGATATAAAAGGACGGATGGAACAAGTAGCTGTCTTTCGTTCTAATCCATTATTTGATCCTATTTATCATAAAATAGTGTTATATAAGTGGAAAAAATGAGAGAGGAGAAAGCGAGTGCACGAGCATTTAAAAGAAAAATTAGCGATTTTACCAGATCAACCAGGTTGTTACTTAATGAAAGATAGGCAAGGAACAGTTATATATGTCGGGAAGGCAAAGGTGCTCAAAAATCGTGTGCGCTCGTATTTTACTGGATCACATGATGGAAAGACACTCCGTCTTGTTGGAGAAATTGTTGATTTTGAATATATTGTTACCTCCTCGAATTTGGAGGCGCTCATTTTAGAATTAAATTTAATTAAAAAATATGATCCAAAATATAATATTCAATTAAAGGACGATAAAACATATCCATTTATTAAAATTACAGCTGAAAAACAGCCACGTTTGCTTATTACGAGAAATGTAAAAAAGGATAAAGGGAAGTATTTTGGTCCGTATCCAAATGCGCAGTCAGCTCATGAAACGAAAAAGCTGTTAGACCGCATGTATCCGCTCCGTAAGTGCGCAAACATGCCGGATAAAGTTTGTTTATATTATCATATGGGACAATGTTTAGCACCTTGTGTAAAAGAGGTAACCGATGAACAAAATCAAGAAATTGTTGATGAAATTGTTAAGTTTTTAAACGGTGGACATAAAGAAGTTCGTTCAGAATTGGAAAAGAAAATGTATGAAGCATCGGAAAAATTAGAGTTTGAACGTGCAAAAGAATTAAGAGATCAAATTGCCCATATGGATGCGATTATGGAAAAGCAGAAGATGATTATGAGCGACTTAGTTGACCGTGATGTGTTTGGTTATGCGGTTGATAAAGGTTGGATGTGCGTGCAAGTTTTCTTTGTTCGAAAAGGTAAGTTAATAGAGCGCGATGTCTCTATGTTTCCAATTTATGATGAGCCTGAAGAAGGATTTTTAACATTTATCGGTCAATTTTATGAACAAAACAATCATTTTAAACCAAAAGAAATTGTAGTACCAGGAAGTATTGATCCTGAATTAGTAGAGCGTTTTTTAGAGGTGGATGTAACGCAGCCGAAACGCGGAAAGAAAAAAGAACTCGTTGAATTAGCAAATAAGAATGCGAAGATTGCTTTAGGAGAGAAGTTTTATTTAATAGAGCGTGATGAAGAGCGGACGATTAAAGCGGTTGAAAATTTAGGTAAGAAACTTGATATTGAAACGCCGTATCGTATCGAAGCATTTGATAACTCAAATATCCAAGGGACGAATCCAGTTTCAGCAATGATTGTCTTTATTGATGGAAAACCAACGAAAAAAGAGTATCGAAAATATAAGATAAAGACAGTTCAAGGGCCAGATGATTATGAATCGATGCGAGAGGTTGTACGCCGCCGATATACTCGTGCATTGAAAGAGAATTTACCACTACCGGATTTAATTGTGATTGATGGTGGGAAAGGACATCTTGCAGCTGCTAGTGATGTGCTTGAAAATGAACTTGGGTTATATATCCCAATGGCTGGACTTGTTAAGGATGATAAGCACCGTACATCGCACTTAATAATTGGTGACCCTCCTGAACCTATTATCCTTGAAAGGAATAGCCAAGAATTTTATTTATTACAGCGTATTCAAGATGAAGTACACCGATTTGCGATTACGTTCCATCGTCAGCTTCACGGGAAATCTGTTATTCAATCTGCCTTAGATGGGATTCCTGGAGTAGGAGAAAAACGGAAAAAGGTATTGTTAAAACATTTTGGTTCGTTAAAAAAAATGAAAGAAGCTACTGTGACAGAATTTGTCGAAGCCGGAATGCCGCAAAATGTTGCAGAAAGCATTTATTCCTATTTAACAAATAAGAAGACGTTGTAGTTTACAATGTCTTCTATTGTTTGATATAATTTCAGAAGATTAAAAATAATCAAAAGTGAATGAATATACAAAAGTGAAACAGTCAACTAAACCTATATGTCTAGTTGACTGTTAATGTGGATTCTACACTTCAACAGGATCTTTTACGTCCCATTTTACAAGGAATGCGATTGAATCCGAACGTTTTTTTTGCTCTTCATATGACTCTGCAACAACATTTCGTTGCTTTTGAATTTGTTCTGCAACAAATCCAGTTTCTAATTGGTAGGAAGAATGTCTACTTTGCTTTTGACGCTCTGCAATGAGCGGGCTTGTTAGTTGAAAATGCATTTCGCGACGTTTATGCTCGATAATGTTCAAACGGCCCCAGCCAGCTTTTTCAAAAAAGTGAATGACTTCTTCAATTGTCTCTAGCGGATATTTTCGTGCTAGGTTTCTACCAGCCCAGTATAAAATGTCATCTAATTCTTTTCCAATTAAGTCAGGTAGTACTTCTTCACGAAGCAGTTCATAAGCGAAGGCGTTCAATGAAACATCTTCTAAAGATGCTATATCAATTGTATTTTTGCTCACAATATTCCCCTCTTTCTATAGAAATTATTATATAACATTTCCCATTTATAAAAACAGAACTTTCTTTGAGAAAATCTGAATATATAGGAAGAAAAAAAGAATCGGCAAATTATATGCAAATTATGTACAAATTATGTATACGTTTTCTTGACGCTTCGACAAAAATAGGAGTAAAATGAATTTGGTATCAAATTATGCTGAAATATTTCGAATAATTTTTTCAGTTTTTCTTATAGCAATAGTGAAAAAACATTATTGTTATAAACTAATCTGAAAGCAGCAGTTAAACATTCAAGGGGGGTAATGGGGACATGAAAGGCCGCGAGTATACGTTTCGCAAGTGGCACTCATTAATGGGAGTCATCCCGGTTGGTGTCTTTTTGACGCAACATTTAGTAGTAAACAATTTTGCAACAAGAGGAGCAGAGGCTTTTAACAAAGCTGCTCATTTTATGGAGCTCCTTCCATTCCGGTATGCGCTAGAAATTTTTGTCATCTTTTTACCGATACTGTACCATGCTATATATGGATTATATATTGCATTTACAGCTAAGAACAATGCGACATCTTATAGTTATTTCCGTAACTGGATGTTCGTTTTCCAACGAATTTCAGGTATCATCACGCTGATTTTCATAGCTTGGCACGTTTGGCAAACTCGTATTCAAGCAGCATTAGGAGAACAGGTAAATTATGATATGATGGCAGATATTTTAGGCAATCCAGCTATGTTTGGCTTCTATTTAGTTGGTGTTGTATCAACAATTTTCCACTTTGCAAATGGACTATGGACATTCTGCATTAGCTGGGGAATTACAGTATCGCCACGTTCACAACGTATCTCTACTTATGTAACATTAGCTATTTTCTTAGGTTTATCTTATGTAGGTGTGAGTGCATTATTAGCGTTCATCGATCCACAGCTAGCAAATCAGTAAGGAGTGGGAGAGCATGAAAGGGAAACTTATAGTAGTCGGTGGTGGATTAGCCGGCTTAATGGCAACGATTAAGGCAGCAGAAGCAGGAGTAAACGTGGAACTGTTCTCTTTAGTACCAGTAAAACGTTCGCATTCTGTATGTGCACAAGGTGGTATTAACGGTGCCGTAAATACAAAAGGTGAAGGGGATTCCCCGTGGATCCACTTTGACGATACAATTTATGGTGGTGACTTCCTAGCGAACCAACCACCAGTTAAAGCAATGTGTGAAGCAGCACCTGGTATTATTCATTTAATGGACCGTATGGGTGTTATGTTTAACCGCACAGAAGAAGGACTTCTTGATTTCCGCCGCTTTGGAGGAACACAACATCACCGTACAGCATTCGCCGGTGCAACAACTGGTCAACAATTATTGTACGCATTAGATGAGCAAGTACGTCGTCATGAAGTAGCAGGACTTGTAACAAAATATGAGGGTTGGGATTTCTTACGAGCTGTTATCGATGATGAAGGTGTATGCCGCGGAATCGTTGCACAAGACTTACAAACTATGGAAATTAAAAGTTTCCGAGCTGATGCTGTGATTATGGCAACAGGGGGCCCTGGTATCATCTTTGGAAAATCAACAAACTCTATTATCAACACAGGTACAGCAGCATCTGCTGTATATCAACAAGGTGCATATTATGCGAATGGTGAGTTCATTCAAATTCACCCAACAGCAATTCCTGGGGACGATAAGTTACGTCTAATGAGCGAATCTGCACGCGGTGAAGGTGGACGCGTTTGGACGTATAAAGACGGTAAGCCTTGGTACTTCTTAGAAGAGAAATACCCTGCATACGGAAATCTTGTGCCTCGTGATATCGCAACGCGTGAAATTTTTGACGTGTGTGTTGAGCAAAAACTAGGTATTAATGGTGAAAACATGGTATATCTAGATCTTTCTCATAAAGATCCGAAAGAACTAGATATTAAACTTGGTGGAATTATTGAAATCTATGAAAAGTTCACAGGTGATGATCCTCGTAAACTACCGATGAAAATCTTCCCAGCTGTTCATTATTCAATGGGCGGACTATGGGTTGATTATAAGCAAATGACAAGTATTCCAGGTTTATTTGCAGCAGGTGAGTGTGATTACTCTATGCACGGTGGTAACCGATTAGGTGCGAACTCATTATTATCAGCGATTTATGGCGGTATGGTAGCAGGACCAAACGCGATTGAATATATGAAAGGTCTTTCAAAGTCATCTGATGCTGTTTCATCAGCTACTTATGAGCAAAATGAGCTAATCGAAACAGAGAAATTTAACAATATTTTAACGTTAGATGGTAATGAAAATGCATATGTTCTGCATAAAGAGCTTGGAGAATGGATGACAGATAACGTAACAGTAGTTCGTGAAAATAAAAAGCTATTAGAAACAGATGCGAAAATCGTAGAGTTAATGGAGCGTTATAAGCGCATTAACATTAATGATACAGCAAAATGGAGTAACCAAGGTGCTTCGTTTACACGCCAACTGGCAAACATGTTTGAATTAGCTCGTGTTATTACAATTGGTGCATATAACCGTAATGAAAGCCGCGGTGCACATTATAAACCAGAATTCCCAAATCGTGATGATGCGAACTTCTTAAAAACGACAATGGCGAAGTTTGAAGGAGAAGGAAATGCACCAGCATTCCATTACGAAGACGTTGATGTTTCATTAATCAAACCACGTAAGCGTGACTATTCTTCCAAACATGATGTAGCTGCTAAGGGTGAAGAGAAGGGGGATAAACAACATGTCTGAGAAAACAATCCGCCTCATCATTACACGGCAAGATGGACCAGATGCACAACCGTTTGATCAGGAGTTTGAAATTCCATATCGTCCAAATATGAATATTATTTCGGCTCTTATGGAAATTCGCCGTAATCCTGTCGATTCAAAAGGAAACCATACAACTCCTGTTGCGTGGGATATGAACTGTTTAGAAGAAGTATGTGGTGCTTGTTCTATGGTAATTAACGGTAAACCGCGTCAATCATGTACAGCGCTTATCGATAAACTAGAACAACCAGTTCGTATCAAACCGATGAAGACATTCCCGGTAGTGCGTGATTTACAAGTTGATCGTAGCCGTATGTTTGATGCTTTAAAACGTGTGAAAGCTTGGGTTCCAATTGATGGTACGTATGACTTAGGACCAGGACCAAGAATGCCAGAGAAAAAGCGTCAATGGGCATATGAACTTTCAAAATGTATGACATGTGGTGTTTGCTTAGAATCATGTCCGAACGTAAACAGTAAATCTGACTTTATCGGACCAGCACCGCTTTCACAAGCTCGCTTGTTCAATTCACATCCAACTGGTGAAATGCATAAAGCAGAACGCTTACGTGCAATTATGGGTGATGGCGGCCTTGCGAACTGTGGTAACTCACAAAACTGTGTGCAATCATGTCCGAAAGGTATTCCATTAACAACTTCAATTGCAGCATTAAACCGTGATACAACAATTCAGTCGTTTAAAGACTTCTTTGGTAGCGACAATAACTATTAATAAATATTGCCTCTTCGAATCGAAGAGGCAATATTTATATAAAGTATAAATTGAAAACAAATATTAGACCTTTCTTTTAGGAGAGAGAGGATCCAATCATGCATAGAAGCGATTTGGATTGAAAAATGGATGATGGCTTTTTTTGTTATTTATAGCAGCGACTGATATGTTGGAAGATCAAAACGAATATATATGAATTTATATCGTTTTAATTTTTTGTTTATTCTGAAATATGCTGTGTTACTTATTAGAATAAAAGAAAAAGGAGAGAAAGGCATGAAGAAGATTTCTTACATTGAAGGTTTTGAGAAATGGGAACAGGATTTTTCATTTTATATTCCTATTAAAGTTCGTTTTTGTGAAACAGATATGTTTGGACATATGAATAATGGCGTTGCTTTTACATATTTTGAAGAAGCACGTATCGAGTTTTTTAAAGAGCTTGGTTTTATGCAAGAATGGACACATGAAGCATCAGAAACAATGATTGTTGTCGCTGACTTACAATGTAATTTCTTGAAACAAATTTTCTTCGATGAACATTTAAAGGTATATATAAAAGCTGAAACAGTTGGGAATTCTTCTTTAGATTTACACTATATGGTAAAAAATGAAGCGGGAGAAGTTTGTTTGGTAGGGCGCGGGGCAATGGTGCAAGCCTCAAAGAAAACGGGAAAAGGGATGCCTTGGCCCCAAGAATGGAAACAAAAGTTACTACAATAAAGTGAGATGTGAATTGAGTAGACACATATAAAAATAATAATGCTGGCGGAGGATGTATGAAAAGAAATAAAAGTAGAAAACATATTATATTTGGTCAATATGTTTTCTACTTTATTTTTTACGTCTTGATAAGAGGAAAATCTCTTATTTTTTTGCACCCATGGCCTCTTCTAATGTTAGGTGATGTTTATGTAAGTAAGTAGCATATGGCTTCCCTACATAGCGAAGATGCCACGGTTCATATGAATATTCCGTTATATCTGTTTTATCTTCTAAATAGCGAATGACGAAGCCAAATTCATGGGCATGTGCTGCCACCCATTTTCCTTCCTCAGTTTCACCGAAAATAGGTTCTAATTGATAACTTGCAGACTTAGAACTAATGTCCATTGCAAGTCCTGTTTGATGTTCGCTTGTTCCAGGAACTGCGCTAACTGAGTCTGCCTCAGCTTTTCCTTGACGTTTTATGTACATATTATGTAATGACTGTTGGCGCTTATAAGAACGATAACCTGATACAGCAGTAAGCTCTAGTCCTTGTTGCTTTGCTGCATGGAACATTTTTTCCAGAGCTGCCGCAGCATCTTTACGAAGCAATGTTTTTTCTTTGTCTTTTGGATATGCAAATGAAACATCCGGTTTTGTGAGATCATCTGGCGTATAACCATCTGGTAATTTGCGGTGTTTATTTACTAAAACGAGTGGTGAATCTGGATTTGTAACAAGAGAAAAATCCTCATCTATTTTTTTAGCAGTATGAGTTGCTTTTGGAAATACTGGAATCTCTTCTTTTGGGTGTTCAATATGTTTTTGTGTTTCGACAGCTTTCGCATCATTTTGTAGTGGAGATTTTGAGCTGAAATAAGCGAAGGATGTGATACCGATTACAATCGTAGTGGCAGAAATAACAATTACTTTCTTCATAACGCTGTGTAATTTCAGTCCTTTCTTATAATTTGTTTCGCATGTTAATTATAAGTCTAATTTCTATAAAAAGAAATATAAGAGTCGTAAAGTAATAGAATTGCAAAGAATTTGTCAAATAATGTGTGGTTTTGTTGAATTATATTTATATACATACAAATGGAAAAGATAATCCTGTTCCTTTTTTTGGAATAAAGAGAGGCGTTCGAACATGGATAGAAGCAATCAGTGACCTTTTTAGTATCAGGTCAAGTGAAAACAAAATGAATATAAATTTAAAATAGAAGTTAAGAAAGGAATAAAATAAAAGGATGGCATAAGCCACCCTTTTATCCCGCTATTCGCGGGCAGTAGAACCCTACTGATGGAAGGTTCATTTTACTTCAAATGATTTTAAGTTATCCCGACGAATTTTATCTTTTTCTGCATCAGATTTTTTGAAGTTATAATCATATAGAGCACCTTCCCAATCACCATACATTGGATTAGGGAAAATGATAAATTTTTCGCCAAATTGTGCTTTTGTTTCTTCAACTGTTTGATTGCGATCTTTTACAGATTTTCCATCAAATCCAGTGAAGTCAGATAAGTTATCACCGAAGAATAGAACGATATCGTGCGATTGTGAAACAAGTTCACGACGTTTTTCTTTCCCTTTTTCTTTCGGATCTTGTAGTAAAATATGTTCTTTTGTTGCTTGTGGAGCACCAACGCGCTCAAGGTTTTTAATTGTTGCATCTAATTGATTTGTCTTACGGTTTGAAATGTAATAAATGTCTACACCTTTAGACTCTGCATATTTTAAGAAATCAATTGCGCCGGGAAGAGCTTCTGCTTCCGCTTTATTAATCCACTCATCCCATTTATAAGGATAGCCTTTTCCTTCTTTCACAGTCATTGCTTGGTGAGGGCTGTTATCTAAAACAGTTTCATCTAAATCTAGTACAATTGCTGGCTTTTTGCTTGTGCCTTTTGCAAGAGCCGCATCAAGCTTTAATTGTCCAATGTTATAGCCTTGATAATACAATGCTTTCGTCTCACCGGCTGTTTGGAACCATAAATCAGCCATTAGCTGCTGGTCTGTTAATTTTACGTTTTCTTCTTTGGCCACAGTTTTCTCAGCTGTTCCTGAACATGCTACAAGCGATGTAGATAGAATGGCTACAGATAATAATGTGGTAATGCCTCTTTTCATCTTCATATGTATCCTCCTTGATGTAAATAAATCATTTGATATTATATATTAAAATATAATGTTATTTATAGGTTTTTTTATGCATTTTTGCATATTGCCCTTTGGGTATATGGCAGTATGCCCTATTTCGATATAATAAGTAAGAAATGTTTTTTGATTTACAATTTTAACTAAATAAAACAAATGGTGGGTAGGACAGGGAGTATCATATACGAGAAGTAAAATTGTCTGTGTTACTATATTTCACTCTGAATAATCATAATGTTTAGAAGAGAGTAAGGATAATAGAGAAGGGGAGGATGTATACTTTGAGTTTACAAATACAAAACTTAACGAAAATATTTGGTGAATCAAAAGCGGTCAATCAATTACAAATTTCATTACCAAAAGGTGAAGTGTTAGGGCTACTTGGCCGGAATGGTGCAGGAAAAACAACAACAATTAAAATGCTCCTCGGTTTATTAACTCCTAATGAAGGGTCGATTACATGGGAGGGAAAAATGATTTCTGAAAGTGATGTAACGATTGGATATCTTCCAGAAGAAAGAGGACTATATACAAAAAGTAGAGTTATAGATCAACTTCGCTATTTTGGAAGATTAGAAGGAATGACGAAGAAAGAAGTGGACCGTGCGATTGATCAATGGTTAGAAAAACTAGCAATCCCGGAATATAAATATAAAACAGCAGGGGAGCTTTCAAAGGGAAATCAGCAAAAAATCCAATTAATTGCGGCGCTTATTCATGACCCAGAGCTTCTGATTTTAGATGAGCCATTTAGTGGGCTAGATCCGGTGAATGCTGGTATATTAGCAAATATTATTGAAGAACAAGTACAAAGCGGGAAAACAATTATTTTATCAAGTCATCGAATGGAACAAGTGGAGACGTTTTGCCAGCATGTATGCATTTTGAAAAAAGGAGAAGCAGTTGTAAAAGGAAAGCTAAGCGACATTAAGCAAGAATACGGTTTTCGCAATTTAACAATTGAAGATGCGGTAGAAAATGAACGAGCATTACAAGCCTTACATATTTCGTATGAAAAACAACAAGGACTACTTTATATGAAAGTTCATGATGATGCAGAAGCCTTAACGATTTTAAAAAAATTACAGGAACAAGGTATAAGCTTAAGACAATTTAAAATGTTAGAGCCAACGCTAAACGAAATATTTGTGGAAAGGGCGAAATAACAATGCGTAAATTTTCTCATGTATTTTCATTTTATTTCAGGGAATCATTTCTATCTAAAAAATCATTGATTACGAGTGCGATTTTATTTTTAGTTGTATTTGGTTTAGTAGCTTTTACTCACTTTACTTCTGATAAGGATAAAGGGAAAGATAAAATTGCAGTGGTAACAGAAAGTACCACTTATAAAGTGCAAGAAAGTGATATGAATAAATTACTTCCATCAGCTAAAGTAACTGTGGCACAGAAAGATGAATTTAATGCACTACGTAAGCAGGTGGAAGAAGGGGACTTAGATGGTCTATTCCATATTAAAGAAAAGAATGGCATTCCAGAAGTTACTTATTTGTATAGTGGCTTTCCCAGCGATTCAACAGCTACATTGATGGCAAGTTATTTAAAGGAACAATACACGGCGGTAATGATTGAAAAGAATAATATATCTCCAGAAGTAGCAAGACAATTACAGATGGCGATTCCTATGAAGCAAGAGGCAATAAAAGATCGAGCATCCTCCTTTGGTATTGGCTATGCATTTTCGTTTGCGTTGTATATGTTTATTATTTCGTTTGGAAATGCGATTGGGATAACAATTGCATCTGAAAAAGCATCACGTGTTATGGAACTTATGCTTCCAAAAGTAAAACCGCTTACGATGATGTATGCGAAAATTTTAGCGGTTGTAGCTACAGCTTTATTACAAATTGCTGTACTTGCTTGTGGGTTTATCATTCCGTATTTATTAGGATGGATTGATTTAAATAATGCTTCAATATTTGGACTGTCTTTAGATTTTTCAACTTTAGATACATTAGTTATCAGTATGTTTATTATCTACTTTATTACAGGATATTTATTATATGCGATGTTATATGCAGCGGCTGGAGCAGTTGTATCTAAGTTAGAAGATTTACAATCAGTGGCATTGCCGATTACATTTTTAGGTATGGGGGCATTCTTCATTAGTATGAAGTCACTATTTGATCCAAATAGTACACTGGTTGTAATTAGTTCCTATGTTCCATTCTTTACACCAATGGTTACATTCTCACGTGTTGTTGCTGGTGAAGCAGGCGCTGTAGAGATTAGCGTTACATTAGTAATTTTAGTGGTAACGATTTTAATCATCAATTGGATTGCGAGTCGTATTTTCGTCAATGGTGTTATGAATTACTCTGATAAAGTGAAATTCAAAGATTTAGCTAAATTTATTAAGCGTCAATAAACATAAAAGCATGATTTTCTAAGGGAATCATGCTTTTTCTTTATGCGTAAACAAGAAATAGTATATAATAGTATGTAGCGTCTTTTGACAGAATGAACGTAAAGGAGGGGCGTGCAGATGGGAATTAGTAGCCGTTTTACAGTAGGTGTTCATATGTTAACGTTACTTGCGATAGATCGAAACTCTCGCTGTACCTCTGAATGGATTGCTGGTAGTGTGAATACAAATCCAGTTGTGATTCGCCGCATTACGGGAATGTTGAAGAGAGCGGGCCTTGTTGATGTACAAGCTGGAAAAGGTGGAATGTCACTTGCTCGTGATTTAGATGAAATTACATTACTTGATGTATATAAAGCAGTGGAAGTAGTAGAAGAAGGACATCTATTTTCTTTCCATGAGAATCCCAACATAGAATGTCCAGTAGGAGCTAATATTCAATCCGTACTAGAGATTATATTAATGCAAGCGCAAGAAGCAATGGAAAATGTGCTTGCGAATGTAACAGTTCAGCAGCTTGTTACAAATTTACAATCAAAAATTCAGAAATAAAAAAGCGAGCCCAATATAAGCGGGCTCGCTTCTTTACTTTCAGAAAGAACGAAAATTCTATTTTTCAGTATTTAGTACAAATTTCCCTACAATGGCAGCAACGATACCACCAACAATTGGAGCAATAATAAATACCCATAATTGAGATACAGCTTCTCCGCCAGCAAATAAAGCTGGTGCTAGGCTACGTGCTGGGTTAACAGAAGTTCCTGTTAATGGAATACCTAATAAGTGAACCAATACTAGTGTAAAACCAATTACTAATCCAGCTAATTGTGCATTACCCTTTTTACCTGTTACTGCAATAATTACTAAAATAAAGACGAATGTTAATATAAATTCAACTAAGAAAGAACCTGACAAGCCAAGATTTCCAAAGCTATTTTGTCCTAAGTTATCTAAAGACATATTAGAAGATTTTAAAATAGTCACTAACGTTGCAGTTCCTAGTAAACCACCTAAAATTTGAGCTAATAAGTAACAAGCAAGTTCCATAGCGCTCATTCGTTTGTTTACAAACATGGCAATTGATACTGCTGGGTTTACATGACATCCAGAAATTGTTCCAATGCTATATGCCATAGCAACAATTGACAATCCGAAAGCCATTGCAATTCCTAAAGTTCCAATTCCTTCAATTCCGCCGCCTAAAACAGCTGTTCCGGTTCCGAATAATACAAGTACAAATGTACCAATAAATTCAGCAATCCCTTTTTTTAACATAATTTTCCTCCTCGCATACACATGAATCGTATTATAACATAAAATTAGGTGGATTTAAGTATAAATGGAAAATATAATATTATTCTGATAAATAAAATACGGAAGAATTATACAATTTTAATCAAATAAACAATACGATACTTAAAGAATAATCATGTGTTTTATTTATGCGATGTTTACATTTGTTATACTGTTTTCTTTGTTTAGCCACCGGAACAGACCGATTCAAAATTCAATCTACAACCTCCATTATTTTTCGATTATAAAAAG
The DNA here is from genome assembly GCF_900107445.1 of Bacillus sp. 166amftsu. Lineage (NCBI taxonomy): Bacteria > Bacillati > Bacillota > Bacilli > Caryophanales > Bacillaceae > Bacillus > Bacillus sp. 166amftsu. The sequence goes on along the minus strand of NZ_FNQA01000001.1, from coordinate 872,844 downwards.
GGGTGCTTGCAATAAAGCGCTCCTTTTTTATAGATTTTAATGTTATTTTTGATAAAATATAGTTAAGTTGGAATATTCTGAAAAGATAGATAAATAATTAGGATAAGGGAAGAGGCTCATGACGAAATTTAGACTATGGGGATTGCTGCAACAAATTCGAACAAGCCTTCGTTTGAAGTTATTAACGTGTTTTTTAGTTGTTGCACTTATTCCGCTCATGTTGTTTAGCTGGATGTCATATGAAAAGTCATCCAATCTTGTAAATGCACAGTTTGGGGATTATGGAAAGTTTGCTATATCGCAGCTTCAAGCTCAAATTGAATTAACATTAAGCCATATGCATTTAATTGCTAGTGATATTCAAGAATATTTATCAGATCCGACGTTAATTGTTTTAAAAAAAGAAGCACCAAAATCGTATTCGGAATTTATTATTGAGAAGAATTTTGAAAGGTTTTTAGAAGCGCATAAAACAGCACAAACAAAGGGAATCTTTTTGATTACACCTAGTGGTTATTACTATGGAGATCGGTATTTAGATGTGCAGAAACTAAAACAAGAAAAATTTTGGGAAGGACAAGGGGATTTATCACAAGGGTATTGGAATGGGATTTATGTTTCGAATCATTACTCAATAGCTGATAAAAACAAAGTAATTGGATTACTTGTTCCAATCCAAACAGGTAGTTTGAAAGATAGCCGGATATTAGTGGAAACAGATGCGACGGATTTATTTAAGTTTATTGATTCATTAGAAACAGATTTGCATGCACTGATTACCATTCGTGATGAAAAAAAACAGGTGATTTACACAACGGATGAAGATTATAAAAAAAACAAGGGTGATATCATTTGGGAAAAGCCAATTCCATCAAATAAATGGAGTCTAGAAATTATTATTCCAGAAAAAGAATTTTATCAATCCTCTACAATTATTTTGTTTGTTACATTAATTGGAATTATTGTATCGCTATGCCTAGCTTTTATGTTGGCATTTTTAATTTCAGCTAAGCTAACGGAAAATGTCACGAATTTGGATTATGCAATATCTCAAGTAAGTAAAGGAGATTTTTATACAAATATACCAGTAAATTCACAAGATGAAGTAGGGAATTTAACTGTGAATTTTAATAAAATGGTTGTCAAAATTAAATCGTTAGTAGAAGAAATATATGAGAAGGAAAAGTTGAAAAAAGAAGCTGAGCTTAAGGCAATTCATTATCAAATTAATCCGCACTTGCTATTTAATACATTAAATTCGATTCAATGGAAAGCAAAGCTTCAGGGGGCAAATGATATAAGTGAAATGATTTATCATCTTGTTGCTGTGCTAGAAGGAAATTTAAACTTTGCGAACGAACTTGTCACACTCCAAAATGAACTGACTATTATAGAACATTATTTAAAGGTGCAGGAAATTCGATTTGGAAATTATTTTTCTTATACGCAAGATGTCTCATCTTCTATAAAAGGGGAACAGATTCCAAGAATGTCGCTACAACCTATATTTGAAAACATATTTTTTCATGCTTTCGATGATGGACAAGGAGCTATTACATTATCGGCATTTGAAAAGGAGAATGGTGACTTATGTATACATATTACCGATGATGGTCGTGGTATTTCTGATAGGCGAAAACCGGATTTATTACAAGAGCCATCTGTAGAACAAAAAGGGGGGCTTGGATTATATAATATCGATCAAAAATTCAAATTGCATTTTGGGATAGAGTACGGATTAACGATTCAATCAGAAGAAAAGAAGGGGACTATAGTTCAGATTCTTTGGCCAAAGGGAGGGATACAGAAATGAAACGCATTAAAGTGCTTATTGCGGATGACGAGACGATTGTTCGAAGGGGCTTGAAAGTGGCGATAGATTGGTCAGCATATAATATGGAAGTAGTAGCGGATGTACCAAATGGTGAGAGAGGATGGGAGGAGTTTGTACAACATGAGCCAGAAGTGGTGATTACAGATATTGTCATGCCTGTTATAAATGGAATTGAATTTGTGAAAAAGATTAAACAACATGCGCCGAAAACAAAGGTATTATTATTAAGTTGTCATCGTGATTTTGAATATGCACAGGAAGGGATTAAATTAGGGGTTTCAGGTTATTTATTGAAAACATCGTTTCATGACGAGGAGCTGGATCAATATTTACGAGAATTTCAAAAAGATTTAACAGTCCATAGGGAAGAAGAAGTGATTGAACAGCAAAAATCTCTCTTTTATGAAGATTTTTTTCAATGGTTATGTGGTTTTCAAAATCAGTTCCAAGAGATACTTGTGGATTTATTTCATAATGAATGGAAATGGATGAACGATGGGTATTATGCCTGTTTTATAAGATCAGAATCGAGATTACATTTCATATTACAAGAGCTGGATCAAAAGTTATCAAATCCACATGTGAAGATATTATGTGGAAAGGATCAATGTTTCTTATTTCTTAATGAAAAATATAAGGGAATGATGGAACAAATGTTTATGGATGTAAAGAGTAAATATGAAGAGCTATATTGGATTACGTCGGGGGAGCTGTTCAGCACCGGGCAATGGATGGATTCAGTTAAATCGATGAAGCAATTTGCAGAACTTGAGATTAAGTATAAAGTAACGATTAACAATTGGCCAAAAACAATTAAAGAGGCTATTTTGTATACAATGAATCATTTATCAGAGCCAATTGTTGTTTCAGAAGTGGCGGAGATGGTAGGGCTAAGCAGAAGTCATTTTAGTATGCTTTTTAAAAAGATAATAGGTGAAAGTTTTCATTCTTTTACAGAACGAAGAAAACTTGAACTTGCCATGCAAATGCTTCAAACAACCTCACTTACGATTCAAGAGGTAGCGGAGCATATCGGTATTTCAAATAGTAAATATTTTAGTAAATGGTTTAAAAAGTGTACAGGAACAACACCATCAGAATATCGAGACAAACAATGTGAAACTTTATATAAAACAAATTGACACCATACTTTTGTTGAACGAACAATTTGATAACAAAAATCGAACAAATCGATGTTTTTAACCGCTTTCATAAAAGGTAAAATGAAGGCGGTTAAATTATTTGTTCTGAAAAATCAGAAATTAAAACTTTTTTGGAGAAGGGGAGTGTAAGTAGTGAAAAAAATGGTACATGTATGTCTTAGTTTTATGCTCGTACTTATAGTATTTTTAGCTGGTTGTAGCTCAAATGAGACCACAAGTAAAAAATCATCAAAGGATGATGAAAAGAAACAAACATCGAGTGATGGAACAGTATTACGATTTGCAACTTGGGATGCTGGAAAAAATTTAAAGATTCAGCAGCAAATTGCAAAGAAATTTGAAGAGAAGAATCCGGGAGTCAAAGTACAGGTGGAGGCTTATGGCGATGGCTTTGATCAAAAGCTTGCAGCATCTTTCGGAGCGAAAAATCCACCAGATGTTATGTATATGTGGAATTTCCCAGCTTATTATAAATCTCTTGAACCTTTAGATGAACTTGCAAAGAAAGATCCGGATATGAAATTAGATGATTTTTATCAAGGGCTATTTAACTACTCTAGTATTGACGGGAAATTATATGGTATGCCAGCAGGATTTACAACACGGGTTATATATTACAATAAAAAGTTATTTGATAAAGCGAATATTCCATATCCGAAAGATGGTTGGACTTGGGATGAGTTTGTAGACACTGCGAAAAAGTTAACAGATGTAAGCAATAAACAATATGGATTTGCTTTAAGACCTGAGCCAGATACGTATGATTTACAAGGGTTTATTTGGAGTAACGGTAGTAGTTTTGTAAGTGAAGATGGAAAACAAATAAAAGGACATATGAACAGTACAGAAACAATTGAAGTTATGAAATCTTTCCAAAGTATGCTAAAGGATAAAACGGCTGTATTAGTAGGTGGAAAAAACCAACAGAGCGGTGACGATATTTTTAAAGCTGGGAAGTTAGCAATGTGGGAGAGCGGAATCTGGCCATTAGAAGGGTTTAAAGAGGCAAAAATTGATTTTGGTACAGTAGAACCTCCTACATTTAAAGGAAAACCTGTGAAGGGGCTTGTTGCTACATCAGCTGTTTCGATTGCAAAAGATGCAAAACATAAAGAGTTAGCTTGGGAGTTTGTTAAGTTTTATTCTTCACCAGAAGCGATTAAAATGCGAACTTCTGATTTACCGGTTCGAATTAGTGTTGTAAAAGAATTGAAGAAAGAAGAAGAGACGAATATTAAACCGTTCTACACAATGCTAGAACGTTCAACAAATACACCAGCATTTTTACTTAATCCAAAATGGGATGAAGTAAACCGGAATTTATCAGCGGCAATTAATGCAATTATGCTTGGACAAGATCCAGAGAAATTATTAAATAAAGCGGTTCAAGATTCAGAGAAGTATATGGATAAATAATTGTAAAAGCAAAGAGGTGTGGATGGTGAAATATGGAGTATCTATAGAGAGTGAAACGAATATAGTTGTTAGAAAAAAGAAAATGAAATGGGAGAAACTCGTTCCTTACGCATTTATATTTCCGTGGGTATTTGGCTTTATAGCCTTTACCCTTGGTCCTCTTTTATTTTCACTGTTTATTAGTTTTTTTGACTGGCCGCTTATTGGAGAAGTTCAATTTATTGGATTAAAAAACTATCAAGATATGTTTCTAAATGATCCGATGTTTTGGGATTCGCTATGGATTACAGTGAAATTTGCAGCATTATTTGTTCCATTTAATTTAATCATTGCTCTATTTTTAGCGATTTTGCTGAATCAAAAGGTAAAAGGACATGCGTTTTTTCGAACATTTTTCTATTTGCCAAGCGTTATTTCTGGTGTGGCTTTAGCGATGATTTGGGCATGGGTATATAACGGAGAGTATGGTATTTTGAATTATTTTCTATCGCTTGTGGGTATAAAAGGACCAAATTGGTTAAGTGATCCGAACTGGTCACTCATTGCGATGGTAATTGCTAGTTTATGGGGACAAGGCACGCTTATGCTCATCTTTTTAGCTGGATTAAAAAACATTCCACAAAACTTGTATGAGGCTGCTTCCATTGATGGAGCTGGAAAAGTGCAGCAATTTTTCAAAATTACATTGCCGATGTTAACGCCGACAATTTTATTTAATTTAATTACAACAATTATCGGTGCGTTTCAACAATTAACATTAGCGCTTGTATTAACCGGCGGAGGTCCATTAAAGTCCACCTATTTTTACGCGATGTATGTATATGAAAATGCATTTAAGTATTTTAAAATGGGCTATTCATCAGCGAATGCTTGGTTTATGTTTTTAATCATTTTAGGGTTAACATTACTTGTTTTTAAATCATCAGCAGCGTGGGTTTATTACGAAAATGAGATGAAGTCAAAGTAGAAAATGAATAAGGAGGATACGGTGTGAGAACGAAGAAGCGCATATATCGAATTGTAGTGTACGCACTATTAATAGGCTTTTCTATTTTATTTTTATTGCCCTTCTTTTGGATGATTACAACATCTGTGAAGTCACCAGAAGAATTATATTTATATCCACCAAAGTGGATTCCATCTGAGTTTAAATTTAGTAATTTTGCAAAGGCGTGGACAAGTCAACCATTTAATACTTTTTTATGGAATTCAATTGTTGTAACAGTGCTTTCTACAATCGGGCAGTTAATATCATCTTCTTTAGTAGCGTATGGTTTTGCGCGTTTTAAATTTAAAGGGCGGGATATTTTGTTCATGATTGTACTAGCAACGATGATGATTCCGTGGGAAGTAACGATGATTCCGCTTTATATGGAATTTAATGCTCTAGGCTGGATTAATACGTTAAAACCTTTAATTATTCCATCTTGGTTTGGCGGTGCGTTTTTTATCTTTTTAATGAGACAATTTATTATGTCTGTTCCGAAGGAGCTAGATGAGGCTGCAAGGATGGATGGTGCGAACGCATTTCAAGTTTACTACCGTATTTATTTACCGATTATGAAACCGATTTTAATTCTAGTTGCTGTTTTTAATATTTTAGGATGTTGGAACGATTATCTAGGACCGCTTATTTTCCTAAATGATCAAAGCAAATATACATTAACGCTAGGCTTAGCGCAGTTTAAAGGTATGTTTGGCGTTGATATGGAAGGGATTATGGCGGTGACATTGTTAATTAGTATTGTACCTCTTGCGCTCTTCTTTTTTGCACAGCGATATATTGTGGAAGAGTCGGGACATACAGGTCTTAAATGATAGAGTGTAGAAATGGTGAGACAAAGTGAAAGCAAAAAGGAGGATCGATATGGAACGTAACATGTTAGCGGACTTAGAAGATGTTCAAGTAACAGGGCGAAATCGTATGGAGGGAAGGGCGCATTTTATTCCATTTCAAACGGAACAAGCGGCTCTATCTTTTACGCGTGAAAGCTCTTCTTATTACAAATTGTTGAATGGAATGTGGAAGTTTTTGTACTTAGAATCCCCAAAGCAACTTCCAGAAAATTTTTTCTTAAGTGAATTTGATTGTAGTGAATGGGATACGATTCATGTACCTGGGCATTGGCAATTGCAAGGATACGGAAAGCCTCATTATACCGATTTATATTATCCGTTTCCGCTTCAGCCACCCCATGTTCCATTTGAAAATCAAGTCGGTTGTTATAAAAATGAATTTTATATACCGGAAAGTTGGAACGGTGGATGTATTCGTATTCGATTTGAAGGTGTGGATAGTGCCTTTCATTTATGGATAAATGGAGAAGAAGTGGGATATAGCCAAGGAAGTCGTTTGACGGCAGAGTTTGATATTACATCGTTTGTTCATATGGGAAAAAATACGATGACAGTATGTGTGTATAGATGGTGTGATGGATCTTATATAGAAGATCAAGATATGTGGTGGTTAAGTGGCATCTTTCGTGATGTGTACATTGTGCATGAACCTGCTGTGCATATTTATGATATGACGCTATGTACAACACTAGATGAAAATTATGAAAATGGTGTGTTACAACTAAGTACAAAGATTTGCAATGAACAATTACTGAATACAAATTATGTACTAGAGTATAAATTTTGTAATGAGCATGGGGAAGTATTAGATCAACATATATCGTATCTGAACTTACAAGGGACAAGTGTTATAGAGGATACACATTCGTTTTTTGTCAAAAAGCCACAGAAATGGTCTGCAGAAGAACCGCATTTGTATATTGTATTGTTCACGATTCGAAATGAAGATGATGAAGTTGTAGAAGTGGTTTCACAGAAGATTGGTTTCCGTATGATTGAGATGAAGGATAGGAATCTGCTTGTTAATGGTATTCCCATTATATTTAAAGGGGTGAATCGTCACGATCACAATCCGGATACAGGAAGGTATGTCACATATGAAACAATGAAGCAAGATGTAATACTTATGAAGCAGCACAATATTAATGCGGTACGAACGGCACATTATCCGAATGATCCGCGTTTTTATGATCTATGTGATGAGTATGGTTTATATGTAATTGATGAGGCTGATTTGGAATGCCATGGATTTGAGTTAATTGGTAATGCAAACATATTAAGTGATGATCCTGAATGGGAAAATGCTTATGTAGATCGTGTGGAACGTATGGTACTTCGGGATCGCAACCATTCCTCCATTATTATGTGGTCACTCGGAAATGAATCCGGGTTCGGTTGTAATTTTATTGCAATGGCGAATAAGTGTAGGGAATTGGACCAAACAAGAATTATTCATTATGAAGGTGATCGAGAAACGAAAGTCACTGATATTTTTAGTACAATGTATTCTTCAGTCGAAAAGATTATTGGTTATGCAGAAGAAGAAAATTGGGAAAAACCTCATATTTTATGTGAGTATGCCCATGCGATGGGAAATGGACCAGGTGGATTAAAAGAATATTGGGAAGCGATTTATAGTCATAAAAGATTGCAAGGTGGCTTTGTTTGGGAATGGATTGATCACGGATTACGTCAAGTGAATGAAGGTGGAGAAGAGTACTTTGCATACGGAGGTAACTTTGGAGATACTCCGCATAATAGTAATTTTTGCATTGATGGACTACTCTTGCCAGATCGAACGCCATCGCCAGCGTTGTTACAATACAAGAAAATAATTGAACCTATTAAAGTAGGAGAAATAGACATTCGAAGTGGTAGGATTTCAATACAAAATATATATGATTTTCGCTCGTTAAGAGGGCATCGTGTGCAGTGGACTGTAAAAAAAGAAGGAAAAGTAATTGCGAGTGATTCTATAGATGCCCCGCCTTTGTTACCGAAAGAGAGTTGTGAGATTCAGCTGCCTTTTATAGATGATATAGCCCTTCATACAGAAGAGGATTGCTATGTAACCGTGTCGACTGTACTAGGAACAGATACAAATTGGGGAGTCGCAGGCCATGAAATAGCTTGGGAACAATTTTGTATTCCAGCTTTGCAAAAGGTAAGAAGAAAAAAAGATTCGCAGTTATACGGACCATTAACTTTACATGAAACAAAGGAGGAAATTCGCGTTACTGGTGAAAATTTCGCGGTTTCTTTTCACTCTGTAACAGGGCGTATGAAAAACTGGACCTTTAAAGGAAAATCGCTTATGGAGGAAGGACCGAAATTAAATATTTGGCGGGCAACAATTGATAATGATATGTATACAGTTGAAAAATGGAAAGAGCAATATGTACACCTTGTGAAGCATGATGTAGAAAATATAGAAGCTCTGCAACTTGAAAATGGAAATGTTGAAGTTGTTGTGACAGGATCTATTGCTCCACTTGTTATGAACTGGAGAATTGCCGTTACTTATACGTATGAAATTGAAAGAAGCGGGGCTATGAAAATAGAGACAAGATTGAATCCAAGTGGAACTTTACCAGAGACACTTCCGCGAATGGGGCTCGAGATGCGTTTGCCAAAACAATATCAAAATGTAAGTTGGTTTGGACGTGGACCAGGCGAATCATATGCGGATAGTAAAGAAGCAAACAAAGTAGATTTATATGAAATGGCTGTAAAAGACTTATTCTTCCCGTATGTTTTTCCGCAAGAGACGGGAAATCGAACAGATGTAAAGTGGGTTTCGCTATATGATCAATATCATGTAGGGTTTGTTGCGTATAGTAGGCAAGATTTTAATTTTAGCGCCTTACCTTATACAACAGAAGATTTAGAGAAAGCAGAGCATTTGTATGAATTACAAGAAAGAGAGTTTGTTACATTTCATCTAGATTATAAGCAAAATGGTTTAGGAAGCGCGAGTTGTGGACCGGCTCAGCTTCCGGAGTATCAATTGAAGCCAGAGCCGTGCTGGTTTGAGGTGTACATTGTCCCTTTTAATGGGGATCATAAACGAGCTTTTGAGATTGTAAAAGAATCATAAATTACAAGAGGGCCCTTCTATTGGTGGGGCTCTTTCCTAGGGGGGATATAAATGTTTGATTTACAACAAGTTCCATTTAGCCGGTATGGTTCTTTTTTAGTAATTTCTTTAAACTATGATAACGGATTACTGATTCGAAATATTCGCGGTGGTGACGATGATTTTGGTGAAGTGTTTAAAATAGAGGTATTAAATCGGAAAGGACAGGTTATACCATGTGAAACGAAGATGTCGCCATCTTTACTAACACTTCAGACTGCAGAAGGTGATGTGAAGATTTGTTTTTCTCATTCTGATACAATTCGCTTTTCTTCGGATCGATTGCATCTACGTTTTATTGGGATTACAAGTTCGTATGATTACTGTATTCCAAGTGAACAAGGTGGATGGGAAATTAATAGCTTTTCAAAAGAAATGAGATTTCATTTATCTGCTATAGAAGGGGTTATGCATATGGATGCCCCGTTTGAGGAGCTTCGTTGTAAACATATTATTGTTGATATTTGTGCGCAAGATGAAAAATCAGGGATTGATGTGGAACTAACGGAATATAAAACAGTATTACAGAAGCCGAAGGAGACGAAGACATTCACAGAGGCAGTAGATGCTACTGAGATGAATTTTGTAAATTGGTTACGCCATACATTGGCTGTCCCGAAAGACTTATTGAAAGGGAGAGAGTTAGCGGCTTATATTACATGGTCTTGTATGGTAGAAGCGGAAGGGTATTTGCCGCGAAAAGCGATGTATATGTCAAAAAACTGGATGACGAATATATGGAGCTGGGATCATTGTTTTAATGCGATGGCATTAGCGATGCATCAACCGACAGTGGCGTGGGATCAATTTATGATTTTCTTCGATAAGCAAGATGCGTGTGGTGTATTACCAGATTATATTAACGATAAAAGTGGGCTGTGGAATTGTTGTAAACCACCTATTCATGGGTGGACGCTGAAATGGATGATGGAACATGCAGATTTTATAACAGAAGAGCATTTACAAGAAGTGTATGAACCGTTATGCAAATGGACAGATTGGTGGTTTACATATCGAGATGATGATGGGGATGGGATTCCTCAATATAATCATGGGAATGATAGTGGTTGGGATAATAGTACGATTTTTCACCGCGGTGCTCCTATTGAGAGTCCAGACTTAAGCTCATTTCTTATTTTACAAATGGAAGTATTAGCGGAGGTTGCGGAGAAACTTGGGCTTGAGGAAGAGGCAAAGCAATGGGGAGAGCGAGCAAATACAACGCTTAATCGTATGATTCAACATTGTTGGAGAGAAAACCGTTTTATTGCCCCGCAATCTGGGAATCATTCATATGAAGTATCAGATAGTCTCGTGTTATATATCCCCCTCATTTTAGGAAAAAGGTTACCTAAAGAAATTATTGAAAGCTTACTTACAGAATTGAAAAAAGAAAATCACTTTTTGACAAAACATGGATTTGCTACAGAGAGTATAAGAAGTCCCTATTATCGAGATGATGGATATTGGCGCGGACCAATTTGGGCACCGACAACATTTATTATGACTGAGGCTTTACAAGCAGTTGATCAAAATGAGTTTGCGAAGGATATTGCCTCTCGTTTTTGTATGATGGCAAATAAAAGTGGGATGGCTGAAAATTTTCATGCACAAACCGGGCAAGGATTGCGTGATTTAGCGTTTACATGGACTTCTAGTGTGTTCCTTATTTTAGCAAATAAGTATTTGTTAACACGAAAAGAAAGTATGCTTCATCAAAAAGCGACAAGATGAAAGAAAGGCACCGAATTGGGCACCGGTGCCTTTTAGTAAGAACGTGGCATAAGCAATAAACAAACAAGGTAAGCTAAAAAACCCGTGCCGAAGCATAGAATCGCAATCACCCAAAGTATGCGAATCATACTAGCGCTTATATCGAAATATTCTCCTAAACCACCGCATACACCAAATAACATTTTATCAGTTTCAGATCTACGTAACTTTTTTTCCATTATAAAATCCTCTCCTTTTTTAATCACCATGTTGTTTTTTATGTAATGATGATTCTTTATACTTTTATCTTACATGGAAAAGAATATGGAAACTATCGAATTATATTACATTTTTATGGTGGGAGATTACATTTTTGTAAGGCATTTTTGATGGTTATGCACCTAAAAGAAAGGGGGAAAACAAACCTCTATTTAGGTGCATAATGTTCTTATTTTCGAAATCGATAAGGAACAGTCGTGACAATGACGTTTTTCTTATATAGAAGGTAGACACGTAGTAATACGCTCGATTGGTTGTGTAAAACGTTATGCCAGTTCTTTTTGGTAATGAACTGCGGAATTAAAACAGTAACAAAACGGTTGTTCTCTAGTGCTTTATGTTGAATAATCGTAATTAATTTTGCGATAGGTCGCATTAAGCTTCGGTAAGATGAGACAAATGTAACGAGACGAATGTTCGGTTGCCATTCTTTCCATTTTTCCTGCATACGTAGTTCACTCTCTTTATCAAAAGCTACATATACAGCGATAACTTGATCGCTAATGGTTTCTGCGTAATTGATGGATTGTTCGACTACTTTTGTAATGCCGGCGACGGGAACAATTACGACATTACCAGTTACTTTTTCAGGAATTTTATTGAAATTGACACGCAACTGTTCACCTACTGCAACATAGTGACTGTGGATACGATGAAAGATGAAAACAATGATAGGTAGAAAGATAAGAATGGACCATACTTGTGCAAATTTTGTAATAAAGAAAATGAGAAGAACAGTTAATGAAATAAGAGCGCCTAATAAGTTTGTAAGTAATTTAGGTAGCCATCCTTGTGGCTTTTCTCGTAACCATTTTATAATCATACCTGTTTGTGACAATGTAAAAGGGATGAAAACACCTACTGCATATAGCGGAATTAATTGTTCGGTTTTACCCTGAAAGGCCAGAATTAGCAAGATGGAACCGATGCCTAGTGTAATAATTCCATTTGAATACCCTAAACGATCTCCGCGCATTAAATACATACGCGGCATATATTTATCTGATGCTAAATTAAATGCTAATAATGGAAATGCTGAAAAACCTGTGTTTGCAGCTAGTACTAAAATAAGCGCAGTTGTTCCTTGAATAAAGTAGTATACAAAATTCCTTCCAAATATATTTGAAGCAATTTGGGACACGACAGTTTCATTATGTTTTGGGGCAATTCCATACCAATAGGCTAAAAATGTGATACCCGTAAATAAAATAGCAAGAATTGTTCCCATAATGACTAATGTTTTTGCTGCATTTTTCGCAGCAGGTTCTTTGAAATTTGGAATCGCATTGGAAATTGCTTCTACCCCTGTTAAAGCGGAACAGCCCGATGAAAATGCCTTTAATAATAAGAAGAGTGTGATGCCAGGCACGACAGTTCCGATTGGCGTATGTAAATTAGCGGGTGCTTGACCGGAAGTGATCTTAAATACACCAACAATAATTAAAACAACAAGTGCGAAAGCGAAGAGATAGACAGGATAAGCTAGAATCGATGCTGACTCCGTTACGCCCCGCAAGTTCAAAATTGTAATAAATAAAACGAGTATGACTGCGATTGGAACTGTGTATGTGTGCAAAGTCGGAAAAGCTGATGTAATAGCATCGGTTCCAGCTGAAACACTTACAGCTACAGTAAGGATATAATCAACAAGTAGTGATCCTCCTGCAATAAGTCCAGCATTTGTACCTAAATTTTTTTTAGAAACAACATAAGCACCTCCGCCGTGCGGATAAGAAAAAATGATTTGTCGGTATGATAAAATGAGCGCTGTTAATAAGATTAAAACGCCAACTGCGATTGGAATGGAATACCAAAAGGCGATTGCTCCAAATGCAGCAAGAACAATTAAAATTTGTTCTGTTCCGTAAGCAACAGAAGAAAGTGCATCAGAAGAAAGGATTGCGAGTGCTTTTAGTTTATTTAATTTTTGTTCTCCTAGCGCTGTTGATTTAAGCGGTCTACCGATTAAAAATCGTTTGAAATTCGAAAACATAATGACACCACCAATACATAAAATTTTGCGTACAAAGCGGATTGCTATAAATACATACATCTCTATTAGGTAGTATTGGCGCCTTTTCGATGAATCTTTCTGAAAAGAAAGAGGTAATAAATGGAGTGAAGTAATTTGGGGAGAGAACGGCAATTATATTTCAAATGGATTAAGAAGAAAATCCAAACAACATAGTGGAATCCTATGTTGTTTTATTTTTTTCAGCTGAAGAATTTTTGGAATGAGGAGGGGGAAGAAAAAATACGAATAGGAGTATGCAATCTTCCGTTATTATTCTTTATTTTAATTCTAAAACTGATTTCATTATATGGAAAATACTAAAACCTTGTAGTATATCCATTGAAATGGCAACCTCTATTGTGGATAGTGACAAAATTATAGAGATTAACATAAGTTTCATGTCATCACCATAGTATCCATTTATCTTTTGAATAAATGGATACTTGTTCTATTGAGTAAGTGGCGACAAATTAATTAAGAAATGAATAGTTATATGTAAGCGCATTTATGTTGTTTTATTTTTATAGAAGCTACTTTTTATAGCATGTGATTGAATTACATACAGAATGTAAATAACATATGCAAATTAGCCCATTTTCATTCACCACCTGCACATTTCGTTCATACAATATCTTGACTAAATAAACACCCACCCAACTTACAAACGTACAGCTCTGGCTTAAGCAAGGAGGGTTATACCAGTTGAAGGAAAAAGCATATCAATCTAAACCGTTACTCACAAAAAGAGAGAGAGAAGTATTTGAATTACTAGTTCAAGATAAAACAACGAAAGAAATTGCAAGTGAACTTTTTATTAGCGAAAAGACCGTACGCAACCATATATCAAATGCAATGCAAAAGCTAGGGGTTAAAGGACGTTCGCAAGCGGTTGTTGAGCTTCTTCGTATGGGGGAACTCGAATTATAACAGGTGAAGCCGACTTTTTATAAAAGGTCGGCTATTTTTCTGTCTTGCAAATTGTGAAGAAAAGGAGCAAAATAAAAAAGTCCCTGGTCTATACAGGTACATATTAGAAATCTATTAAAAAGCTACTTTAGTTTTATCAGATCTAAGGTATGTGATATATAATGATATGTAAAAAAATAAGGTAATGAATAAGAAAACGGGTGATTATGTTGAATAGAGCGATTGGTGTCATTGATTCGGGAGTCGGAGGATTAACAGTAGCGAAAGAATTAATTCGCCAGCTACCAAAAGAGCGTATTATATATTTAGGAGATACAGCACGTTGCCCGTATGGTCCGCGTTCTCGTGAGGAAGTGCGTCAATTCACATGGGAAATGACGGAGCATTTATTGGCCATGGATATTAAGATGTTAGTTATTGCTTGTAATACGGCAACTGCGGTTGTGTTAGAAGAGATGCAAAAGCAATTACCAATCCCGGTAGTGGGTGTAATTCACCCGGGTTCGCGTACGGCTTTAAAAGTGACCAATACGTACCATGTTGGTATCATTGGAACAATTGGAACGGTAAAAAGTGGGGCGTATGAAGAGGCTCTGAAGTCTATTAATAACCGTGTTATGGTAGACAGTTTAGCGTGTCCGCCGTTTGTTGAACTTGTAGAAAGTGGAAACTTTGAGAGTGAGATGGCTTATGAGGTTGTGAGAGAAACGTTGCAACCGCTGAAAGCTACTGAAATCGATACGCTGATTTTAGGGTGCACACATTATCCAATTCTAGGTCCGGTTATTAAGCAGGTAATGGGAGATAAGGTGCAGCTAATTAGTTCTGGAGATGAAACAGCTCGTGAAGTGAGTACGATTTTGTATCATAGTAAGATGTTAAATGAAGGGGAAGAACAAAGCGATCATCTCTTCTTGACAACAGGGAAAATAGATTTATTTAAAGAAATTGCATCTAAATGGTTTGGGCAACCGATTGAAAATGTAAAGCATATTAATTTGTAACCAAATTAATAGTATATTCATAAAAAACCTTCTGAGAAATCAGGGGGTTTTTTATTTAATAAATTGTAAGATAGGTTGTCATTGCTTGTTCTAAAATGATAAAAAGATCGTATACATAATAGTACAAACTTAGATTTTAGGGGGAAATGGTATGCCTAAATCCACTTTTAAATGGCTTGTTTGTGTTACGGTAAGCGCTGTTTTACTAACGGGTTGCGGTTTGTTAAATCAGGAGAAAGAAACAGAGCAAATTGATCCGCCGAAAAAAGTCACGTATACAGATGGTGAGAAGAAAGACAGTGCAAAGAAAGAAAAGCAGGGACAAACGATACAAAGAGAGTTATACCTTGTTGATAAAAATGGATATGTTGTACCGCAAACAATAGCAATGCCTGTTCCGAAAGAAAATGAAGTTGTGAAACAAACATTAGAATATCTTGTGAAGGATGGGCCGGTAACAAATCTGCTTCCAAATGGATTTCGAGCTGTTCTTCCAGCGAATACAACTTTGTCAGTTGATGTGAAGAAAGATGGCACGGCGGTTGTTGATTTCTCAAAAGAAATGAAAAGCTATAAAAAGGAAGAAGAGCGCCAAATTATTGAATCTGTAGCATGGACATTGACGCAATTTAAGAACATTAAGCAAGTCAAATTTCAAATTAATGGTGAAAAATTAGCAAAGATGCCTGTCGGAGGTACACCGCTTGGGGAAAGTGTGAGCCGTGCTGATGGTATTAACTTTGATGATGAGCAAGTGGCAGATGTTACGAATACGAAGTCAGTTACACTTTATTTCTTGGCGCAAAATAATAAAAAACAGTATTACGTGCCGGTAACACGCCGCGTGGCAGAAGGAAAGGGAAATGAGATTGCAACAGTTGTGAATGAGCTTGTAAAAGGGCCATCGGGTTCATCTTTACTTAATGATTTTAATGCTGATGTAAAGCTCGTTAGTGAACCGAAATTGCAGGATGGAAAAGTTACATTGAATTTCAATGAAAATATATATGCTAATAAAGGGAAAAGTGTGATTTCAAATTATGTACTGCAATCGCTCGTTTTATCTTTGACAGAAAAGCAGGATGTAAAAAATGTTTCTGTCGAAGTAAATGGAAAAGCAAATCTTGTTACTGAGAAAGGTGAGAAACTAACAAAACCTGTTAATCGTCCGCAAAACGTGAATACAGGTAGTTTTTAATCATAAATAATTTGATATACTTATATAAGAAAGGGGAATTTCTTTTTGAGTTCCTCTTCTTATTGTTATACATATCAGAATTTGAAAATGGGCTATACTAACAGGTAGCAGTTACTAGGGGGTTATTTTATGCGAGTAGATGGTAGACAAGCGGCAGAACTACGCCGTATACATCTTCATACAAATTATTTAAAGCATCCAGAAGGATCTGTACTCATTGAAGTTGGAGATACGAAGGTGATTTGTTCGGCAACGATTGAAGAACGTGTACCGCCATTTATGAGAGGCGAAGGAAAAGGATGGGTAACGGCGGAATACGCGATGATTCCGCGTGCAACAGAACAACGTACAATTCGTGAGTCTAGTAAAGGGAAAGTAACTGGTCGCACAATGGAAATTCAACGTTTAATTGGACGAGCATTACGTGCGGTTGTTGATTTGGAAGCACTTGGGGAAAGAACAGTTTGGATTGACTGTGATGTAATTCAAGCAGATGGCGGAACAAGAACTGCGTCTATTACGGGTGCTTATGTTGCGATGGTATTAGCATTTGAAAAGTTATTACAAGCAGAGAAAGTATCTAAAATTCCAGTAAAAGACTATTTAGCTGCAACATCTGTAGGAATTGTTGAAGGCCAGGGTGTAGTCTTAGATTTAAACTATGCCGAAGATTCTAAAGCTGATGTTGATATGAACGTCATTATGACAGGAAAAGGTCAGTTTGTTGAAGTACAAGGAACTGGAGAAGAAGCGACATTTAGCCGTGCGGAATTAAATGAATTACTTGATGCAGCAGAAAACGGGATTTTACAACTCGTTGAAAAACAAAAAGAAGCATTAGGCGACATCGTATCTTACATAGAATAGAGGTGGACAAATGAAACAAGTTGTTGTAGCAACGAAAAACATGGGGAAAGTACGTGAATTTGCCGAGTTATTTGAGAGATTTGATTTAGAAGTAAAATCTCTTCATGACTTTCCTCACATCGAAGAAGTCGAAGAAACTGGTGAAACATTTGAAGAAAATGCAATTTTGAAAGCGGATAGTTTATGTAAGCAGTTAAATTCAATTGTCATTGCAGATGATTCTGGACTTATTATCGATGCGTTAAATGGAAAACCTGGCGTCCGATCTGCTCGTTATGCAGGTGAACCAAAAGATGATCAAGCGAATATTGATAAAGTTTTAACAGAATTAGAGGGTACTCCGGCGGAAAACTGTACAGCGCGTTTTTATTGCGCGTTAGCGGTTGCTTTTCCAGAAGAGAATAAGAACCCGGTTATTGTAAATGGTACATGTGAAGGAAAGATTTTAAATCAACCTCGTGGTGAAAATGGTTTCGGATATGACCCAATCTTTTATGTAGAAGAATATAAAAAAGCGATGGCCGAGCTAACTTCAGATGAGAAAAATGAAATCAGTCACCGCGGGCGTGCTCTTCGTAAGTTAGAGGAGAAAATTCCAGCGTGGTTTTTAGAAGAAGAGTGAGGGAGAGAGACCGATGAGAGCTTTAATTGTAAGCGATAGTCACGGTTCTACGAAAGAATTACAGCAATTAAAAGAAACATATGAGGGAAATGTAGATGTTATGATTCATTGTGGTGATTCAGAACTAACATCGGATCACCAGGATTTGCAAGGATTCCAAGTAGTAAAAGGAAATTGCGATTTCTATAATGGTTTTGAAGAAGAAATTATTATTGATGTAGATGGAATGCGCTTTTTGGTCACACATGGTCATCGGTATAATGTTAAAATGACTGTGCAAACACTTCTGTATCGTGCGAAAGAAGTGGAAGCGGATATAGTATGCTTTGGACATTCACATATGTTAGGTGCGGAATTTATTGATGATATTTTATTTATCAATCCTGGAAGCATTGTATTGCCGCGTTCCCGTAAAGAAAAAACATTTACTTTGTTAGAAGTAAATGAAAATAACATTGAAATTCGATTTGAAACATTAAATGGAAAAGTTGTTGCACATAAAACTTTTCAAAGAGGATAAGAAAAATTATCCTCTTTGAAAAAAAGTATTGACTTTATCCCTGTGTGCAAATATAATAAACCTTGTCGATAAGATATCAAGTAAAAATAAAAACAAAATATGCGGGTGTAGTTTAGTGGTAAAACAAGAGCCTTCCAAGCTCTGGTCGAGAGTTCGATTCTCTTCACCCGCTCCATGTCCCAGTAGCTCAGCAGGATAGAGCAACGGCCTTCTAAGCCGTCGGTCGGGAGTTCGAATCTCTCCTGGGACGCTAAAAAAACCTTTGCGGTGACGTCAAAATCCGCAATATATAAGCCTTCTAATTCGTAAGTTGAATCGTACAATGTGCGGTCGCTAACGAGTTAGGAGGCTTATTTTTTTATGTCCAAAAGACGTGATTCTTTAAGAATTAGCGAAGACTTAACGAATGTTTTTAGTGATAGATTGAAAAGTGATCCGCGGAAAAGAAAGACCGCAGAGGGTCGTTATACATTTAATTTAACAATCGACAAAGCACTCGAAATAGTTGTACGTCAAATAAAGGCAACAGGCTTACGTGAGCGTACGATAAATGACTACTATTTACACGTTAATCACTTTACGAAGATAACAGATACGCAATACTTAGAAGAATTAAACGTTAATCATATTTACGAGTGGTTATCGTCTATGAACGTTAGTAATCAAACGAAATTAACTCGTTTGAAGTGTCTAAAGGCATTTCTAGGACGTTGCCACGATAACGGGTGGATTGATATTAACTTTTGGCGCAATGTGAAGATAAAGGTGGATACGCCTGTTAAAGAAGGTGCTACAGACCGTGAAATTAATATCTTGTTATCGGTACTCGATTTAACACGATTTTTAGATTTACGAGATGCTACCGCTATCTTACTTATGTATCAGACAGGAATACGTGTCGGCACATTGGCGCAATTAGAACATAAACACGTTGATTTAGAAACGAAAGTATTAAGTGTTGACGGCGGTATGACTGCTTATGAAGCTCGAAGAGGATGTGACGAAGATATGGCGATTTTTGGCGTGGCTTAATAGCTTCGTACTTTTTATTCATCTATTTATGAAGATAGAGAGGGAGAACTAAAATGACAAAGAAAAAAATGAAGCAATGTACATACTGTAGAAAGATGAAATCAACTGCGGGCGGTTTCCACAAAGAGGCGAAATCATCCGACGGGCTGCAATCACGATGCAAGCCATGTAACGTAAAGGCACGCACAACTGGCGAATATACCGTGACGGAATTTATCGAGATAGACGGTAAGGAAATCGAAGTAAAGCAATGTAAATCCTGCGCAGAAAAGTTCCCGCTAGATAGCTATTATCGAAATGGGCGTGGGGGATTTAAGCCGATTTGCAAGTGATGCTATGAAGATAAATACGATAGAGCTAGAGCCGTAAAACAAACGTTAGATAAATCACATACAAACAAAATGCAGCGGCAAGGAATCGCATCGTTTAGCGTAACTGCCGTCGGCTCATTCACATTCGAAGAAAATAACGTTTCTAGTGCGATTAAGCAGCTATTATCGGAACTTATCCCCGACAGTGTGTTATAATTAATAGAAGCGGAAAACGAGAATCTCCAATTGACTGGACGTGTGATTGGTTGGACAGTTTAAGAAGGTTGTATAAAAAAGGGAGATGGCGCAAAGATGGCGAGATCAAATGAGAATGATTTAACGGAGAAATTGGCAGAAGGTAACCGAAAATATGGTGACGGCAACTTTACAGTACAGAATATCGGCGATGAAACTAACCCGAATTGGACTGTCGTAAAAAATGTGAGGAAGGGATCGGCAGGTATTCGCGAAGAGAAAGATATATTAAGACTGCGATCAAAATATATAAAATAGTGCGGAAAGGTACGCCGAGATTCGCATTTTAAGACGATTATTTTTTATTCCGTGGATAAGGGATTCATCTAAATGCGTCAGAAATTTCGCTAGGGAATTGATAGAACAAAAAGGCATTCAACATTGACATAGAACTACTATATAGCGTATAATATTAATTAACAAAAACGGTCAGTTGACCGCCCAAATGAACGTTCAGCAAACGATGAAAGAATCGTTTATATATCGTAGGTAATTGACGGGTCGGGAGTTCGAATCTCTCCTGGGACGTCTTTTAAAACCGTTAAGTTCATTATGGACTTAACGGTTTTGTGTTTTTAGGTAATAATAAAACGATTCTACCTTTGAAGAAATCAACTTCCTAAATATAATTTAGGGAGTTTTTTTGCGACTAAAAAAAGAAGTGTTTTGAGATTTTATTTAATAAAAAAGAACCCTAAAATTTTGGTCTTAGGGTTCTCACATGAAATAATTATTTTAAGGTTATTATAAATCTATTTTGTCGCTTTTCGGCCCACTAATACCCAGTACAGAGATAAACTGAAAAGGGTAATGAGTACGAGGATAAATAGGATATTACTAAACATGGAAGCATCCGAATTATTTATAATCCCTAGGAAATTTTTTCTCAATGCAGAATGGTCCATCATTGCGGCTGTATAGGCAATTCCGATTGACATAGCGACATTAAGTGTTAAATTATAAAATCCGATTGCTGTTCCTGTTTTTTCTTTTTCAATCGTACAAATGCAAGAATCAAGTAATGGTGCATACATGAATGCAAATGAACTAGAGAAAAGAACCATAGATATTACGAATACAATAACAGAAGTTTTTATAAAGAATCCGCCTAATAGCAAGCTGATCATAATGCTAACCATAGCGATTGTAATACATTGCTTGCTTCCCATAACCTTCGCAATTTTTCCAGAAAGAGCCCCGACTATCGTAGCTGCTATATAGCCAGGAATCAATAATAGTGAAATGGTATCTAGCTTCAAACCATACATCTTTTCAAGCAAGAATGGAAATAAGAAAATATATGCTAACTGTACAGAGTAAATGATAAAAGCAACGCCAAGCAATGAGATAAACTGTTTATTTTGAAAGAAGGATATACCGATAAAAGCCTTTGAGTTCTTGCTGATATAAGTAAGGAACAAGGCAATTGCAACAATAAACAAGAGAAGGTACATCCAATTGAAATCGGTAATATATAGTAGTAGGGATGCTGAAATCGTTCCTACTAGAAATAATCCTAATACATCTACATGACTGTTTGTCGCTTCCTCCTTAGGAAGATATTTTAAAATAAAAGGAAGAGTGAAAAGTGTTACTAAAGAAATTAAAAATAGAGTTGTCCAGTGGAAGTATGTTGAAACATAACCTCCAGTTAATGCCCCGATAAGCTGTGAAAGAGCAAAACTACTTGTACTTAATCCTAAAAATTTCTTTTGTTCATCTGCAGGTAAATGCTTTGTAACAAATATTACATATAACGTTTCAGCTGATGCTAAACCGGCAGTTTGGATAATACGTGAGATAACAACTAGTATAAACGAGTGTTGCAAAATATATCCCATAGCGGAACCAACGCAGATTAAAATGATCCCAACAGTAAAAAGTTTTCTAAAACTAACAGAATCCGCTAAAGCAGCGTAAACGACTGCCCCAATTCCAATCACAAGACCAGCTAATGTTGCCTGCCAGCTAACGGTTGTCGCTGAAATGTGAAAATCCTTTGCCATATCAACAGAAATAATCTTAAATGAATTGTCAATTACTAAACATAATAGAAATAACAGTAAGGTAAAAGGTACTGCTTTTTTAGCGCTAAATTCCTGCGTTTTTTTCGTGCTTACATCTGCACTTATTGTAGACATAGTTATATTCCTCTCTTCTTGTTATTTAGGGAATGGTCTTCCTGGGTCATGATTGTTTGGCCTTTAACTACCAATTAATTCTTTTGTAAAAAGATGGTTTCAGTAATTTCTAAACCATTTGTTTCATATGCGGGGGTTCCTTGTGCACAGTTGTACCCATTTTTGTTCGTTTCTTCTTATGATGCTTAAAAGGAAACGTTCTCATAAACAACCAAAAGCATCTTTCTTTTTGATTGTGTTTTCATGATGATGCATAATAATTTTTTGAACTATATAATATTGTCTGTTTATCTAAAAACTTGTATGCGTCTTAATAATGAAAAGGATACCTGTCCTTTTTACGAAGTTAATAAGGAAACGTTTTCATGAACAACCAAAAAATATTTCACTCAGTGATTACGCTTTCATGATTGTGCATGATAACTCTGTTGAATATACAATATTATCTAGTTGTCTAAAAACTTGTACGCATCTGAACAATGAAAAGGATATCATACCTTTTCTTTGTTCACAACCTATCTTTCTTTTGGAATTTGTCTTTTTTGTTACAAAAAAAGCGATGTATTTCGTATGAAATACATCGCTTCCAAATTAAATATAGAACTTTATAAGAGATGATGAATTATTCATTCGGTTATTTAGATGTTTTAATCCTAATTTGACTGAATTCTATTGGTATATAGTATTTATTATAAACCACAGGGTATTTATCGCTGATATATACACTTTCTAAAATTAAATCAAATTCCTCCCCGTGGAAAATTTGATATTTTAATGATGGGGTATTGGCGGAATTAGAACGTTTAATTTCAATGGTAGAGGAATTAGCAAGTTCATATACTTTCTCCTCCAACATTTCCAATACTTGCTTCTCGTTATGTAAGTCAAGGTTTAATTTTGAAACGGCTTCTATTGGCATCATGGTGAAAGCAAATGCTACTATCTTATCGTGATTTTTATACCATCGTTCCAATGCAACCACCGCGGTCATCTCTTGATTTAATACTTGCATTGCATAGTCCGTTACTAGGTCAATTCGGAAATTAAGTTCGATAGCATCTATTTTTTCTGCATAGCATTTATATAAGGGATTCCCCAACTTCTCCAAGCCATCGCTACTTTCATTATGATGAAATTTTGTAATGAAATTTCCTTTTCCATGGATATTTTTAACCAATCCATCTTCCTGTAAAAGTGCTAACGCGTGTCTTAATGTCATTCTGCTTACACCAAAGATTTTAGCCAATTCAGGTTCTGTTGGAAGTTGACTGTCTAAAGGAAATGTTCCATCCATAATTAATTTATATAATTGGTCATACACAGTGACGAATAGTGGTTTTTTTTGTTTATTGAGTTCGTGAAGTTTATTGTCCATGTTTTTATACCTCTATAGTTTTTCCAGTTTATGACTATAAAGTCCGTTTCGTCTCGTTTATGGTAGATTATTTTCATTTTCTATATTCAACGACCTTTTAGGACGGCTTCTTCGCTTTTATTTGTTTTCCAATTAGTTGTTAATAAATTTTTCAAACACAAACCCATAATCTTTCACGTTATATTGTTTTTTCGTGTCAACAAGCCAGTTGAAGGCAATTTGATTCATTTCTTTAAATTGCTCTGCTAAATTAAGTTGGGCGTTTGTAATACGGCTAAATGTGTTCGAAGCCATGTCTAAGCTTTTTTGAGCGTATTGTAATGTAATATCATTTTCATAGGAAATTTCCTCGATTTTGTGAAGTGCTTTATATAAGTCTTTAAGCTCTTCGATGTGCTTTTTATGAACATCAATTGAGTAATATTCATCTCCCATATGAAATTTAATTTCTACATCTAAATCAATGGTACCAGCAGTTTCTAACGTTACATTTCTAATTTGATATTTGCTATAGCTAAAGCGTCGTAGTGTGCGTTTTTTACTCGTTGCACTCGTGCCATCTAAGTGAATTAACCCTTTGTTTGTAAAACAATACTCATCTGATTTTGATTTAATGAGAAAATAAATCTTTTCACC
The DNA here is from genome assembly GCF_900107445.1 of Bacillus sp. 166amftsu. Lineage (NCBI taxonomy): Bacteria > Bacillati > Bacillota > Bacilli > Caryophanales > Bacillaceae > Bacillus > Bacillus sp. 166amftsu. Next base: position 848,544 of record NZ_FNQA01000001.1, on the reverse strand, counting down.
ATCTTCATGCATAACATAATCGTCGGCATCGACTTTATCGTAATCTTTCGGTGTAATCACAGAACCTACATCGCTTAATCCGAGAACATCAGCAGCTACTTTTTTGAACATAGGTATCATCCCCTTCAGTTTTTGAATTCTGAATTGCATGAAATTATTTTAACATGATTGAAAGAGGAGCGTTTAAGTTTTATTTTGTAATCTTACAATTCTGTAAGGTAAGTGTAAGGAAGTTCGATGGTAACAATTGGTCAGTTCTTTATAATAGAGGTAACAAAGATGAAACGAGGAGGAAGAAAACATGAAAGGATTAATTGTAACAGCTTTAACGGTAGCTTTTGGGTTTGTTGCATATGAGAAGTTAACAGATGTAATTGATGTTGTAAAACATTTAATGGCATAGAGAGAATGGTTATGAGAGGGAAAGGGTAGATGAATGGAATGGTTATTCGGAATTATAGGTATCTGTAGTGTTATACTATTGTTATTTGTTCCTAGCGGAATACTGAGTTCTACTACAAGTTTATTTTTTATGTGTGTACTTATCTGCATTATGCTTATTATTATGTTTCTTATGAAACAAAGTAAGCCGATCTTCTTTTTTAGTATGATTGTTGTTACAATTATTGTTCTCCAAATGATTACTCTTTTCTTATATCCTACAATTATAAAAGCTTTCCATTAATGCGAAAATCCTCTGCGTCATTTGCTGAGGTTTTTTTATATAATAAAGATTTTCTAGTGTAAATTTTTTATTTTAATCATAAAAGTTAAATATTTTTATATTTCAAACAAATATGTTTGGAAAGTTGTTTTCTTAACAGTCATTTGTTATATTTACTTTGAAGAGATTTAAAATCTAAAAAAAGAGGCGGACGTATGGATAAAAAAGAAAATACGGTCGTATTGTTTCCACAGTTGTCAGAGCGTTATATTGACCAAGGGTTTATGGCGCTGCGGGAGCGGAAGTTCGAGGATGCATTGCGCTGTTTTGAAATATTACGTCAGTATAATGGAGAAACAGAACAAACAGAATTAGCTTCGGTTATTTGTTTATTAGAATTAAAGCGAATGGAAGATTCAAAAGAGCGATGTGAGAAGTTGCTTGAAACAGGAACAGTTTTGTTTGGGGATATTCTTGAAACATACGTGACAATTTTAGTTCAAACAAATGATTATGTAGGTGTAATTGAAACTGTTGAAGAAGTTTTGCAGAAGAAAGAATTGACCGTAGAGCAAAGAGAGAAATTAGCACAGCTTGCCCAGTTTGCGGAAAGTATGCTAAACGGCGATGAAACAACACTGATAGAATCCGATTTTGATCTGGAAGAATTTTCGGAGAATCTATTTGTGGAAAGTTTTGGGCAGCAATTGCAGGTAATTAATGCTCTTTCAATTAAGAACCTCGAAAAAGCTTTGCCAGCTTTACAGAAATTTCTTATTGATAGCACGCGACATCCGTATTTAAAAACTTCTATTATATACAAAATGGTGGAAAAGCGTATAGAAGAAGAAATAGAAGTAGAGAAATTTGGCGAAAAAATAATGGTTATCCCAGCTCATTTGGGTCATAATGATGAGTGTTCGAAGCGGGTTATACATATATTATCTAATCGATTAGAAAATGATCATCCAGATATATTTGAGGCAATTATTACATATTGGAGAGAGATGCAAACTAGTATTTTCCCGTTTCCATTACTAATGGATAAGCACGAAGTGTGGGCAGCTGTTCTAGAGCGGATCGGGAGAAAACGTTTCGGATTGATCATCGATGAAGAGGCCCTTATGGCAGCGTATAATATTACTGTTGAAGAGTTTCATATTGCTTATCAATGGTTTTTACGCGTGGAGAGGGAAGGGCATTTACCCGTATAATTATGAAAAAGAATCGTTCAGTTATTGAAACGAGAATATTCTATGTTATAATGTAAGGGTTGCAAAAGGCAGAGTTCTGCCTGTTTGTAAGAGAAGAGGAGTGCAATTCTCTTACTTAATATGTTTCATATTATTCTCGAACAAAATATACCGTGTTTGTCTTATAGACAAATAATAGATTGAGATCTCGCATGTCTTAAGGCTTATTGCTAGAAGATTAGAAAGCCTGAATAAATTGGCTTTCATGCTTTTTGTTGTTTCTAAAAAAGAAATAATAGGAAACTCAATCTGTAGAGGTATGTGCATACATTATTATAGTTGGAGGGAAAGAATAAATGGCTGCAAAATGGGAAAAATTAGAAGGTAACGTTGGCGTTTTAACAATTGAAGTTGATGCTAAAGAAGTAAACAACTCTATCGACGCTGCGTTCAAAAAAGTAGTAAAAACAATTAACGTACCTGGTTTCCGTAAAGGAAAAATGCCTCGTCCGTTATTCGAACAACGCTTTGGTGTGGAATCTTTATACCAAGATGCTTTAGATATTATCTTACCAAAAGCATACGGTGAAGCAATCGATGAAACTGGTATCTTCCCAGTTGCTCATCCTGAAATCGACATCGAGAAGTTCGAGAAAAATGAAAACTTAATCTTCACTGCAAAAGTTACTGTTAAACCTGAAGTAAAATTAGGTGAATACAAAGGACTAGCAGTAGAAAAAGTTGAAACAACTGTAACTGACGAAGATGTAGAGAACGAATTAAAATCTTTACAAGAGCGTCAAGCTGAGCTTGTTGTTAAAGAAGAAGGTACTGCTGAAAACGGCGATACAGCTGTAATCGACTTTGAAGGTTTCGTTGATGGCGAAGCATTCGAAGGCGGAAAAGGCGAGAACTACTCTCTAGCAATCGGTTCTGGTACATTCATCCCTGGTTTTGAAGAGCAATTAATTGGTCTAAAAGCTGGCGAGTCAAAAGACGTTGAAGTATCATTCCCAGAAGAGTACCATGCAGAAGAACTTGCTGGTAAACCAGCAACATTTAAAGTAACAGTTCATGAAATTAAAGCAAAAGAACTTCCTGCTTTAAATGATGAGTTCGCTAAAGATGCAGACGAAGAAGTTGCAACTCTTGATGAGTTAAAAGCAAAACTTCGCACAAACTTAGAAGAAGGCAAAAAGCACGAAGCTGAGCACAAAGTTCGTGACGAAGTAGTAGAAAAAGCTGCTGCTAACGCTGAAATCGAAATTCCAGAAGCTATGATTGAAACTGAGTTAGATCGTATGGTTCGTGAATTCGAGCAACGCTTAAGCCAACAAGGTATGAACCTTGAGCTTTACTACCAATTCACAGGTACTGATGCTGACAAGTTAAAAGAGCAAATGAAAGAAGATGCACAAAAACGTGTAAGAATCAACCTTGTTCTTGAAGCTATCATTGAAGCTGAAAAAATCGAAGTTACTGAAGAAGAAGTAACTGCAGAAGTTGAAAAAATGGCTGCAATGTACAACATGCCAGTTGACGCTATCACACAAGCTCTTGGAAGCTTAGATGCTTTATCTGAAGACCTTAAAGTTCGTAAAGCTGTAGACTTCTTAGTAGACAACAGCAAAGCTGCATAATAAAATAACAAGGCGCGATTTTTTGATCGTGCCTTGTTTTGTAAATATAGCTATAAATATATTTACAAAACTTTTCGATGAAGAAGGAAATGATCCTTCTAAAGTCGAATATACATATTTCAAAAGTTTTAAAAAATTTTTATTTGTACATAACTAGTCATATTATTTGTATTTCTCGCCACGTAGTGACATAATATGTATTTACATACGATACATTTATCGTGTACATACGAGGGCAAGAGATTAGCACTTTGTAAGGGGTGTGAAAATATGTTTAAATTTAATGATGAAAAAGGACAATTAAAATGTTCTTTCTGTGGTAAAACACAAACGCAAGTCCGAAAGCTTGTTGCTGGTCCAGGTGTTTACATTTGTGATGAATGTATTGAGCTTTGTACAGAGATTGTGCAAGAGGAGCTTGCGAAGGACGAAGAAGTAGAATTCAAAGATGTACCGAAACCGGTAGAGATTCGTGAAATCTTAGATGAGTATGTCATCGGACAAGATAATGCGAAGAAAGCATTAGCGGTAGCGGTATATAATCATTACAAACGCATCAATTCTAACAGCAAAATTGATGATGTAGAATTAGCGAAGAGTAATATCGCCCTTATCGGGCCAACGGGTAGTGGTAAAACATTACTAGCTCAAACGTTAGCGCGTATTTTAAATGTTCCATTTGCAATCGCAGATGCAACATCTCTAACAGAAGCTGGATATGTAGGTGAAGATGTAGAAAACATTTTACTAAAACTTATCCAAGCAGCTGATTACGATGTGGAGAAAGCGGAAAAAGGAATCATTTATATTGATGAGATTGATAAAGTGGCACGTAAGTCAGAAAATCCATCAATTACACGTGATGTATCTGGTGAAGGGGTACAGCAGGCACTTCTGAAAATTTTAGAAGGTACTGTAGCAAGTGTACCGCCTCAAGGTGGCCGTAAACATCCGCATCAAGAGTTTATTCAAATTGATACAACGAATATCTTATTCATTTGTGGTGGTGCGTTTGATGGCATTGAGCCAATTATTAAACGTCGCCTTGGTGAAAAAGTAATTGGATTTGGTTCAGAGAAGAAAAATGCTGATGTAAATGAAAAGCATGTTTTATCTCACGTATTACCAGAAGACCTTTTACGCTTTGGTTTAATTCCAGAATTTATTGGTCGTCTGCCAGTTATTGCGAACCTAGAACCACTTGATGAAGGTGCTCTTGTTGATATTTTAACAAAACCGAAAAATGCGCTTGTAAAACAGTTCCAAAAATTATTGGAGCTTGACGATGTTGAGTTGGAATTTGAAGAAGGAGCACTGATTGAAATTGCGAAAAAAGCAATTGAACGTAAAACAGGTGCCCGTGGACTTCGCTCTATTATTGAAGGCTTAATGCTAGATGTAATGTTCGAGCTTCCATCTCGTAAAGATATCGAGAAGTGTATTCTTACAAAAGAAACAGTAGTGGACAATGCACCGCCAAAATTGGTGTTACAAGACGGTACTGTACTTGATACAAAGACATCTGCATAGTGAAAAAGAGAAACAGCAATTTTTATAATTGCTGTTTCTTATTATGTTTAGCACCTTTCCTCCCAGGAAATACTAAATGGTAAAACATAGCGGGAGGAAATGAATTATGAGCTGGACAAATATATTCTTACTTGTTCAACTTGTTTTTGGTGTAATTGTCGGATTGTATTTTTGGCATTTGCTCAAAAACCAGCGAACACAAAAAGTTTCAATTGATCGAGAATCGAAAAAAGAATTAGAACAACTTCGCAAGATGCGCGAGATTTCTTTGACAGAACCGCTTGCTGAAAAAGTACGTCCTACGTCTTTTTTAGATATTGTTGGGCAAGAGGATGGGATTAAATCATTAAAGGCAGCACTTTGTGGACCAAACCCACAACATGTCATTATATATGGACCTCCTGGAGTCGGAAAAACAGCGGCAGCACGTCTGGTGTTAGAAGAAGCAAAGAAAAACCAAAAATCTCCATTCCGTATGAATGCAACATTTATTGAACTGGATGCAACAACCGCTCGATTTGATGAACGTGGCATTGCTGATCCGTTAATAGGATCAGTGCATGATCCCATTTATCAAGGTGCAGGTGCAATGGGACAAGCGGGAATTCCTCAGCCGAAAAAAGGTGCTGTAACAGATGCGCATGGCGGCATTTTATTTATTGACGAAATTGGTGAATTGCATCCAATCCAGATGAATAAAATGTTAAAAGTATTGGAAGATCGCAAAGTGTTTTTGGAAAGTGCATACTATAGTGAAGAAAATTCAATGATTCCAACATACATACATGATATTTTTCAAAAAGGATTACCAGCAGATTTTCGCTTAGTTGGAGCAACGACTCGTTCTCCGGAAGACATTCCTCCTGCCATTCGTTCTCGTTGTTTAGAGGTTTTCTTCCGTGAACTTGATACGGAAGAAATTCAAAAAGTAGCAAAGAATGCGGCTGAAAAAGTAAAGATGGAAATTGGAGAGCAAGGTATTGAACTGATCGGAATGTATGCAAGAAATGGAAGAGAGGCCATTAATCTTGTACAAATTTCTGCAGGGATGGCAATAAATGAGGGACGCTCATTTATTAAAGATGAGGATATTGAATGGGTCGTTCATTCTAGTCAGCTTACTCCGAAATATGAAAAGCATATTTATCCAATTCCGAAGATTGGTCTTGTAAATGGTCTTGCAGTATATGGACCGAATACAGGGGCACTATTAGAAATCGAAGTAACGGCAATTCCAGCTACGGACAAAGGTACGATAAATGTTACAGGAATTGTGGAAGAAGAAAGCATTGGTAATCAAACGAAATCAATTCGTCGTAAAAGTATGGCGAAAGGCTCAGTTGACAATGTTTTAACAGTTCTTCGTTCTCTCGACTTGTTACCAGAAGGGTACGATATACATATTAATTTCCCTGGTGGTGTTCCAATTGATGGGCCGTCGGCAGGAATTGCAATGGCAACAGGGGTATATTCAGCGCTTCATCAATTGTATGTGAATAATGAAATAGCGATGACTGGAGAAATAAGCATTCATGGAGAAGTCAAACCAGTAGGCGGCGTATATGCAAAAGTGAAAGCAGCGAAAAAGGCAGGAGCAAAAAAAGTTATCATTCCTGCTGAAAACATGCAGCCATTTCTATATACGATAAAGGGTATTGAGATTATTCCTGTTCGAAAACTAACAGAAGTTTTTGCGTTAACATTCGTTCAGGAAAAATTACATCGTGAAATCGATGTGCATCGCAAGCTAGATGAAGGTGATGTGCAATCGATGTAAAATGAAATAGGATTCTAAGAAGTGATTTCTTTTTGGATAAATGCGAAATAGAACATATAATATTTGCCAGACTTCGTTTAAGTTTGTATGCTTAAGCGAGGTCCCTTTTTTCTTTTATGGAAAGGAAAAACAGGAGATTTGCAATTGCAAGGAATCTCTGTAATTGCATCAAGGTGTATTGTAATATAAAATAGTTGAACAGGAGTTTAATTTATTATGGAGGTGCTATGTCTAGTATGAATACGAACGAAAGAATTGTGCCCCTCCTACCATTAAGAGGCGTTCTCGTATATCCAACGATGGTTCTGCATCTTGATGTAGGACGTGATAAATCGATACAAGCACTAGAGCAGGCAGCAATGGATGAAAATATCATCTTTTTAGCAATGCAAAAAGAAATGAATATCGATGATCCAAAAGAAGATGACATATATAGTGTGGGTACAGTAGCGAAAGTAAAGCAGATGTTAAAGTTGCCAAACGGTACGCTTCGTGTCCTTGTAGAAGGTTTACATAGAGCAGAAATAGTAGAATTTATTGAAGAAGAAGATGTAGTAAAAGTTTCGATTCAAACAGTAACAGAAGAAGAAGAGGGCACTCTAGAGGAAAAAGCTCTTATGCGCACGTTGCTAGAACATTTCGAGCAATATATTAAAGTTTCGAAAAAAATATCGAATGAAACATTTGCAACAGTAGCAGATGTGGAAGAACCAGGTCGCTTAGCTGATTTAATTTCTTCTCATTTACCAATTAAGACAAAGCAAAAGCAAGATATTTTAGAAATTATATCAGTAAAAGAAAGATTACATACACTTATTTCCATTATTCAAGATGAACAAGAACTACTTAGTTTAGAAAAGAAAATTGGACAAAAAGTGAAACGTTCAATGGAGCGTACGCAAAAAGAATATTTCTTGCGTGAACAAATGAAGGCAATTCAAACCGAGCTTGGTGATAAAGAAGGTAAAGGTGGCGAAGTAGAAGAACTTCGTGAAAAAATCGAAGAGGCAGGAATGCCGGAAGAGACGAAAAAAGCCGCTTTAAAAGAATTAGATCGTTATGAAAAGTTACCAGCAAGTTCTGCAGAGAGCGGTGTTATTCGCAATTATCTAGATTGGTTATTAGCACTTCCGTGGACAGAAGCAACAGAAGATATGATTGACTTAGCACATTCTGAAACAATTTTAAATAGAGATCATTACGGTCTTGAGAAGGTGAAAGAGCGTGTGCTAGAGTATTTAGCTGTTCAAAAGCTAACCAATTCTTTAAAAGGACCAATTCTTTGCTTAGTTGGCCCTCCAGGTGTTGGAAAAACATCTTTAGCACGTTCTATTGCAACATCGTTAAATCGTAATTTTGTCCGTGTCTCTCTTGGTGGTGTTCGTGACGAATCTGAAATTCGTGGTCACCGTCGTACATACGTTGGAGCAATGCCGGGCCGTATTATTCAAGGGATGAAGAAAGCGAAAACAATCAATCCAGTCTTTTTATTAGATGAGATTGATAAGATGTCCAATGATTTCCGTGGTGATCCATCCGCTGCGTTACTTGAAGTATTAGATCCAGAACAAAACCACAACTTTAGCGATCATTATATTGAAGAGCCTTATGACTTATCTAAAGTAATGTTTGTTGCAACGGCAAATACACTTGCGAGCATTCCAGGCCCGCTTCTTGATCGTATGGAAATTATTTCGATTGCTGGTTATACAGAGATTGAAAAGGTGCATATTGCTCGTGAACATTTATTACCGAAGCAATTAACAGAACACGGTTTGCGAAAAGGAAATTTACAAATTCGTGATGAAGCACTTCTTGAAATTATTCGTTATTATACACGTGAAGCGGGTGTTCGTACGCTAGAGCGTCAAATTGCAAAGGTTTGTCGTAAAGCGGCAAAAATCATTGTTACAGAAGAGCGTAAACGTATTGTTGTAACGGAAAAAAATATTACAGACTTACTTGGGAAACATATATTCCGTTATGGGCAAGCTGAAACGAAAGACCAAGTTGGAATGGCAACTGGTTTAGCGTATACAGCCGCTGGCGGTGATACATTGGCAATTGAAGTATCTGTTTCACCAGGAAAAGGGAAATTAATTTTAACAGGGAAACTTGGGGATGTTATGAAAGAATCCGCACAGGCTGCATTTAGTTATATTCGCTCTCGTGCAGAAGAACTTCATATTGATCCAGATTTCCACGAAAAGAATGACATCCATATTCACGTTCCAGAAGGAGCAGTTCCGAAGGATGGTCCATCAGCAGGTATTACGATGGCAACAGCTCTAATTTCTGCACTAACAGGTGTACCTGTAAGTAAGGAAGTAGGGATGACCGGAGAAATTACGCTACGTGGTCGTGTATTACCAATTGGTGGTTTGAAAGAAAAAACATTAAGTGCTCACCGCGCGGGCTTAACAAAAATTATTTTGCCAGCCGAAAATGAAAAAGATTTAGATGATATTCCAGAAAGCGTAAAAGAAAACCTTACGTTTGTGCTTGTGTCTCATTTAGATGAAGTATTGGAGCATGCATTAGTAGGAGTGAAACAATGAAAGTAACAAAAGCAGATATTGTCATTAGTGCTGTTAAACCAGAACAATATCCAGATAGCGACTTACCGGAAATTGCATTAGCAGGTCGTTCTAATGTTGGGAAGTCTTCCTTCATTAATAAAATTTTAAATCGTAAAAAGTTAGTACGTATTTCTTCTAAACCAGGAAAAACGCAAACACTTAACTTTTTCTTAATTAATGAAATGATGCACTTTGTTGATGTGCCTGGTTATGGATATGCGAAAGTATCGAAATCAGAGCGAGCGGCATGGGGTAAAATGATCGAAACATACTTTACAACGCGTGAGCAATTAGATGCGGCTGTATTAGTAGTTGATTTACGTCATCCGCCAACAAACGATGATGTCATGATGTATGATTTCTTAAAGCATTATGAAATCCCAACGATTATTATCGCAACGAAAGCTGATAAAATTCCGAAAGGGAAATGGCAAAAGCATTTGAAAGTTGTAAAGGAAACTCTTGATGTCGAGGCTGGCGATGAAGTCGTTCTATTTTCTTCAGAAACAGGACTTGGAAAAGAAGAGGCGTGGAAAGCAATTCATAAATTTACAAAAACAAAAAACGTGTGACGATTTGTCGCACGTTTTTTTGTTTACTTATAGTACAGGTTCAAAAGGGAAGATATAGAGTGCGAAGAAATGCGAAAGCTATCTTTACCGGACTTTTTGGACATCCTCTTACAGTACGTTTAATGTGATTTCAAAATTTCCTCTAGTTGCTTTTGAATATGGGCATACGTCGTGTGCAATATGAAATAATTTGTTACATTTTGGAACAATCATACATATTTTTCTGTATGATGAAAGAAGATAAACAAAGATAGTTTTTCTATTTCCTATGGAATAGTTTCCATCACTTGATTCTGACAAATTTTTTTGGTAACGTACAAATAGAGTTGTTATTTTATAATGATTATAAAGTAAGATGTACATACATTTTGATTTTCCAACATATAAGTTGCTACTATAAAGAGCAAAAGATGATCTTTACTTACTTGCTCTTTTGTTTTTACTTGGTATTAGAAAGAGGTTCTGATTACTTCTATGCATGGCCGGATGCTCTCACCCACCTAAAGGTTAGGTTTTTATGTCGGTTTTTCAATTTGTATTTATATAGTTAGCTGAGTAACGTATTTCTTACTAGATGTGAAAATCCGAAAAATAATTTGTCGATGTTCACACGATTGTCAGATTCATAACAGGAAAGTTGTATTATGATAGTAGATAAAGTGATAAAAAGGTTGAAGGGGGACATGCTGCGTGCATATTCTTGTTGTTGGTGTAAATTATCGAACAGCCCCTGTAGAATTTCGTGAGAAACTAACATTTCAGGCAGCAGAGTTAGAGCAGGCAATGACAACATTACAAAATCAAAAGAGCGTGTTAGAAAACGTCATTGTATCAACGTGTAACCGCACAGAAATCTATGCTGTCGTCGATCAATTACACACGGGACGATATTACATTAAGAAATTTTTAGCTGATTGGTTTCAGCTTGAGATAGAAGAAATTTCACCATACTTGTCTATTTTTGAACAAGATGGTGCGATTGAACATTTATTCCGTGTAACGTGCGGATTAGATTCTATGGTAGTTGGTGAAACGCAAATTTTAGGTCAAATTCGAAATAGCTTCTTAGAGGCACAAGAGGTAAAAGCAACAGGGACAGTTTTTAATGAATTGTTTAAACAAGTCATTACATTAGCAAAGCGCGCTCATTCAGAAACAACAATTGGTGAAAGTGCAATGTCTGTTAGTTATGCAGCTGTTGAGCTTGGAAAGAAAATTTTTGGTGATTTAACAGATTGTCACGTGCTAATTCTTGGTGCTGGAAAAATGGGTGAACTTGCACTACAAAATTTATACGGAAGCGGGGCTCATAAGGTAACGGTAATGAACCGCACACTTACGAAAGCGGAAACAATGGCCGAGAAGTATATGGGACATGCGAAGCCGTTAAGTGAATTGCAGTGTGCATTATTGGAAGCGGACATTTTAATTAGTTCAACTGGGGCGTCTGACTATGTAATCACGAAAGAAATGATGACACGGGTGGAGCGTATGCGCTCAGGTCGTCCACTATTTATGGTTGATATTGCAGTACCTCGTGATATTGATCCCGCAATTGATGAGTTAGAAGGTTCGTTCTTATACGATATTGATGACCTGCAAGGTGTAGTAGAAGCGAATCGTGCTGAGCGTTTAAAAGAGGCGGAAAAAATTCAACTTATGATTGAAGAGGAAATCGTTATATTTAAGGCATGGTTAAATACACTTGGTGTTGTTCCGTTAATATCAGCTCTTCGTGATAAAGCACTAGCAATTCAAAGTGAGACGATGCAAAGTCTTGAAAGAAAAATTCCAACGCTTAGTGATCGTGAGAGAAAAGTGATTAGTAAGCATACAAAAAGTATTATTAACCAAATGTTGAAAGATCCAATTTTAGTAGCAAAAGAGTTGGCTACTGAAGAAGAGGCTGCAGAAAAGCTTGCTTTATTTGCAAAGATTTTTGATTTAGAGGTACAAGAAGAGACTGCGAAACATATAGAAGAGCCGGAACAAAAACGAGTGTGGACAGCATCCGTTCCATCTTTATAACTGGAAGGATGATCGGATGGGCTTTTTAAATAACAGTATTATTTATCATATTGCAATTATTTTATATGCTTGTAGCATTAGTTTATATTTTATAGATTATTTCCAAAGTAACCGAAAGGCGAATCGAATTGCTTTTTGGTTACTTGCGATTGTATGGGTATTACAGTCTATTTTCATGTTACTTCGGGCCACGGAATCAGAGACGAATCCGATTTTAACATTATTGTCAGGAATTTATTTTTACGTGTGGTTATTAATTACAATGTCACTCGTAATCAATCGATTTATGCGCATTGACTTTTTAGTTTTTTTTACAAATGTCATTGCTTTTGGCGTAAGCGCTTTTTCTATTTTCACCCCGCTCGGAAAAATGTCGCCGGTACTTGCGCATCAATTAGTTTCAGAGCTTGTATACGTACATGTAGGAATGGCGATTATTTCTTATGCGGCGTTTACAGTGTCGTTTATTTTTTCCATTATGTACTTATTGCAATATCGATTGTTAAAACAGAAAAAATGGAATGCGAGATTAAGGCGGTTGGGAAATTTACGGAAGCTTGAGTCGATGTCATATGGATTAAATTTATTTTCTGTTCCGTTTTTTCTATTAGCTATTTTGCTTGGATGTATATGGGGATATACCAAACTAGATAATTTTCATTGGTATGACACGAAAGTAATCGGGTCTTTTGTTGTTTTATTTGCATATTGCATGGGTTTATATTTACGAGGATCAGACATATTGCAAGGTAAGAAGATTATAAGTTGGAACATTGGAGCCTTTCTTGTTATGTTAATCAATATTTTTCTATTAAGCAGTTTATCCAATTTCCACTTTTGGTATTTATAATGAGGAGAGAAAATTATGCGCAAAATTATTGTAGGTTCAAGAAAGAGTAAGCTAGCATTGACGCAAACAAATTGGTTTATTGATCAGTTAAAAGCGCTTGGTTTGCCATATGAATTTGAAGTGAAAGAAATTGTTACAAAAGGCGACGTTATTTTAGATGTGACGCTTTCCAAAGTAGGTGGGAAAGGTTTATTTGTAAAAGAAATTGAACATGCACTGCTTACAAAAGAAATCGATATGGCTGTACATAGTATGAAGGATATGCCAGCTGTACTTCCGGATGGATTAACAATTGGATGTATACCAAAGCGTGTAGATCCGCGTGATGCGTTCATTTCAAAAAATGGGGAATCATTTGAGGATTTAGCAGAAGGTGCGATTCTTGGGACAAGTAGTTTACGACGAAGTGCACAGCTACTAGCTGCTAGACCAGACTTACAAGTAAAGTGGATTCGTGGAAATATTGATACGAGATTACGTAAATTAAAAGAAGAAGACTATGATGCAATCATCTTAGCGACAGCTGGTTTAGAGAGAATGGGCTGGGCAGATGATGTTATTACAGAGCACTTAGATGAAAAGGTATGCGTGCCAGCCGTTGGACAAGGTGCATTAGCAATTGAATGCCGTGGGGATGATCAAGATTTATTACGATTATTATCACATATCAATGACTCTGTCACAGAGCGAACAGTCGCAGCAGAGCGAGTATTTCTTCATAAACTTGAAGGCGGTTGCCAAGTACCAATTGCTGGTTATGCAACACTTGGGGAGAGAGATGAAATTGAATTAACAGCGCTTGTCGGTTCTATGGATGGTTCCATTTTGTTAAAAGAAATTGTCACAGGTGTGGATCCGGAGCAAGTTGGTTTAGAGGCAGCGAATTGTTTAATTGAGCAAGGAGCAAAAGAACTCATTCTCGCTGCAAATAAGGAGCAACATTAATCATGGATGCCCTTGCTGGAAAAACAGTACTAATTACGCGTGCCCAGCATCAAGCAAAACAAATGAGTGAAGCGGTGAACAAACAGGGCGGAATTCCATTGGAAATTCCGCTTTTGCATATAGAAGGCGTATCTCAGCAGGAATTTCAAAATGTATCTCAACAGCTTAACACATATAACTGGGTTATTTTTACGAGTAAAAATGGTGTGGAATTTTTTTTAGATGGTTTGTATAAGAGAATTCCCTCTACTGTTCGCATTGCTGCAGTAGGCGTGAAAACAGGGCTAGAATTAAAAAAGCGAGGTTATGAGGTTCATTTTGTCCCAACGGATTTTGTTGCGGAAGCTTTCGCTAAAGAATTTGTAAGAGAGTTAAATGGGACAGAACGTATTTTATTTCCAAAAGGGAATTTAGCTAGAGATATTATTCCAAATAAGCTGCGTAAACTTGGTGTGTTTTTAGAAGAGTTTGTTGTGTATGAAACGAAAGCGAATCATGAGAAGCGACAAGATCTCATCGCCAATCTAGAATCAGGTAAGATAGATATTGTTACATTTACGAGTCCTTCTACCGTTACTAGCTTTGTGAAATTACTTGAAGGCACAAACTGGAGAGAATGGATAAAAAAATGTACAATTGCTTGTATAGGACCAATAACAGCGCAAGAGGCAAGTCGTTATTTCTCTGATGTAATTGTTCCGAAAGAATATACAGTAGAAGCGTTAATACAATGCATTTCAACATATAATCAAAATGCATAATTTAAATAAAAGAATGGGAGATAGAAATCTATGAATTCTTTACAGTTTAATCGTCACCGTCGTTTAAGACAAAGCGGAAATATGCGTGCACTTGTACGTGAAACATTTTTACATACAGAAGATTTTATTTATCCTATTTTCGTACTAGAGGGAGAGAATGTTCGTAACGAAGTTCCTTCTATGCCAGATGTATATCAAATTTCTTTAGATCTTCTGCAAGCTGAAATGCAAGAAGTGGTAGATTTAGGTATTCGATCTGTTATCGTATTTGGCTTGCCTGCTGAAAAAGATGAAGTTGGATCTTCTGCATTTTGTGAGCACGGTATTGTACAACGTGCAATTAAACAAATTAAAGAACAGTTCCCAGAGTTAGTAGTAGTTGCAGATACATGTTTATGTCAATATACAAGTCATGGACATTGCGGTGTTATTGAGGATGGAATCATTTTAAATGATGCATCGCTAGAAGTTCTTGCGAAAACAGCGGTAAGTCAAGCGAAGGCAGGAGCGGATATTATTGCCCCATCTAACATGATGGATGGATTTGTAACGGCGATTCGCCATGCGTTAGATGAGAACGGTTTTTCACACGTGCCGGTTATGTCATATGCTGTGAAATACTCATCTGCATTTTACGGTCCATTCCGCGATGCAGCACATGGTGCACCACAATTTGGCGATCGTAAAACGTATCAAATGGATCCAGCAAACCGTATGGAAGCATTCCGTGAAGCGGAATCAGATGTAATGGAAGGAGCAGATTTCTTAATTGTAAAACCAGCTCTTTCTTACTTAGATATTATTCGCGATGTAAAGAACAATTTCAATTTACCAATTGTTGCTTATAATGTGAGCGGAGAATATTCGATGATTAAAGCAGCAGCGCAAAATGGTTGGATTAATGAAAAAGACATTGTACTTGAGAAATTGTTAAGCATGAAACGTGCAGGGGCAGACTTAATCATTACGTATCATGCAAAAGATGCAGCACGATGGTTACAAGAAGGAGGCGCACAATAATGAAAAAGTTTGATAAGTCGATTGAAGCATTTGAAACAGCACAAAATTTAATGCCTGGTGGTGTGAATAGTCCGGTTCGTGCATTTAAATCCGTTGGTATGAATCCGCTCTTTATGGAGCGCGGGAAAGGTTCTAAAGTGTACGATATCGATGGGAATGAATATATCGACTACGTATTATCATGGGGACCACTGATTCATGGGCATGCCAATGATCGTGTTGTAGAATCATTAAAGGCTGTTGCGGAAAAAGGAACAAGCTTTGGTGCGCCAACAGAAATTGAAAATAAATTAGCGCAGCTTGTAATTGAGCGTGTGCCGTCTATTGAAATTGTACGTATGGTAAACTCTGGAACAGAAGCGACAATGAGTGCGCTTCGTCTAGCACGTGGTTATACAGGGCGTAATAAAATTTTGAAATTTATCGGTTGTTATCATGGACATGGCGATTCCCTATTGATTAAAGCTGGTTCTGGTGTTGCGACGCTTGGTTTACCAGATAGCCCTGGTGTACCTGAAGGTGTAGCACAAAATACAATTACAGTAGCTTATAACGATTTAGAGAGCGTAAAATATGCTTTCGACCAATTCGGTGACGACATTGCTTGTGTGATCGTCGAGCCGGTCGCTGGAAATATGGGTGTTGTGCCACCTCAGCCAGGATTTTTAGAAGGACTTCGTGAAGTAACAGAGAAAAATGGTGCTTTGCTTATCTTTGATGAAGTAATGACAGGGTTCCGTGTTGCTTATAACTGCGGACAAGGGTATTACGGTGTAACGCCTGACTTAACTTGTTTAGGAAAAGTAATCGGCGGTGGTCTGCCAGTAGGAGCATATGGTGGTAAAGCGGAAATTATGCGTGAAGTTGCACCGAGCGGACCAATTTATCAAGCAGGTACATTATCCGGTAATCCTTTAGCGATGACTGCAGGTTATGAAACGTTAGTACAATTAACGCCAGAGTGTTATCAAGAGTTTGAACGTAAAGCTGAAATGCTAGAAAATGGTCTGCGTAAAGCGGCTGAAAAACACGGTATTCCGCACCATATCAACCGTGCCGGTTCTATGATTGGTATATTCTTTACGAATAAACCAGTTATTAACTACGATGCGGCAAAAACTTCAAACTTAGAGTTCTTTGCAGCTTACTATCGTGAAATGGTAGAGCAAGGTGTATTCTTACCACCTTCTCAATTTGAGGGCTTATTCTTATCAACAGCACATAGTGATGCTGATATTGAAGCAACGATTGCAGCGGCAGAAATTGCAATGTCAAAATTAAAAGCATAAAGTAAAAAGGTTGTCAGGGATCATATCCTGGCAACCTTTTTTATATATAGCTGAAAATTATGGGGATATTGTTGGAAAGCTGATATATGAAAAAAATCAATCAGAATCCCATGTATGCAGTTCGATTTTTTTTACTCATAAAATGACTCTCATGCACATAAATCTGTAATGACATACAGTTTGGGAGGGGGAAAAAAAGTGACAACAAATCATTCGTTACGTTTTTCATTGAAAGAATCGGTTTGGTTCCAAAAAGGACAGGAAGTCGAAGAACTTTTGTCAATTTCGTTAGATCCAGACGTTGAGATAGAAGAGCTTGAATACGAAGTGATTGTGAGAGGGCAATTAGATTTAACAGGGGAATATGTTGCAAGGAAAGATGAGGTTGAGTTTTCATTAAGAGACGTATCTCCAGCGAAATCCATTGATTATGTAGAAATGAGAGAAGATGGTGTCAACGAACTTGTACACTCTTTTCCGTTAGAAATTTCGATTCCGCGAAACCGAGTGAAACAAGTTGAAGAATTGTATGTTTCCATTGAGGAATTTGATTATGAATTAAAAGAAAATGGTTGCTTGCAACTATTAGCAGATATATCGATTTCTGGTTTATGCGAGGACGAGAGAATGCAGTATGAAGTACAAGAGGAAGAAATGGAGAATGTGGAAGTTGGTAGAGCTGAGGAAACAAAAGTGGTGGATGAGGATAAAGGATCAGTGGAGGAAGTAGTAGTTCATACAGAATCAGACGGATGGGAAGATTATGCATTTGAGCCGTTTCAATTAGAGGAGCGCAAAGAACAAGAATTAGAAGAGGAAGAACATCTACTAGAAGGACATGAAGAAGAAAGGGAAGAAGTGAAAGAAACTACCCCACAGTTTGAATTGTTCGGCCGGAAGGATTTTAAGAAAAAACAAGCAGAGAAATTACAAGAAGAGCAAGAGGAAGCATCCTACTCGCAACGAGATGAAAATGCATTATACTTAACAAAATTATTTACGAAAGAGCCGGAAGAAGAGTTTACGAAATTACGTATGTATTTTGTGCAAGAAGGGGATACAATTGAATCGGTCGCGGAGCGATATGAAACGACTGTCCAGCATTTACATCGCGTGAACCAAACAGATGATGTGTATTTAACTACAGGACAAATTATATATATACCTGTGCCAAAAGCAAAGACAAAGTGAGTGAAGAGGATTCTTCACTCACCTCTTTTCTTTCGTCCTAGTTTATCCTGCTATGAGCGGGCAGTAAGATCCTCACCTCAAGATTTAGATGGAAATGAGGAAGATAGCGTGAGGGTCCCCAGCAGGAGGATGAATCCCCACTTATCTTCACCTTTTGTTCTCACGTGGTATGGGGCGAAAAAAGGAACTGACGGCTTCTAATGCTTTCTTCCACTTAAAGATTAGGCTTTATGTCGGTTTTTCAATCTGCATTTCTATAGAAATCGGTTATTCCAGTTAAAAGGAATTTTATTTTACGTTTTTGAATGAGAAAGGATCATTCGTATGGATATAGAATTACGGGATCGTTATGCACCGATCGTACAGCGGTATCAATTAGATGTCCAACATATGGAAGAGCACGGAAGTATCATAAAAATTTATACGAATCAAGGGCCATATGCATTAAAAAAATTACCATCTCATCGATTGAAGCGAAATCATTTAATGTATCATATTCAATATTTGCGTGAAAAGGGATTTACACATTATGCACCCATTTACCATGCAATAGATGGGAATCACATTTTGAACGATGAAACATATAGTTATTATTTAATGCCCTGGCTGGAGCGAGCTGAAGGAAGTGGAGAGGACAATGATCAATATCACAAAATGTTTCAGACGTTAGCGCTGCTTCACCAAAGGACGGTAAAAGAAGAATCATATACGGAAGAAACGTTAGAGAAGCATTATAAAAATGTCTCTGAGCGTTGGGAGGAAGATGGGGATTTCTTAGAGAAATTTCTTGTAGAATCTGAGGCGAAATGGTATATGTCTCCGTTTGAACTACAGTATTGTACGTATTTTCATCACGTGATGAGAGCACGTGAATTTGCAACGAAACAGCTTTCAGAGTGGCATGAAGTGATGAAAGAGAAAGAAAAAACACGAGTTTCTTTTATCCATGGTAATGTATCAATGAAGCATTTTTTATTCGATTATGAACGAAATGGTTATTTTATTAGTTTGGAAAAATCTCAGTTTGCGACACCAGTTCAAGATCTTGTCCGTTTTTATTCCCGCTCACTGAACACATACCCAATGGCGAGAAACGATCGTTTTGAATGGTATCAGGTGTATCAAAAGAATTTTCCGTTTACGAAAGAAGAGCAACTTCTTATGTTTGCTTATCTAACATATCCTTCTCCATTTATTCGGCAAATTCAATCTTATACAAGCAAACAGCAGAGTCGTAGTGAAAAGCAAGAACTTCAAGGTGTGAAAATGTTACAACAAGCGCATTGGCTTGTAAGTAATATAGAATATTTTATTTCACAATTACAAGCAGCGCAGCAAGGGAATGAGTAACAGCCGTAGTCTCAAGTATCTTGAGGCTACGGCTGAAAATGCAAGCGAATCGTAGCTACAACAAAGATGATAAGGATGATAAAGTCTAAAAAGGTAGGAAGTAGTAAAGTGCGAATTCCTTGGAAAATAGTAAGTGGAATTGCAAAATCAGCGAATATGGTTTGCAAATTTCTAACCCATGAAGGGGCTGAAAAATTATAGGTGCGTTTGTAACGTCGCATAATCATTCCTCCGTATAGAAAGGCTATTGCCGTACATGAATCTTAAAAGATGAAGGGGTAATATTACAGTATGCGGGGTAAATACCTAAGGTGCTTGTGCTGCAGACTTTCATATATATTACAGAAAAAATAGTTAAGCTGATTGATGATTATAGGTTGTTTTTATCAAATAGGAAAGTATAGCATCTATCCATTGTAGAAAAATGCTGAAAAATATTTTTATCTTGACGAATATGGTTTCGTTTTTTACACTATTGTATATAATAAATAACAATTATATAAATGCGTTGAAGGGGAAGAGTATAACATTAAACGTCTGCAGAGAGGAGAATTATTAGCTGTGAGATTCTCTAGATAGTCATGTTAGAAGGTAGCCCTGGAGCATCTTTTCTGAACGGATTCATTCTCATTAGGAAAAGACGGATCTGTCCGTTATCAAATTAAGAGTATAAGCAAATTTTGAATTTGTTTGTAAATAAAGGTGGTACCACGATGTCCCTCGTCCTTTTTGGATGAGGGACATTTTTTATTCTTAAGGAGGGAAAATAATGTCAAACACGGAAAAGAATTTACCAACTAAATATGATCATATGTCCGTTGAAGAAGGCCGCTATAAATGGTGGCTTGATGGCCAATATTTCGAAGCAAAAGGAGATGCGGAAAAACAGCCGTATACAATTGTAATTCCACCTCCAAACGTAACAGGTAAGCTACACTTAGGTCATGCTTGGGATACAACACTTCAAGATATTTTAACACGTACGAAGCGTATGCAAGGTTACGATGTATTATGGCTTCCTGGTATGGACCATGCGGGCATCGCAACGCAAGCAAAAGTAGAAGCGAAACTTCGTGAAGAAGGTATTTCACGTTACGATCTTGGCCGTGAGAAATTCCTTGAAAAGGCATGGGAATGGAAAGAAGAGTATGCTTCTCACATTCGTCAGCAATGGGGAAAAGTTGGTTTAGGATTAGATTATACGCGTGAGCGCTTCACATTAGATAAAGGTTTATCTGATGCGGTTAATAAAGTATTCGTTCAATTATACGAAAAAGGTTTAATTTACCGCGGTGAGTATATCATTAACTGGGACCCAGCAACACGCACAGCTCTTTCTGATATAGAAGTAATTCATAAAGAGGTTCAAGGTGCATTCTACCATATGAACTATCCGTTAACAGACGGTTCTGGTCATATTCGTCTTGCAACAACTCGTCCAGAAACAATGCTTGGTGATACAGCAGTAGCAGTTCATCCGGAAGATGATCGTTACAAACATTTAATCGGAAAAACAGTTACACTTCCAATTGTAGGCCGTGAGATTCCGATTATTGCTGATGAGTACGTAGAAAAAGATTTCGGAACAGGTGTTGTGAAAATTACTCCAGCTCATGATCCGAATGACTTTGAAGTAGGTAACCGCCATGACTTACCACGCATTCTTGTAATGAACGAAGATGGTACAATGAATGAAAAAGCTGGTAAATATAACGGTATGGATCGTTTTGAATGCCGTAAAGAGTTAGTAAAAGACTTGCAAGAAGCTGGCGTATTAGTAGAAATCGAGCCTCATATGCATGCGGTAGGTCATAGTGAGCGTAGCGGAGCAGTTGTTGAGCCTTACTTATCAACACAATGGTTCGTAAAAATGGCACCACTTGCAGAAAAGGCTGTTGCTCTGCAACAAAAAGAAGGAGAAAAAGTAACGTTCGTACCAGATCGTTTCGAGAACACATACTTACGCTGGATGGAAAACATTCATGACTGGTGTATTTCTCGTCAATTATGGTGGGGACATCGCATTCCAGCTTGGTATCATAAAGAAACTGGTGAAGTATACGTAGGTACAGAAGCACCAGCAGATATCGAAAACTGGAATCAAGATAACGACGTACTTGATACATGGTTTAGCTCAGCGTTATGGCCATTCTCAACACTTGGTTGGCCAAATGAAAATGATGAAGACTTCAAACGCTACTATTCTACAGATGCGCTTGTAACGGGTTATGATATTATTTTCTTCTGGGTATCTCGTATGATTTTCCAAGGTTTAGAGTTTACAGGAGAGCGTCCATTTAAGGATGTATTAATTCATGGTTTAGTTCGTGATGAGCAAGGGCGTAAGATGAGTAAATCCCTAGGTAACGGTATTGATCCAATGGATGTTATCGATAAGTACGGTGCAGATGCAATGCGTTTCTTCTTATCGACGGGAAGTGCACCAGGACAAGATTTACGCTTTAGCATGGAGAAAGTAGAATCTACTTGGAACTTTATTAATAAAATTTGGAATGCATCTCGTTTCGTATTAATGAACATGGATGATATGCAATATGAAGATATCGATTTAACTGGTGAAAAATCTGTTGCAGATAAGTGGATTTTAACTCGCTTAAATGAAACGATTGAAAGTGTAACACGTAACATGGATAAATATGAATTCGGTGAAGCTGGCCGTGCGTTATACAACTTCATTTGGGATGATTTCTGTGACTGGTACATTGAAATGGCAAAACTACCATTATACGGTGAAGATGAAGCAGCGAAGAAAACAACTCGTTCTATTTTAGCTTATGTACTAGACCAAACGATGCGTCTATTACACCCATTCATGCCGTTCGTAACAGAGAAAATCTGGCAACACTTACCGCATGAAGGTGAATCTATTACAGTAGCTGCATGGCCAACAGTTCGCGAAGATTTACAAGATGAAGAAGCGGCAGCTGAAATGCATCTTCTAGTTGATATCATTCGCTCTGTTCGTAACATCCGTGCAGAAGTAAATACGCCAATGAGTAAAAAAGTTCAAATGCAGATTAAAGCAAAAGACGAAACAGTTTTAGCTCAGCTTACGAAAAACAGTTCTTACATC
The DNA here is from genome assembly GCF_900107445.1 of Bacillus sp. 166amftsu. Lineage (NCBI taxonomy): Bacteria > Bacillati > Bacillota > Bacilli > Caryophanales > Bacillaceae > Bacillus > Bacillus sp. 166amftsu. The sequence continues at coordinate 826,061 of NZ_FNQA01000001.1, read as the reverse complement.
GAGCGTTTCTGTAATCCAAGTGAATTAACGATTAAGACGGATTTACAAGCACCAGAAAAAGCAATGACTGCAATCGTATCAGGTGCAGAGTTGTTCTTACCGTTAGCTGATTTAATCAATCTTGATGAAGAGAAAGCACGCCTTGAAAAAGAACTTGAGAAGTTCGATAAAGAGGTAGAACGTGTACAGAAGAAACTTGCAAATCAAGGTTTCGTAGCAAAAGCTCCAGCAGCAGTTATTGAAGGAGAGCGTGCGAAAGAGCAAGATTACTTAGAAAAACGCGAAGCAGTTCGCCAACGTCTAGCTGATCTTCAAAAATAAAAGTTTTTCCAAAGAGACTCACTATATTGGTGAGTCTCTTTTATTTGCGTATAATAGAGTTAAGGTGATTTCTTGCCTTGGTTCTTTTTTGGATTTGAAAGGGGAATGGCACAAGTGGTACATACATACGAAGAAGCAATAGGTTGGATTCATAGCCGATTAAAGTTTGGTATTAAACCAGGATTAGAGAGAATGCAGTGGATGTTAGAAGAGCTTGGAAATCCAGAGCGTCATATAAAATGTGTTCATCTTGCAGGAACAAATGGAAAAGGTTCAACTTTAACATATATGCGTTATATGTTGGAGGCAGAAAAATATAAAGTTGGGACATTTACGTCTCCATATATTGAAACATTTAATGAACGAATTAGTGTGAATGGGACATCAATTGCAGATAAAGAAATTACTGAGCTTGTAAACATGGTAAAACCAATTGTTGAAAAGTTAGATGAAACAAATTTAGGAGAAGCAACAGAGTTTGAAATTATTACGGTCATGGCAATCTGCTATTTCGGTAAAATAAACTTCTGTGATATCGTCTTGTTTGAAACAGGGCTTGGAGGTCGTTTTGATTCTACAAATGTTATTCATCCAGTACTAACGATGATTACAAATGTCGGTCATGATCATATGCATATTTTAGGTAATACGCTAGGAGAAATTGCATATGAAAAAGCAGGGATTATTAAATCAGGTGTTCCTGTTATTACGGGCGCACAGGATGAAGAAGTACTTGGGGTTATTCAGAAGGTTGCCAAAGAAAAAAATGCAAACCTTTATGAAATCGGAAAGCAATTTACAGCAGCGCATCAGCGTTCTGATGAAGATGGAGAGCTCTTTGATTTCTCTTGTCCGTTCTCTTCTTTTGAGGAAGTTCGGATTTCAATGAAAGGGCGTCATCAAGTAGGAAATGCGGCATTGGCGCTGATGGGAGTTATGTACCTTAAAACATATCTATCATTCTTAATGGGGGAAGAGCATATTCGCGAAGGATTAAGTGAAGCATATTGGATTGGTCGATTTGAACGACTACAAAGTAAACCTGACGTAATTATAGATGGTGCACATAATCCCGAAGGAATTGCAAGTCTTGTAAAAACAGTTGAGGCTCATTATAGCGATAGAAATGTCATTGTTTTATTTACGGCTCTTGGTGATAAGCAGCTGAATAACATGGTAGGACAATTAGAAACAATTGCAGATGAAATGATTTTTACAACATTCACATTTGATCGTGCGATTTCTGCTAAGGAGCTTGCTTCTTATTCAAGTAAGGAAACAAAACAAGTTTTTGAGAATTGGAAAGAAGCTATTGATACGAAATTGAATGCTCTTCAAGAAAAGGATGTTTTCATCATAACGGGCTCTCTTTACTTCATTTCAGAAGTTCGAAAATACATTTGTGAAAGAAACTAGGGTAGCGGCTACCCTAGTTTTTTTGTTCTACAAATGAAGTCAAATGCATACATATAGGATAACTATATGGGACAATTTGACGAACCTCTCCGACAAATATCTCGTTTTTTTGTGAAGTGAATATGTTATGATGCGGACAATGATAAGAGGTGAGGTGTGAGGGTATGGACAAGCAATCACGAACAATCTCGGTTAAAGTAAATGGAACGGAAGCAGAGTATGAAGAAAAGAAGAAGGAAAAAGATGAGTTTGATTGGATAGTAGTAGAGAGTGAAACACCGAAAAATGTAGTGCCGTTTCAAAAAAATAAGTTGCCATCTATCAGACAGCACCGGAAGAAATGGAATAATGCTTTTATTGTTATAGTTGCTACCGCGATCATTATTGGCACAGTGTTAGGGATGGGAATGCTTCACTTGTTAACGGGGCAAGGTACAGTTCGGGAAACTACGGTGACAAGTGGAGAAAAGAATCATGAAGCAGAGCGAAATGAAGTAACGGCTGAAGAGAAAAAAGCAGAAAAACCGAAAGAGGTAAATGCAGGTGCTTTAGAACCGATCACCTTATATTTCGTGCAAGGAGGTCTCTATTCTTCTGAAGAAAAAGGACAGGCAGCTACTCAGGAGTGGAAAGATAATGGGGGCGTAGCAGCGATTAAACCGATGGATGATAAATATTCACTTGTAGTTGGAATTTCTAGTGACGAGCAATCCGCAGAGAAATTGATTGAACAATATAAGAAAGATGGTATATCAGTTTTGAAAAAGAAATGGGAAATTACAGACCGGGCATTGCTGAAAAATGATAAAGAATCGGGTCCATTGTTAAGTAAGTTGCAGTCCTTATACATTCATTTTGTAAAATACTCGACTAGTATACAACCTGGAAGTAAAAGTAATCCGAAAGAAATAGAAGTGATTGAAAAGGAATGGAAGGCAATTGAAAAAGAGGGGAAATCAATTAAGCGTGAGGATGTAAAAAAAATATATACGTATGCATCAGTAGCTATGCAAACAATAAAAGAAGGGCAAACTAATAAAGAAGCAGTAGCTAAATTGAATCAAGTTATCATTGATGGTTTGCTTTCTTATGAAAAAGTGGTTTCGCACAAAGCAAAAGAGTAAGATAATAAAATGAGAAGAAAGAAGTGCCGAGACTTCTTTCTTTTCTTTTGGATTGTATTTTAGATCAAAGTGCTTTTTTTGTGTACAGAATATAGTCGTATACAAAGGGAAGAGTCAATTTCCTGAAAAGAAAATGATATTTTTTTCAATTTGTGGGAAAGATATTCATTTGATACGATTAAGTTATATTTTTCTGTTACGTGCAAGAAAGAAAGGAGAAAATATGAAAAAACTTATTCTAGCTTCTGGCTCACCACGCCGGAAGGAATTACTTGAACTAGCGGATGTACCATTTGAAATTGTTGTGAGTGAAATAGAAGAAACAATCGGTGCGTATTCGTCACCTTCAGATATCGTGATGTCGCTTGCTTTGCAAAAAGCTTCTGCTGTAGCAGAAAATCATGAGGATGGTATAGTGTTAGGAGCAGACACGATTGTTACATATGAGTCACGTATTCTTGGAAAGCCTTCCGATGAGGCGGAGGCAAAGGAAATGTTGCAATTACTGTCAGGGAAAACACATGAAGTATATACAGGTGTTGCGCTCATTTCAAAAGAAAAAACGGTAACTTTCTATGAACGTACGGAAGTTACATTTTGGGAACTAACAGAAGAAGAGATTGATACGTATATTGGGACGAAAGAACCACTTGATAAGGCAGGAAGTTACGGTATTCAAGGGAAAGGTTCCATCTTTGTTCATCATATTCAAGGAGACTACTACAGTGTAGTGGGTTTACCAATTGCGCGTCTTATTCGTGAATTAAAACAGTTCGATAGTGATGCATCCCATGCTTAAAATTGCATGGGGTTTTCTTTGCGAAAAATTGAAAAAGGAGTGAACATATGAACGGTATTCGTGATGTTTTGAAAGAAGAACAACCACGGGAGCGTTTATTAGCAGAAGGAGCAAGTAATTTATCGAATCGGGAACTTCTTGCAGTATTACTTAGAACGGGTTCTAAAGAAGAATCTGTTCTAACATTAGCGGATCAAATTTTATATCATTTTGACGGATTAAGAATGTTGAAAGATGCTACAATGGAAGAGATGACAAGCATTCATGGAGTAGGAGTAGCAAAGGCGTCTCAGTTAATCGCTGCTTTTGAATTAGGAAGAAGAATGGTACGTTTAGAGTACCAAAACAGATATAGTATTCGGAGTCCAGAAGATTGTGCTAGTTATATGATGGAAGAGATGCGTTTTTTACAACAAGAGCACTTTGTTTGTTTATACTTAAATACGAAAAATCAAATCGTGCACCGTCAGACTGTGTTTATTGGAAGTCTAAGTGCCTCAATTGTGCACCCCCGTGAGGTGTTCAAAGAAGCTTTTCGCCGTGCAGCAGCCTCTATTATATGTCTGCATAACCATCCTTCAGGAGACCCTACGCCGAGTCGTGAAGATATTGAAGTAACAAAGCGATTGGTGGAATGTGGGAGAATTATTGGAATTGAAGTCCTTGATCACATTATTATAGGTGACCATAAATTCGTGAGTTTAAAAGAAAAAGGTCATATTTAAGACTATTCTTTTTACTTATTTTGTTTTATAATGTGATTTATGAGTTTTTTGTAGGCATTCGCTTACAATAAAGGATAGAAAATATAAAAACGTACTGTTTTATTATAAATATAAAGTAAGAAAATGAGTCCGTGAAATGAGAAAGGAAGATAGATAATATGTTTGGATTTGGTGGTTTTACTCGTGATCTTGGAATTGATTTAGGAACAGCGAACACTCTTGTATATGTAAAAGGAAAAGGTGTAGTTTTACGTGAACCTTCAGTTGTAGCTTTACAAACGGATACAAAACAAATCGTTGCAGTTGGTGGCGATGCGAAACAAATGATTGGTCGTACACCAGGAAACGTAGTAGCTCTTCGTCCAATGAAAGATGGTGTAATTGCTGACTATGAAACAACAGCAACAATGATGAAATACTATATCCAACAAGCGCAAAAATCAAATGGATTTTTCTCTCGTAAGCCATATGTAATGGTATGTGTGCCATCTGGTATTACTGCTGTAGAAAGACGTGCAGTAATCGATGCAACTCGCCAAGCGGGTGCGCGCGATGCATATCCAATTGAGGAGCCATTTGCAGCGGCGATCGGTGCAAACTTACCTGTTTGGGAACCAACTGGTAGTATGGTTGTTGATATCGGTGGTGGTACAACAGAAGTTGCAATTATTTCTTTAGGCGGAATTGTAACAAGTCAATCAGTTCGTGTTGCTGGTGATGACATGGATGATTCTATTATTCAATACATTAAGAAGAACTACAATTTAATGATCGGGGAAAGAACAGCAGAGGCATTAAAAATGGAAATCGGATCTGCTGGCGAGCCAGAAGGTGTTGAACCAATGGAAATCCGTGGTCGTGATTTAGTAAGTGGTTTACCAAAAACAGTATTAATTAAACCTGAAGAGATTGCAGATGCATTAAAAGACACAGTAGAAGCAATTGTTGAATCAGTAAAAAATACATTAGAAAAAACGCCACCTGAATTAGCTGCGGATATTATGGACCGTGGAATTGTATTAACTGGAGGCGGTGCATTACTTCGTAACTTGGACAAAGTAATTAGTGAAGAAACGAAAATGCCAGTTCTTGTTGCAGAAAATCCACTTGACTGTGTAGCGATTGGAACAGGTAAAGCTTTAGATAATATCGACCTTTTCAAAACAGCTCGATAATATTCCTGAATAAAAATCAATGAAATTAAGAGGGTGTGAACGTGCCACAGTTTTTCTTAAACAAAAGATTAATTGTTTTGCTAGTTAGTATTATTCTTCTCGTGGCATTGATTGGAATCTCATTGAAAGAACGAAAAAATCTAACATGGCCAGAGCAGTTTGTAAAAGATACTGTCGGTGTTGTAGAGCGTGTATTCCAAAAGCCAGCGAACTATGTTGCCGGATTCTTTGAGAATGTAGAAGATGTAAAGCGCACGTATGAAGAAAATAAAACACTAAAAGAAAAATTAGATAAGTATGCGGAATTATCCGTGAAAGTAAAAGATTTGGAAAAAGATAATGCGAAACTTCGTGAAGTGATTGATAAAAAAGATTCTCTTCGTGACTATAAGCCAATTCAAGCTACAGTGATTGCACGAAATCCAGACAAGTGGTATGACTTGATTTCAATTGATAGAGGTGCGCAGCAAGGAATTCAGAAGGATATGGCTGTTATGACTTCAAAAGGGTTAGTCGGAAGAGTGAAGAGTGTGTCTCAATTCACATCAACTGTGGAGTTATTGAGCTCACTGAATCGAACAAATCGTATTTCTGCTGTAGTAGAAGGGCAAGAGCGTATTTTTGGATTAATTGAAGGATACGACAAGGAAAAACAAACTCTTGTTTTCACAAAGATTCCATCTGATGTAAAGGTAGAAAAAGATCAAACAGTTGTAACATCAGGATTAAGTGATATTTTCCCGAAAGGACTTGTAATTGGGAAAATTGTAGATGTTGCACCAGATGAATATGGATTAACACAAACAGCTTATGTAAAACCTGCTGCGGATTTAAATGATGTGGACCATGTTATGGTTACAAAACGAGTTATGCCCTCAGCAGCGTTAGAACAGTAAGGGGGAGAAGATATGGCTATTTTAAAAAGAGCAATTCTTCCTCTGCTGCTTCTTTTTGTTTTTTTATTCGAAAATATGTTTTCTACTGTAGTTCCAACAGCATTGTTTTGGAAAGACAGTATAGCAGCGCCACATTTCTTTATGATTGTCTTATGCTTTATTACTGTGTATTATAGTCCTCTTCAAGGTATTTACTACGGACTATTATTCGGTTTTTTATTTGATACTGTATATACGGAACTTGTAGGGGTATACATATTTGCTTATCCAATCTTAGCATATCTCGTTTATAGTACGATGAGAGTATTACAATTGAACTTATTTATTGTTTCTTTTATTGTATTAACGGGTATTGCAGCATTAGAGTATTATGTATATGGATTTTTAACTTTGCTAGGACGTATTCATGTACCAGCGCATATCTTTTTCTCAGATCGTCTCCTTGCTACTTTATTGTTAAATGGAATTTTCTTATTGCTAGTTTGTTTCCCACTGAGACGATATCTTTTACGTCTTTCAAAAGCGATGGAAGAAAAAGAAAAAAGGATTTTCTGATTTTATGTCGAATTGAATCGTTGGGGTGAACTTTAGTGGAAAAAAAGCAACAGAATGTAACGATAAAAGGGACAAAAGATGGACTGACATTACATTTAGATGATTGCTGTTCATTTTCTGAATTACTGCAAGAACTGGACGAAAAACTTTCCACCCACTATTACGATGGTGATGGACGGTCATTAATCGAAGTACATGTTAAAGTTGGCAATCGCTATTTGACAGAGGTACAGCAAGAAGAACTTCGCACTTTGATTCGAAATAAAAAAAATCTTGTTGTAGATTCAATTGAGAGCGATGTTATAACAAAAGCTGAAGCAAAAGCATGGAAAGAAGAAACAGAAATTGTCCCTGTTTCCAAAATTGTTCGCTCAGGTCAAGTATTGCATGTAGAAGGAAACCTATTATTAATTGGGGATGTCAATCCAGGCGGAACGGTTATCGCTGGAGGAAATATTTTTGTCGTTGGATCATTACGAGGAATTGCGCATGCTGGATATTATGGGGATACAGATGCTGTGATTGCAGCATCTGTTATGAATCCAATGCAACTTCGAATTAGTGATGTGACAATGCGGGCTCCGGAAGAGAAAGAAGACGGAGCAGAGGCGGCAGAATGTGCGTATATTGATGAGAACAATCACATTGTTGTCGATCGCCTGCAACTTCTCACTCATCTTAGACCTAATTTAACAAAGTTAGAAAGGGGAATTGTATAGCTGTGGGAGAGGCAATAGTAATTACATCTGGAAAAGGCGGAGTAGGAAAAACTACAACGTCTGCAAACATTGGTACAGCCTTAGCATTATCCGGAAAAAAAGTATGTTTAATTGATACGGATATTGGTCTAAGAAACTTAGACGTAGTAATGGGGCTAGAAAATCGTATTGTATTTGATCTTGTTGATGTCGTCGAAGGTCGTTGTCGTTTACCTCAGGCTCTGATTAAAGATAAGCGCTTTGATGAGCTTTATTTATTACCTGCAGCACAAACGAGCGATAAGTCAGCGGTAACTCCTGAACAAATGGATGAGTTAATACAACTATTACGTCAAGATTATGATTACATATTAATTGATTGTCCTGCTGGTATTGAGCAGGGATTCAAAAATGCGGTGGCAGGTGCAGATAAAGCAATTGTTGTAACGACACCTGAAGTATCTTCTATGCGTGATGCAGATCGTATTATTGGGCTTTTAGAAAAAGAAGATATTGAACCACCAAAACTTGTTATTAACCGTGTGCGTAGCCATATGTTACATGAGCAGGATATGTTAGATGTAGATGAAATTGTACGTACACTTTCGATTGAGCTACTTGGAGTTGTCGAGGATGATGATGAAGTTATTCGTGCTACAAATACAGGTGAGCCTGTAGCGTTGCAGCCGAGTGGGAAAGCATCATTAGCTTATCGGAATATTGCAAGGCGTTTGCTAGGTGAATCTGTACCTTTACAAGCGTTTGAACAAGAGAAGTTATCTGTTTTTACAAAAGTAAAGAATTTCTTTGGAATTCGTTAAGAGCACTTCGCATATATGCGAAGTGCTTTTCTTTTTTCTTCTCATGAATATCTTCCTTCTAGGGCTCATACATATGTACAAACTGTATAAAGTTTGGTAAATAGAGCACTTTTTGATTATTAGCGTTTCACTTCTGATGCAAAAATGAGGTAAAAAAGGAAGGGGACAGAATGAGGAATAGACGGGTAGAAGATATTAAAAAACGGATTGCGAAGAGAAGGGAAGAGAAAGAGAGGCTCGAGGAAGAACGATATTTTTCTGAAGAGAACTTGGATGAGGAAACAATTTTGATTGAAGAGGGTGAAAAAGAGGTGTATCCTTTTTTTCGAAAGGAAGTATTTTTATTTAAATTTTTATTAGCGACGATTCTTGTTCTCTCGGTAGCTATATTATTTAAAAATGCACCAGCTTCTTTGGATGGAGCAAGAACGGTTGTAAAACAAGTTATGCAAGAAGAATTTCAGTTTGCTACTGTATCAAAATGGTACGAAGATCAATTTGGAAAACCACTTGCTTTTCTACCTGCGAATGAAAAGAAGCAACCAGTGCAGCAAAAAGATTATGCAGTTCCAGCTTCGGGGAAAGTCATGCAAAAATTTCAAAAAGATGGCCAAGGTGTATTTGTGCAAACAGCTGTGAATACAGCTGTTGAATCTGTAAATGAAGGAGTTGTCATTTTCGCCGGTAAGAAAGAGGGATTTGGGAATATAGTTGAGATCCAACATGCAGATGGCACGGAATCATGGTATGGAAATTTAGGGGAGACATCTGTAAAATTATATGATTATGTTGAAAAGAAACAAAAGATTGGAACAGTTGAGAGTAATGCGGATAACAAAAATGGCAAATTCTATTTTGCGATCAAAAAGAATGAAAAATTTATTGATCCGATTCAGGTGATTTCATTTGAATAAATATAGTGAAGTATTGTCAAAAATTACAGTGCATCCGTTGTTTTGGGGAATTATAGCGATTGGAGTTTTGACGGCGCGTTTTAAAGAATTACTACTTTTATTTTGTATCGTTTTGATTCATGAACTTGGGCACGCCTTCGCAGCAGCTTATTATAAATGGAGAATCAAGCAAATACAACTTTTACCGTTTGGCGGGGTGGCGGAGCTTGAGGAACATGGGAATAAGCCATTAAAGGAAGAATTAATCGTTGTAATAGCGGGACCTATTCAACATGTATGGATGATTGGGCTAGCTTACGTCTTAGTTAGGATGGGATGGTTTAGCGAGGAACTGTATCATTATTTTGTATGGAACAATTTAATTATTTTAGGGTTTAATTTACTTCCAATTTGGCCACTAGATGGTGGGAAAGTATTGTTTAATGTTTTGTCGCGCCAATTCCCTTATTTACAAGCGCATGAGAAAATGATGAAAATATCATGTGTTTTTTTTAGTGTGATATTAGGATGGCAACTCCTTTGGAATAGCAATAGTATTATGATGTGGATGCTTCTTTTATTTTTAGCGATTTCTCTATATCAAGAATGGAAGCAACGGCGTTATGCGTTTATACGTTTTTTATTAGAACGTTATTATGGAAACAAGCGTGATATTGAAAAAATCGCTCCCATTGAGGTGCGAACGGAGGATCAATTATACACGATTTTCACAAAGTTCCGGAGAGGGTATAAGCACTCGATTATTGTTCATGGAAAATATAAGGAACATTATACATTAGACGAAAATGAATTGCTTTATGCTTATTTTACCGAAAAACGAACAACCTCATCTGTAGAAGAGTTAATCGGTTAGTGTTGACGAGGACACTAACCTTTTATATTGTAAGAAGAAAAGAAAATGAAAAAGTGAGGAAAGTATTTTGAAAACGTTATACATCAACTACACTGGTTCGGAAAAACGAGTTGCTGTAGAGGAAAAACAAGAGATTGTCGAACTTTTATGGCAACGAAATCAAGAGCAAGAGATTGTTGGGCATATTTATTTAGGACGTGTAGTGCGAACGATTGCCGGGATGAATGCAGCCTTCGTAAATATTGGTTTAGAAAAACATGCATATCTCTCCTATGACGATGTGCCATCATCATACCGAGTACATGAAGGACAAGCTCTGCTCGTACAAGTGGTAAAAGAAGCAATTGATGCAAAAGGCCCAAAATTAACAGCGAATGTAGAATTTACCGGGAAATATGTCGTTTATATGCCTTATGATGAGATGCGTGCTGTTTCCCGGAAAATAAAAAATAATAAAAAACGACAACAATTGCTTGAAATTCAATTAGAAGGAAGCGGGGGATATATTTTTCGCTCAGCTTGTGATAAAGGTGCAATAGATGAAGTGCAGATTGAAATGCAACATTTTCAAGATCTGTTTAAGGAATTAAAAAGAAAAGAAGATCATGGAAGGGCACCAGCATTACTCCATCGCCCAGCAACGTTTTTAGACCGTTTATTTAAAGAAAATCCGATTGAAACAATTGAAAAAGTAATTGTAGATACACGTAGTATAGTACTGGAATTGCAAGAGAAAGTAGGGAAAGAGAAGGTTTTGTTTTACAATGAAAAAACTTCTATGTTCAGTCACTATGGTGTAGAACGTGAAATTGAAAAAGCACTACAAAAAATAGTGTGGCTATCAAATGGTTCTTATTTAATTATTGAACAAATGGAGACAATGACGGTAATTGATGTGAACACTGGTAAATTTACTGGAAAGCAGAATTTGCAAGATACGGTATTACGGACGAATGAAATAGCTGCGCAAGAAATTGCTCGCCAATTAAGGCTGCGTGATATTGGTGGTATGATTTTAATTGATTTTATTAATATGAAAAAACAAGAAGATAGGGAAAAAGTAAGAGAGAAACTCATTTCTTCACTTCAAAGGGATCGTACATATACACGTGTTCTCGGATTTACAGAGCTCGGTATTTTAGAAATGACACGTAAGCGTAAGAAACACTCCCTGCGTGATGTATTACTAGAAGATTGTTCGCAGTGCAAAACGACAGGGCATGTTATTTCCGATGAAACTATTGCATACGAGCTGGAAAGAGAGCTTATTACATATAGTAGTGTAGAGGATGAAGCTGTGTTAATTGCAGCAAGAGCAGGAGTACAAAAAATATTTTTACAAAAAGAATTACAAAAAAATATACCGTTTCAAATTTATTTCAAGGATGAAGAAGTGGAGAAATATGCAATCGTTCGGTTTGGAACGAAGCAAGAAATTATGGAGCGAAAAAAATAGTTAGCAGAACATTTATTGACAATCGTCTATGTTTCATGATAACATCTCTATGTTATAGTTTATAGCACCTAAACTGCTATATGCTACAACCGCACAAGACAGGTTCTCAAAAGACATTCTATGTCTACCTCGTTTTGGCGAGTCTTAGTAATTATGAGGAGGTGCAAGTATGTACGCAATTATCGAAACAGGTGGAAAACAAATCAAAGTTGAAGCTGGTCAAGAAATCTACATTGAAAAATTAGATGTTGAAGCTGGTGAAACTGTTACTTTTGACAAAGTTCTTTTCGTTGGTGGCGAAAACGTGAAAGTTGGTAGCCCAGTTGTAGAAGGTGCAACAGTTACTGCGAAAGTTGAAAAACACGGTCGTGCTAAGAAAATCATCGTTTTCAAATACAAAGCGAAAAAGAACAATCGTAAGAAACAAGGTCATCGTCAACCTTACACTAAGCTAGTTGTTGAAGCAATCAACGCTTAATTCTGGTTAAGATGATTAAGATTACGATAAGTCGCACGAAATTAGGAAGTATCCAATCATTTAAAATGACTGGGCATGCCGATTATGCGCCGCACGGACAAGATCTTGTTTGTGCCGGAACAACAGCGGTTGTGTTCGGATCTATAAATGCAGTGGAAGTACTTTGTAATGTGCAGGCAACTATTGAACTCGGAAGTGATGGCGGATTCTTAACGTATGAATTGCCTAATGATTTAGACGCTCATACAATGGAAAAAGCACAAACACTTTTAGAAGGATTAGTTGTTTCGCTTAAGACGATCGAACTTGATTACGGAAAGTATATCCGTTTAATAGAAAAAGTGCAGGAGGTGTAACGTATGTTAAGATTAGATCTTCAGTTTTTCGCATCTAAGAAAGGTGTAGGTAGTACAAAGAACGGTCGTGACTCTCAGTCAAAACGTCTTGGTGCTAAACGCGCAGATGGTCAAATGGTTTCAGGTGGTTCAATTCTTTACCGTCAACGCGGTACAAAAATTTATCCAGGTGTTAACGTTGGTCGTGGTGGCGATGACACTTTATACGCGAAAGTTGACGGCGTAGTACGCTTCGAGCGTCTTGGCCGTGACCGCAAACAAGTGAGCGTATATCCTGTTGCTCAAGAAGCATAAGAAACTCACGGAAAACTCTAACCTGGGTGCAGGTTAGAGTTTTTCTATATTAAGGGGTATCTGAATGAAAGAAAAATGGACAATTATAGATGCGTTGCGTCATTCAAGACATGATTGGCTCAATCGTATGCAGATGATTAAAGGAAACCTTTCACTTGGAAGAGTGGAAGAGATTCATGGGCTCATCGATCGTTTTGTCCAAGAAGCGAGACAAGAATCCTATCTGATGGAGCTATCGATGCCTCTATTTTCAGAGTGGATTTTAACATATAATTGGAAACAGCAACCGTGCTTATTGGAGTACGAAGTATTAGGAGAACTACATAACTTATCTCATGTCGATGAGGCTGTATGTACATGGACGAATCAATTTTTCTCAATACTTCAGCATAGTTTAGACGTTTATGTTGAAAATTATGTTTGTATCACAATTGAATGTAACGCGAAGAATGCTCGTTTCTTTTTTGATTTTCGTGGTAAGCTAACGAATGTAGACGAACTACAAACGTGGCTTACGAACCAAAACAATAAATGGTATTCCATTTCTTATACAGTGCGAGATGATGAAGTCTCGGTTATATTACAACCAATTGAAAAAAGTGTGGTGAAATAATGTTTGTAGATCAGGTCAAGATATATGTAAAAGGCGGCGACGGTGGAAACGGAATGGTTGCGTATCGTCGTGAGAAGTATGTTCCGAAGGGTGGCCCAGCAGGTGGCGATGGCGGTAAAGGTGCAGACGTTGTTTTCGTTGTTGACGAAGGCTTACGTACATTAATGGATTTCCGTTACCAACGTCATTTCAAAGCTGATCGCGGTCAACACGGGATGAGCAAAGGTCAACATGGTCGTAAAGCTGACGATTTAATCGTAAAAGTTCCACCAGGAACAGTTGTAAAAGATGAAAAAACGGGTCAAATTCTTGCGGATTTAGTAACGCATGAGCAATCGGCAGTTATCGCAAGAGGCGGTCGTGGTGGCCGTGGTAACTCACGCTTTGCCACTCCAACGAACCCAGCGCCAGAAATCGCTGAGAACGGGGAACCAGGTCAAGAACGTGATGTAATCTTAGAATTAAAAGTATTAGCGGATGTTGGACTTGTTGGATTCCCAAGCGTAGGTAAATCAACATTATTATCCGTTGTATCATCAGCACGTCCGAAAATTGCAGAATATCACTTTACAACAATCGTTCCAAATCTTGGTGTTGTTGAAACTGGTGATAACCGCAGCTTCGTTATGGCTGACCTTCCTGGATTAATCGAAGGAGCACATGAGGGCGTTGGACTTGGACATCAATTTTTACGTCATATTGAACGTACACGTGTTATCGTGCATGTGATTGATATGTCTGGTTTAGAAGGCCGTGATCCATATGAGGATTATGTAACAATCAATGCTGAATTAAAAGAGTACAATCTGCGTTTAACAGAGCGTCCACAAGTTGTTGTTGCAAACAAAATGGATATGCCAGATGCAGAAGAAAACTTACAAGCATTTAAAGAGAAAGTAGGAGACGAAGTTCAAATCTTCCCAATCTCTGCAGTAACAAAACAAGGTGTTCGTGATCTATTATTTGAAGTAGCAAACTTAGTGGAAACAACACCAGAATTCCCAGTACATGATGTTGTAGACGAATCTGAAGCAAGTGTAATGTACAAATTTGAAACTGAAGGTGTTAAATTTGAAATTACACGTGAAAGCGACGGTACGTTTGTTATCTCTGGTTACGATATTGAGAAAACATTCAAGATGACGGACTTCTCACGTGATGAATCTGTGCGTCGCTTTGCTCGTCAAATGCGCGGAATGGGTATTGATGAAGCCCTTCGTGCACGTGGTGCAAAAGACGGTGACATTGTAAAAATTCTTGAATATGAGTTTGAATTTATCGATTAAGACTGCCAAAATACGGCAGTCTTTTTTATAATGGAGAAAGGAGTGTAAATAAAGCTATAGAAATAAAGATTGGAAAACTTTGTGTGGTAGGAAGAGTCCGGTTGAGCGTGGAAGTGGTTAGAGCCTTTTTTCCCATACCATGTGAAGACAGAAGGAGGCTTCTTTTGTTTTCATTGTCTTTGTATGTTGGAAAATCAAAATGAATATATGTTCGTTTTAAAATTCGGAAGAATGTAAGAAATGGTCACTCCGTAGTAAGAAACAAGGGGAGAGGGAGTATATGTATAAAATATTAATTGTAGAAGATGACGAAAAAATTGCAGAAATATTAGAGGAACATTTAGGAAGATATGGATATCAAACATTCAGGGTGACTGATTTACGTCACATAAAAGATGAGTTTGTAAAAGTAAATCCTCATCTAGTGTTACTTGATATTAATTTGCCATACTTTGATGGCTTCTATTGGTGCCGTCAAATTCGTACAATATCGAATGCACCCATTATTTTCGTCTCTGCAAGAACAGGGGAAATGGATCAAGTGATGGCGATTGAGAATGGCGGGGATGACTATATTACAAAGCCGTTTCATTTAGACATTGTAATGGCAAAGGTGAAGAGTGCATTGCGCCGAGGATATGGGGAGTATGCTTCTACGGCAGAAAGCGATTGTTTAGGCGTGAATGGATTGTTATTATTTCCATCACAGCACACAGTAGAGTGGAAAGGTCAACAAACTGAACTTACAAAAAATGAATTTTACTTATTAGAATGTTTAATGAAACAGGCTAATCAATACGTCACGCGTGAAGAGTTATTAGAGGCGCTATGGGATGAAGTAGCTTTTGTTGATGATAATACATTAACTGTGAACGTAAAACGCGTAAGGAAAAAATTAGAGGAGCTTGGTATTAAAAATGCAATTGTAACAAAACGTGGGTATGGTTATGCGCTTCTTACAGAGTGGGGAGAAGAGCATGAAGCTTAAAAGTTACTTCATAGATCGATTTTCTTTAATCCTTTCTTATATTGTAAGTCTTTGCTTATTCGGGCTTGTGTTACAGTTACAAAGTCTTTTAGAAAAGAGATCACTTGACTTGGGAACATGGGTATATGGACTTTTATTAGGAACAGTCGTGTTTATCGTATACCTCATTTACGATTATCGAAAGAGAAGTGTATTTTTTAAAAGGATAGAACAATATATTGCTGGAGGACATACGTTACATGATTCTTTACTCATTGACGATTCTTATACGTCAGAGCAAGAAATGATCGTAGAAGCGTTCACATTGCTGAGACAGCAATATATGGATGAAATTCATAAGCAGCATGCAAAAGAGCAGCAGCAAATGATCTTTATGAATCAATGGATTCACCAAATGAAAACACCGGTTTCAGTTATTGAATTATTGCTGCAGAAATATGGTAAAGAACATCGGGAAGCTAGAGAAACGGTTGAAAGTATTCGCGAAGAAAATAACCGCATTTTAAATGGCTTAGATTTAGCATTACATATGGCAAGGTTAGAGCAGTTTGCGAAAGATTACAAAGTAGAAGTAGTGAACGTAATAGATGTTGTTCGAGATATTATTAACCAAAATCGAAAATCGTTTATTCAATCTTCTGTATATCCGAAACTAATGTTTGAAGAAGATACGTGTATGGTTGCATCTGATAGAAAATGGCTTAGCATTGCCATAGGTCAAATTGTTATGAATGCAATTAAGTACACAAAAATCTCACAAGTAGAGAAAAAGGAAATTCAGTTTCAAATTGAAGAGAGGGATCACAAAGTTTTATTACATATTCGTGATAATGGAATTGGTATCCCAAAGCAAGATGTAAAGCGTATATTCGATCCGTTTTTTACGGGGATAAATGGTCGTAAAACGAGAGAAGCAACAGGGATGGGATTATATATTACAAAGGAGATTTGTGATAATCTTCATCACGGAATTTACGTGCAATCGACCGAAGGGGAAAGCACAACATTCACATTTCAATTTGCAAAAGACGAAGAATATCATGTGTTGATGAGAAAAATGACAAAATTGTAAGATAACAAATGTTTTTGTAAGGGAAATCACTCGTTTCTTTTTCTCAATTTTTTTATAGTAAATGTAAGAAGAAAACACATAGGGGGATTAGAAATGAGTGTTCTTGAAGTAAAAGGGTTAACGAAGGTGTATCAATCAAAAGGTTCAGTGGCAACGACTGCTTTACATGATATAAATTTTAAAATTGAAGAAGGCGAATTTGTAGGGATTATGGGTCCCTCAGGAAGTGGGAAAACAACGCTTTTAAATTTATTAGCGACAATTGATAAACAAACTTCAGGTCATGTATATGTAAACGGTGAAGAAATTAGTCAAATGCGAGCTGCAAAATTAGCAGAATTTCGTCGTACACATTTAGGATTCATCTTCCAAGATTTCAACTTACTTGATACGTTATCTATTAAAGAAAATATCATTTTACCACTTGTAATGGCAAACCGTCCTGTAAAAGAAATTGACGCAAAGGTGCTAGAGATTGCGAAATTTTTAAATATCGAAGGAGTTTTAAATAAAAAGGTATATGAAGTATCGGGTGGACAACAGCAACGTGCGGCAGCTGCACGAGCAATCATTCACGATCCAACATTAATTTTAGCGGATGAGCCAACTGGGAACTTAGATTCTAAGTCTGCAAAATCTTTAATGGGTGCTCTACAAGATTTACATGAGCAAAAGAAAGTGACAATTGCAATGGTAACACACGATCCGGTAGCGGCTAGCTATTGCGAACGTATTTTATTTATACGTGATGGAGAAATTTTCTCAGAAATACATAAAGGAAAAACGAAGCAAACCTTTTTCCAAGAAATTTTAGACGTACTTGCGATGCTAGGAGGGGAATATCATGAACTTTCGCCAGCTCGCGCTTAATAATGTAAAAGGAAATTGGCGTAATTATAAAGCCTTTCTTATTAGCAGTTGTTTATCAATTGTAGTATTTTTTATGTATGCTTCTTTCATTTATCATCCAGATGTCGTAAACGGTAATATTAGCATGAGGACGATGATTACAAAAGGATTAGAATCTATGAATTATATCGTGGTTATCTTCTCAGCACTCTTTATTTTATATGCTAATTCAACGTTTTTACGTGCAAGAAAAAAAGAGTTCGGTTTATTAACATTAATAGGTGGAACGAAGGCTCAACTTGGCCGAATGATTATACTAGAGCAAATGATGTTAGGTTGTATTGCAATTGTAGTAGGTATTGGTCTTGGAATGCTTTGTTCAAAACTTTTCTTCCAAGCATTAGGTGTATTATTAAAAATTGATAAAACACTTCCGCTCGTATGGAATGGAAAAGCAGTTCTTATTACAGCTGGCGTATACTTTATTCTCTTTTTAGTCTTAGCATTGTTTAGTGTTTGGACGGTAGGACGCTTACAAATTATTGATTTATTAAGAGAAGCGAGAAAGCAAAAAGTAGAACCGTTTGCATTCACATGGTTATGTGTAGTTGGGGTATTATGTATTATTGTCGCATATGTCCTTTGTTTCCAAGTGACGCTTATGAATTTTCTTATGTACTTCTTGCCGATTGTAGGATTAACAGTTGGAGGGACATATTTACTATTTACACAAGGAAGTACAGTTGTATTAAAAGCATTACAAAGACGAAAAAAATCATTCTATACATATCCAAATATGTTTGTGCTTAGCAATCTTATTTATAAAATGAAAGATAATGCTCGTTTTCTTTTCGTTATTTCTATTATTACGGCTGTTGTTTCTTCAGCGGTTGGGACGCTTTACGTATTCTTTCAAGATATGAGTTATAAAACAGTAGCAGGTACTCCTCATGCTATTTCATATATAGAAAAGGGAGTAAATACGCATAACGTCATAAGTGAAGAAAAAACGCAAGAGTTAATAAAAAAACATGGATTTGAAGAAGCGCGAAAAGTAACATATGTAAAACTTCCTGCAAAACAAAAAATAGTAATGTTTAATGGTGAGCATGAGATGCCTTTAGGTATTATCACAGAAAAAGAATATAATGCAGAAGCGCGTAAGCAAAAGAAAGAGGAAGTTCATAATGCACCAGGAAGTGCAACGATGGTTTTACTTGATATGATGAATGATTTTGTGAAGATAGATCGTACAAAGCCATTTGAGTTTACACTGAACGGACAAAAGCAGTCTATCAAGCTAAATGATCCAATTTCGCAGTCTGTTTTTAATGATGAAGGGTATCTTATCGTCAATGATCAAGACTTTGTGAAATATGCAGAGAGTGTATCAGATGAAGAAAAGACGAAATATTACGGATATTATATTGAAGATTGGAAAGAAACAGAAGATCTTGTACTAGACTTAAAAAAAGAAATTGCACAAGAACAACAAGAGAATTTCCACAATTCCATTCTTACGTATAAAGCGATAAAAGAGCAAGGTGCAATTACAATGTTCATTGGTTTCTTCGTAGCGGTACTATTCTTCTTCTTTGCTTGCAGTATGACGTACTTTAAATGGTTTAACGATAAGGAACAAGATCGTATCCAATTTAAATCATTAAAGAGAATTGGTATGACAGATAAAGAAATTCGTAAAATCGCACTTCGCCAAATGGGAGCTATTTTCTTTATCCCGATTCTTATAGGGGCTATTCATAGCGGGTTTGCTCTTCATACATTAGGGAAGATGCTTTATTTAGATTTATGGAAATCAGGTGCAATTGTCATTGGAGCGTATATTGTAGCTTCAGCAATTTATTTTGCAATTGCACAAAGAGGATATTTAAAACATGTAAAAAGCTAGGGAACCCTCTAGCTTTTTACGTGTGTAACAGGTTACAGGGGGAAAGTAGATGAACATCAGGCAACTAGCGATACAAAATGTAAGGGGAAATTGGCGAAATTATAAAGTATTTTTCTTGAGCAGTTGTTTTGCGATATTTGCTTCTTATGCATATATGTCCGTAATTGTCCATCCTTACATGCAAGAGACGATGTGGTATCAAAATGTGCGATTGGGGCTCATTGTATGCAACGTTATTATTGTCTCTTTTTTTATTTTATTTATTTTGTATTCTACTTCTATATTTATAGAAGCGCGCAAAAAAGAATTAGGATTATATATGTTAATGGGAGCGACGAAGTCTAAGGTAATAGGAATGATAATGACCGAACAAATGTTGATTGGGATTTTTGCTAATATTTTCGGTATTGGACTTGGCATGATATTTTTAAAACTCTTTTTTATGGTATTTAGTATGCTCCTTCGTCTTCCGAAAGAGTTAACTCTTATTTTTGATGCGAAAGCGATTTTTATAACGCTTAGTATATATACTATCGTCTTTTTCGTTCTATCATTTATAAGTGCTTTACGTATATGGAATATAAAGGTTATTCGACTATTAAAAGAGTTTAGAGCAGATAAAAGAGAAGCGAAAAGTTCAAAATGGCTGTGTTTATTTGGATTTTCCTGTTTAGTGATTGGCTATAGTTTAGCTTTCCAAACGACGATGTTAACGATGGGATTATACTTTATTCCAGTTGTCATATTAACCTCTGTTGGAACGTACTTTTCATTTACACACGGTGTTACACAAATATTAGAAATGATAAAGCGAAATAAAAAAATAATGTATACGTATCCGTATTTGTTTATAGTAAATCAGCTATCACATCGAATGAAAGAAAATGGTCGTTTCTTCTTCCTTTTATCTATGGCAACGACGGTTGTTGTTACAGTCACGGGTACGGTGTTCTTATATTTTTCGGGCATGGAAGATATGTGGCGAGACGGAGGAGCACAATCGTTTTCATATGTAGAAAAAGGTATCCATTCTCATGAAGTTTTTGAAAAAGATGCGGTAGAAAATCTATTACATAAGCATGGGTATGATGAATTTCAATATACAAGCTTTGTAGGATTGCAAACAACGTTTCAATCTCGAAACGAAAGTATAGAAGCCACCCTTATAAGAGCGAGTGAATACAATAAAGAGGCAAAAAAGCAAGAGCAGAAAGCATATAATCCAAAAAAGGGAACGGTTACGCTAGTTTATTATAATGAATATAATGGACCCGCTTTATATAATAAAAAAGAAATTCAACTACATGTATTTGGACAATCGTATCAATATGCGTTTAACGGTCAAAAGGAAGGAGCGCAATTCAATTATCATAATTCACAAATAAATGGTACATTTTTTGTTATGAATGATGAAGACTTTAATCATATAGAAGCGACGATTCCTGATGTAGAAAAAATCGTCTACCGAGGTTACACCTTAAATAATATTGAAGATACAAAGAAATTCAACGAAGATTTACGTAAATATATAAAGCAAGATAAGAGTAGCGTATTTCGAAACAATATGGAACTATATGTGAATATGAAAGAGGTAGGTGAATTTACGTTATTTATTGGCTCATTTATTAGTATATTATTCTTTCTTACTTCATGTAGCATTGTATATTTTAAATGGTTTCATAATATTTCATCGGATCGTAAGCAATATGAAGCCCTCTCTAAACTCGGAATGACAAAGCAAGAAGTGTGGGAAATTTCTCGTTGGCAATTAAGTATGTTATTCTTTGCGCCTATTGTAGTAGGGAGTATACATAGCGCAGTTGCATTATATACGTTTCATAATACAGTCTTTATGGAAGGATCATTTAGGAAAGTATGCTTGTTCATTATGTTTTATATTGCCGCATGCATCATTTATTTCTTCTTTGCTCAAAGAGAATATAGAAAACATATAGACTAGCTGATGCTAGTCTTTTTTTAATATTCGAAATTTATATAGAAGAATATAAATAATTATGGTATAACAGTAAGAAAAACGAAGAAGAGGGGAAAACGACGATGATTCGAGTTGGATATTTAGGACCGGAAGCAACATTTACAAATATGGCGGTGAGTCGTTTTTTTCCGGAAGCAGAGCATGTACCATATCGTACAATTCCTGATTGTATAGATGCAGCAGCAAATAAAAATGTAGATTTTGCAGTTGTACCGTTAGAAAATGCGATTGAAGGTTCTGTTAATATTACTGTTGATTATCTTGTGCATGAACAACCGCTTTTTATTGTAGGGGAAATTACAGTTCCTATTCAGCAACATTTACTTGTGCATCCAGATTATGAAGAGATGTGGAAAGAAGTGTATGCTGTACATTCTCATCCACATGCGATTGCGCAATGTCATAAGTTTTTAAATGAAGAATTAAAAGGTGTAACGGTTCGAGATATGACTTCCACAAGTGCAGCTGCGCAATATGTAAAAGAACATTCGGAAGAAAGGATCGCTGCAATTGCAAATGAAGCAGCAGCGGAAAAATATGGGTTATCAATTGTTCAGCGTAATATTCATACGCATAAAAACAATCATACGCGTTTCCTAGTATTACATAAAAAGAAGCAAGCGTTATTGCCGAGAAATGGTGAGAACCGCGGAGAGAAAACGACGATTATGATAACGTTACCTGCTGATTATGCCGGAGCACTTTATCAAGTATTATCAGCTTTTGCATGGAGAAAATTAAATCTATCAAAAATTGAATCCCGCCCGATGAAAACAGGCCTTGGAAATTACTTTTTCTTAATAGATGTAGATAAAGCATATGACGACGTATTATTGCCAGGTGTGACGATGGAGCTTGAAGCGCTCGGTTTTGCTGTAACGGTGCTTGGGAGTTATTCGTCTTATTGGTTATAGTAAAACAAAAATAAATCCCATCGCATATGTGGTGGGATTTATTTTAATTTTGCTAAGCGATCTGTTAGTTGCTCACGCCAAACTTCTGCTAATTCTGGAACAGCAATAATTTTTTCCATTGCTTCTTTGTCTTTCCGTCTATGAAAATATACTTCGTTAGAAAATAGAATGGAAACTTGATTTGGATGGCGCTCTAATAGTTTTATTTGTGAGTCTTGACGAACAATACCTTCTTGAAGAACGCGACATAAATATCCAGTATAACCCGTTTCTACAATGCGCGGTAAAATGCCGGGAATGCCGAGCCTTTTTGAAATGGTACTACACGGTACTCTAGCTTGTGTAACTTGAATGATTGCCTCACCTAATTGATAGATATCCCCGATACAAACATCACGTTCTAACATATTTAGGACAGTAATATTTTCGCCAAATGTAGAAGCTGGAAGCGATGTTTGAAATTCTTGTTCCCAAAGTGCGTAATGCTCATAGGGATAAACGCAAACGGCGCGATCAGGTCCGCCGTGATGTCGTAAATCAGCTACATCATCACCACGGAAGCCATCTTTTGAAAGAAACGATTCTTCAGTAAGCTCTTTACAAATCCCTGTTACCATTTCTTTATCTTCGTTATATTTCATTTGTTTCGGTTTGCCAATGCTAAAGTGAACGAGTTCAATTCCCATATTTGCTCTCCTTTACAATTGATTTCAATATTATATCATTTTGTAAATTAAAGCACAGAGAATGTTGAAAAAACTCTGTGCGTTACATTAATAAACGAGAAATCCAGCTCGGTCTAGCGCATCACAAGCTGCATCTAATTTCTCTTGGGAATCTGCTTCAATTGTATGTAAGTGAACACCATCAGTTAGTTGAGAGAGATAGGAAGCATTTGTATCTTCAATCTTTTGCAAATATTGCTCCACATCAAAACGGTTGCTCACCATAATAGAAGCTGTTAAGTCGCCGTATACAGGATGTTCTACTTTTACATCTTTAATCGTAACGCCGTGATCGACCAGCGTTGTTAGTTCTTGGCGGACTTCCTCTGGTTTATGTTGGCAGACGATGACACGTTCAAAAGTCTGCTGCTTCGTCTGTGGCTTTAAATATAAGTATCCTTGTGCAGTTGCGATAATTGGTTCATTTCGTGCTTTCAGTAAAGAGATATCTTGCACAATGACCTGTCTACTGACATTTGTTTTTTTAGATAATTCACTCCCAGATAATGGTTCATTCGCAGCAAGGAGCCATTGCAGGATGAGCTGCCTTCTTTCTTCACCTAAAATTTTTTTTTGGTCATTTTGTTTCATTATAATTTAACACCTCTATAAAATTGATTTCCAATTGTGAGTAGTGCATGAATGGTTGTGTCAATATTTTCTTTTGTTGTGTGGCGTCCAAATGAAAAACGGACGTATTGTTTTGCCTCTTCATACGTTTTTCCAATTGCAAGCATTGTTTTTGAAGGCTCTTGTTTGCCGACTTGGCAAGCGCTTCCTGTTGAAATCGCGATGCCATGACGGTTACATTCTAACATTGTGTACTGACCTTCGATTCCTTTTATTGTAACCCCAATGATATGAGGTAAACAAGAAGTAGAATGGCCTTCTACTTGAATTTCAAGAGGTAGAGGCTGTAATTGCTCGATAAAATAGGAGCGCAATTGCCTGAAACGAGTTTGTTCTTCTTCATGATTATCTAATATATGCTCTGCTGCTGTCAGAAAAGAAGCAATGCCAGGAACATTGACAGTACCGGGACGAAATCCTTTTTCATGAGATGTTCCAGGAAAAACTTCCTCCCAACGGACTTGTGGATTTATATAGCAAGCTCCTACACCTTTTGGTCCATAAATTTTATGCGCGGAAATAGAAAGGCTATCAATTTGCATCACTGTCACATCAATTGGGAGTTTACCAAATGTTTGAACACAATCTGTATGGAATAAAATATTACGCTTTTTGAGTATTTCTCCAATTTCTGAGATTGGTTGAATTGTTCCAATCTCAGAATTCCCGTGTTGAATACTTGCTAAAACTGTATCCTCTGTAATTGCCTCTTCTAATGCTCTTAGATCGATAAGCCCATATGAATCAACAGGGATTTCGGTAATTGTGTAACCTTGCTGCGCTAAAAATTGAAAATAGCTGCGAATCGATGCGTGCTCCATTGGTGTTGTAAGTATATGTTTACCACTTTTTGTGTTTAAGAGTGATTGGATTGCAAGATAATTAGATTCAGAACCACCGCTTGTGAAAAATACACCTTGTTCTTTTCCACCAATCATTTGTGCCAATGATGCCCTGCAAACTTGTAGTAAAGACGAAGCTGTTCCTCCGATATCGTGTAAGCTTTGTTCATTACCGAAGTATTGCTCTGCTGCTTTTGTGTATGTTTCAATCGCTTCTTTGCTCATTGGTGTTGTAGCTGCATAGTCAAGGTATATCATAATGTATAGTCCTCTCTATAATGGAGTTATATTCGTTTTTATTTTAAAGTTCCGTGAAAAATTCGTTAAACTCCTTGGTGAAAATACCACTTTCTAAAAAACTCTTGTCATTATTTTAAATCTATGTAAATATAGGTGTCAAGACAGTTGAAAAGTGTAAACTAGGAGGCAATAATTATGCCAAGGGCAGATGTCTTAATTATCGGAAGTGGTGTCGCGGCACTTAGTGTTGCGAAAGAGATTTGTCACGAAAAGAATGTGATGATTATCACAAAGAAAACAGGACGAAATAACAATACGCATTTAGCGCAGGGCGGAATTGCAGCAGCTGTAGCTACCTATGATAATGCGAGTGATCATTATGAAGATACGATAGCAGCTGGTTGTGGTTATAACAATGACGAAGCAGTTCGATATTTAGTTGAAGAAGGGCCAAAAGAGATTCATAAGCTCATTGCAAATGGGATGAAATTTGATGGTGATAAAAAAGGACCTCACCTTGGAAAAGAGGGCGCGCATCGAAAACGACGTATTTTACATGCTGGGGGAGATGCGACAGGAAAAAACTTATTAGAGCATTTGATTCAAGAAGTAGTTCCTTACGTTACAGTAGTGGAGCGAGAAATGGTGCTCGATTTAATTATAGAAAATAATACATGTAGGGGTGTGTTGACCCGAGATAGCGAAGGAAATATACATCGTTACTATGCTGAACGAATTGTATTAGCTACAGGCGGTGTTGGCGGCGTGTACGCATTTACGTCTAACGATGAAACGATTACAGGCGACGGACTAGCAATCGTGTATCGAGCTGGTGGAGAACTTGTTGATTTAGAGTTTATTCAATTTCATCCAACGATGCTCTATGTAGACGGGCGTTGCTGCGGACTTGTTTCAGAAGCGGTACGAGGTGAAGGCGCTGTTCTGTTAAACGAAAAAGGACAGCGTTTTATGTTGAACGTACATCCACAACACGATCTTGCACCGCGTGACGTAGTAGCACGTGCGATTCATGAACAGCTTCTTGCAGGTGAAAGTGTACACCTGGATATTTCGTCTATTCAAAACTTTGAAGAGCGTTTTCCTACTGTATCGGCATTATGCAAAAAGAATGGTATAGATGTAAAACAAAATAGAATTCCAGTTGTTCCAGGCGCTCATTTTCATATGGGTGGTGTGAAAACCAATTGTGATGGAGAAACATCTATTTCGCATTTATATGCTGTAGGTGAAGTAGCTTGTAACGGTGTGCACGGTGCAAATCGTTTAGCGAGTAATTCATTGTTAGAAGGTCTTGTGTTCGGGAAACGAATTGGAAAGCATATTTTAGCCCATCCAGTACAAGGACGAGAAGGCAGTTGTGAAAGAATACATGGAATATCTCAAGTTTCTCAGTTACCTATGAAGAAAGAGATACAAAAATATATGATGACGTACGTGGGGATTGTCAGAACAGAAAAGAGTTTATTGTATGCAAAACAATGGTTGGAGCAGTATCGTGTACAAAGTGTTCAAACGCAATATGAAGTTCTTACAAATGAAGATATAACAATTATGAATATGCTAACGGTCTGCCAGCTCATTACAGAAGCGGCACTGCAAAGAAAAGAGAGCATCGGTGGTCATTATCGTGGTGATTACCCAAGTCGAAATAAATTCACGAAAGAAATTATTCATGCTAACAAAAAATTACAACTTGTGTAATGAGGGGAAGAGGGATTGTATGAACGTGTTAAAGGTAAGAAAGGCATTAGAAAGTTTTTTTCTAGAAGACATTGGGGAAAGAGATGTAACATCTCAGCTTATTTTTCCTGAAAATTTAAAGGCAAAGGGAACGTTCCTTGCGAAAGATACAGGGGTATTCGCAGGGAGAGTAGTAATTGAACAAGGGTTTCGATTATTAGATGAAAGTATCCAAATTACATTTCATAAAAACGACGGAGATTTGGTAGGAAAAGGGGAGATTTTAGCAAGTGTAGAAGGGCCAATTGCATCTCTGTTAACAGCAGAGCGTGTAATTTTAAATATTATTCAACGCATGAGCGGCATAGCGACGATGACGCAAAGAGCGGTTCGAGCGCTAGAAAGTAATCATACACGTATTTGTGATACGAGAAAAACGATGCCAGGGCTTCGCATGTTTGATAAGTATGCGGTTGTTTGCGGAGGTGGGTATAACCATCGCTTCGGATTATATGATGGTGTCATGATTAAAGATAACCATATTGCTTTTGCTGGATCTATTACAAAAGCCGTTACATCTGTGAAAGAAAAGCTTGGACATATGGTGAAGGTTGAAGTGGAGACAGAAACGAAAGAACAAGTGCATGAAGCTGTAGCTGCTGGAGCAGATATTATTATGTTCGATAATCGCACACCAGAAGAAGTTCATGAGTTCTCGAAAATTGTTCCAAGTGTAATTGTGACAGAAGCATCGGGCGGTATTACAATTGAAAATTTATCAAAATACGGTAAAACAGGGGTAGATTACATTTCACTTGGAGTATTAACACATTCTGCGGGAGCGTTAGATATTAGCTTTAATATTGAAGTTTAAGGCGATAGGGTTAGAGGGGGAGATTATTTATGAGTATTTTAGAGAAGGTTCAGCCAATTGAAGCGATGTTACCAGAGCGTTATCAAACGATGTCAGTACAAGAGATGGAAGAGCGTGTCCGTGAAATTAAAGAAAAATTAGGGGAATCGTTATTTATTCCAGGGCATCATTATCAAAAAGATGAAGTCGTTCAATTTTCGGATGCTGCGGGAGATTCATTGCAACTTGCGCAAGTGGCTGCTAGCAATAAAGCGGCAAAATATATTGTATTTTGCGGTGTACATTTTATGGCTGAAACAGCAGATATGTTAACGACAGATGAACAGGTTGTTATTTTACCAGATATGCGTGCCGGCTGTTCCATGGCGGACATGGCGGATATTGAACAAACAGAACGAGCTTGGAAAGAACTGACAAAGTTATTTGGAGATACGATGATTCCATTGACCTATGTCAATTCTACAGCAGCTATTAAAGCATTTTGTGGTCGGAATGGTGGTGCAACAGTAACGTCTTCCAATGCTAAAAAAATGGTGTCTTGGGCATTTACTCAAAAAGAGCGTTTAGTCTTTTTGCCAGACCAACATTTAGGAAGAAATACAGCATATGACCTCGGTATACCATTAGATAAAATGGCGGTTTGGAATCCACATACAGATTCATTAGAATACGATGGAGAGATTGAGGACATACAAGTGATTTTATGGAAAGGTCATTGTTCTGTTCACCAAAATTTCACTGTTAAAAATATTGAAAGTGTGCGGAAAAATCATCCCGATATGAGTATTATTGTCCATCCAGAATGCTGTTATGAGGTGGTAGTGGCTTCTGACTATGCAGGATCAACAAAATATATTATCGATATGATTGAACAAGCACCATCTGGTAGCAAATGGGCGATTGGTACAGAGATGAACTTAGTAAACCGAATTATTCATAGGCATCCGGATAAAGAAATTATTTCATTAAATCCTTTTATGTGTCCTTGTTTAACGATGAATCGTATTGATTTACCACATTTATTATGGGCGTTAGAAATGATAGAGCACGGAGAAGAAGTCAATGTGATTCAAGTAGATAAGCAGGTGACAAAAGAAGCAGTCCTTGCCTTAAATCGTATGTTAGAGCGTGTGTAAAAGCGGCGGATTTCCGTCGTTTTTTTATTAAACATAATTAGCTAATTGTAGTCATACATTGTGTTGAGGGAATCATTGTATTTTTTATATTTGTGCAATAGTGTGTACGACTAGATGGTAAGAGCAAGAGGGTTAAACCATAGAGGATAGTCTCATTGTATATTACTTTTGCTCATAGATAAGTAATACAGGAGGGGGAAAATTTGAAAATTCATATCGTGCAAAAAGGGGATACCCTTTGGAAAATTTCGAAAAAGTACGGAGTAGATTTTGAAACGTTAAAAAAGGCGAATACACAGCTCAGTAATCCAGATCTGATTATGCCAGGTATGAAAATAAAAGTGCCATCTAGCAGTGTGCATGTGAAAAAAAATATGGGTGCTGGCTCAGCTCCTCCAAAAGAATATGTAAAAGAGGTACAACAAAAAGAATTTGCAGCGACACCTACGCCGCTTGGAATAGAAGATGAGGAAGAAGCACTATATCAATCTGCGCCAATTACACAGCAACCAGCTATGCAGCAAACACAAAAAGAAATGCAAGTAAAGCCGCTAAAAGAAATGCCAATACAAAAAGAAAAACCAATTCAGAAAGAAATGCCAATACAAAAAGAAATGCCAATACAAAAAGAAAAACCAATTCAGAAAGAAATGCCAATACAAAAAGAAAAACCAATTCAGAAAGAAGTACCTATTCAAAAGCCGCCTGTCGTTGAAAAACCGGCTGTAATTGAAAAGCCACAAGTTGTAGAAAAGATAGAGAAACCCGCGGGAAAAGTAAGCACAAAGTTTTCAGTGAATATATTGCCGCAGCCGCCACAACCACCAATCAAACCTAAAAAAGATTATAAAATTTCAGATGTAATAAAAAAAGGAAGCGAGTTAATCGCTCCACAAATTCATAAGATGAAGTCTAACAATATCGTGTCACCACAAACGAAAAAAGAAAATGTAAGTAATATAATATCGCCGCAAACGAAAAAAGAAAATGTAAGTAATATAATATCGCCGCAAGTGCAAAAGGAAAATGTAGGCAATATAGTATCACCGCAAGTGCAAAAGGAAAATGTAGGCAATATAGTATCGCCGCATGTAACAAAAGAAAATCTTGTTATTCCACAAGTAACACCACCAAATATTACGATGCCAATAATGGATAATAATCAAATGCCAAATATAATGCCAGCGATGGAAAACAATCAAATGCCAAATATAATGCCAGCGATGGAAAACAATCAAATGCCAAATACAATGCCAGCGATGGAAAACAACCCAATGCCGAATATAATGCCAATGATGGAAAACAACCCAATGCCGAATATAATGCC